>CAYTXX010000124.1:0-1564 GCA_964442165.1 uncultured Desulfurococcaceae archaeon | reverse complement strand
TAAACCCCTATGAAGCCCAGACCCCTAAAATAACACCCATAGACCCGGGTAAACTCATCAAGTTACAACCGAAAGCTCCGCCCTGAAGGGCGAGGAGGAGGCCAGTAAAAAGCTTTTGTAGACAGCAAACTCTACCTACCTCTCCACTGGGGCTTTCTTTTCTCTAGGAACGCTCTAACACCTTCTTTAGCGTCCTCCGTGGACGCTACAGCTATGAACGCGCTACGCTCTATCTCTAGGCCGGCTGAGGTCAGGGTCTTCAGGCTTCTGTTTATGATCCTCTTAGCTGCGGATAGGGCTACCGGGCTCTTCTCAGCTAGCTTCCTAGCTATTGCTAGGGCCTCCTCTAGTACCTTATCAGCTGGTACGACTCTGTTGACTATGCCGAGCCTTAGGGCCTCCTCGGCCGTGATCCTATCTCCTAGTAGGACCAGCTCCCTAGCTTTGTAGGGGCCTACGGTAACTAGTAGCCTCTGGGTAGCTCCCCACCCCGGTACTATACCTAGGTTTATCTCAGGTGAGCCTAGCTGAGTACCCTCAGCAACTACTACCAGGTCGCAGGATAGGGCTAGCTCGAAGCCACCCCCAAGGGCGAATCCGTGGACCGCGGCTACGACAGGCTTATCCATAGTCTCCAGTAGCTCGAAGACCCTACGGCCTAGGTCTATGAACTCCCTAATCTCCGGTAGGTTCTTCGTAAACTCAGATACATCAGCTCCAGCGCAGAAAGCCTTACCGGAACCCGCTATAACTACGGCCCTAACCTCCGGGTCCCTACCTATAGCCTCTAGAACCTCGAGGAGGTCCTCTAGAACCTCCCTAGAGAGGGCGTTAAGTTTCTCCGACCTACTTAGAGTTACTAAGGCTATGCCGTCCCTCTTCTCGTAGGTTACGTACTTAGGCCTCCCTGAGGTCAGGGGGACCACCTCAGTAGATGTAAAACCCCCTACCGCTCTTACGTCCTAGGTGACCGGCAGCTACCAGCCTCCTAAGTATTGTCGGTGGGTGGTACGCTGGGCTACCGGTCTCCCTGTAGAGTACCTCAGCTATGTTAAGGAGTACATCCAGCCCTATGAAGTCAGCTAGCTCTAGAGGTCCCATGGGCCAGTTGTACCCTAGCTTCATAGCTGTATCTATATCCTTTGCCGAGGCAATGCCCTGCTCGTAGAGCCTTATAGCCTCTAGAATACCTATGATACCTATCCTGTTAGCTATGAAGCCTGGGACGTCCTTGCAGAGAACCGGGACCTTCCCCAACCTCTCGGCCAGCCCCTTAACTACCTCAACAGCTTCGTCTGATGTCTGAAGACCTCTCACTACCTCAACTAGCTTCATAACCTGCGGTGGGTTGAAGAAGTGCATACCGATAACTCTATCGGGCCTTGAGGTAGCTGCAGCTAGTGCGGTGATGCTAAGGGTTGAGGTGTTACTAGCTAGTACAGCGTGCTTAGGTGCGTAGGTATCTAGCTCCCTAAAGATTTTCCTCTTAACCTCAAGGTCCTCGAAGACAGCCTCTATAACGAAGTCAGCCGAGCTCACAGCCTCAGCTAAGTTAGTCGTAGTC
>CAYTXX010000123.1:0-1655 GCA_964442165.1 uncultured Desulfurococcaceae archaeon | reverse complement strand
CCGGGACCACCGCGTCGGACACCCCCAGGGACTCCAGAGCCTCGTAGACCCCCTCGGCTACGTCCAGGTACCTCAAGCTCTCGTCGTAGACCCCCCTCCTAAGGGCCTCGAGGGAGGCCCTCTTAAGCTCCCCCACGAGGTCAGCTAGTGAGAGTACGTAGGGTACAGGGTGGACCCCGAGCTCCTCCGCGGTCAGCAGCCTACCCTCGAAGATTACGCTGAGTAGCTGCACAGCCTCAGCATACTCGGAGGCTACGGAGTAGAAGAGGTTCGAGTAGTAAAGCTCCGGGTACTGTGAGACTAGAGCTAGGAGCTCGCGGTACGTAGCCGTAAGCCTCTCCCTGACCTCGTAGGCCTCGCTCCTCAGGCCCCTAATGGAGTACGAGATCAACCTCTTAGATAGCAGGGTTACGTCCCTACTTACCTTAAGCAAGCTCCCCCTAGCTACCTCAAGCTCCGAGAGGTACTTGGGGACTTCCCCGAGTTCTACACCCAATCAACCCCCCAGGACTCGGTGGGGTAAGCCTTATATGGGCTTTAAAGGATGATCCTACGGCGGCGGTAGTCTAGCCTGGTCTAGGACGCCGGCCTTCCACGCCGGAGATCCCGGGTTCGAATCCCGGCCGCCGCACCACCCCGGGCGGGATTAGTAGCTCCTAAGGAGTTCACTCGAGAGGAGCCCGCGCTGCGTGGAGTTATACAAAGGTTAAGCTCCCTAATAGAGTACTCGCCATAGGCGAAGGCCCGCCCTTCGGGGCTAGGCTCGTAGAAACCTTCTTAGCTTTTCAATAAGCCTCTTCACATCCTCGAACGCGTACTTAACGTCCCTTGGAGGCATCCAGTTCTCGTAGAAGTTCTGGTGTAGGGAGTTAGCCGTCCGCCACAGCAACCTAATCTCTCTATCGCTAAGCTTCTCGGAGAGCTCATCGATATACGCCCACAGGTCCCGGTGGCTCCTGAGCTCTACGCCCTCCTTAGTAGCGATAGCCTTAACCATCTGTGACGCGGCACCCCACATCTTCTCCGAGGCCTGGGGGTAGTCTTCTCTTGCAAGTAGCTCCTCAGCCTCCTCTAGGTACTTCTCGCAGAGCCTTAGGTGAAGCTCAACCCTGTCCTGGGAATCCAGGACCACATTGAGATGCCTAGCGAGAACCTCAATAACTAGCTCCTCTACAGCGACATCCCTTACCTTGGCCTCCCTCAAGAGCTTCTCATAGAGCTTCTCGCCAAGTACGATTGTGGGCACATTCCAACACCGAGCTAAAAGAGGCTTAAAGGGTATTAAATCTCGGGGAAGCGGTGGCACACGGTACTACAGCAACCCTACTTCGTAGGTTTAAGGTGCGGGCGTACTATCCCCGTAGGTAGCTAGAGTATGTCTAGTAAGTAGGCCACTACTATCGGTAGTAGTACGGTGACGTCACCGTGCACCGTTACGTGCTTAGCTCTCGGGCTGACCTTACCCCAGGAGATGGCTTCCCTAGTTCTAGCGCCGCTTAAGCTCCCGTCCCACTCTACGGCCGTGGTTATGTAGACTGCGTAGTCTAGGCCACCCTTGAACTGGTTCCACCATATCGTGTGGTGCTTGCTTATCCCCCCACCTAGTACTAGGGCTAGGCTCCTCTTACCCGAGAACACCAGGTCGGAGAGCTCCT
>CAYTXX010000122.1:0-1694 GCA_964442165.1 uncultured Desulfurococcaceae archaeon | reverse complement strand
TAGCTAGCTCTACAGCTACCTCCGGGGTTCTTACACCTCCCCCAACTATGAGTACTACGTTGGGTAGTACTCTCTTAACCATCCTTACTAGTTCTGGTGGTACTGGCTTCGGTGCTCCGGAGCCTGCTTCTAGGTATATGTAGTTCATGCCCAGCATGTAGGCTGCTAGTGTGTAGGCTAGGGCTATCTCAGGCTTCTCGTAGGGTATGGGCCTAGCTCTACCCATGTGCCCTGCAGCACCTCCGTAGCCTACTATTATGTAGCCTGTTGGTAGTACCTCGATCCCGTACCTAGCTACTAGAGGTGCTCCAGCTACCTGAGCACCTATGATGAAGTACGGGTCCTCCGAGTTGAGTAGGGACATGAAGAGTATTGCGTCAACGTACCTAGATACCCCGCTTACATTTCCGGGGAAGGCTATAACGGGTAGCCCGGTCCTCTTCAGCGCTAGGGCTACAGCATCTACATCGCTTTCGGAGACCCCTATGGAGCCTCCAACCATGAAGCAATCCGTACCTGCTTCAGCAAGCTTAGCGGAGACCCTCTCCAACTCCTCAGTACTGCTAACCTTAGCTGGGTCTACTAGAGTGAAGTGTAGTGTCTCACCTTCGCCGATCTTCCTCCTTATGTAGCTACTCACCCTCTCTTCTCTCCTCACCTTCAGAGAAGCACTCAAACCTAACACCTACCTTGCCAGCGTTGTACAGGTCTACGAACTTGGAGTAGGCGTCTACGGGTTCGAATATTAGGGGGAGGCCGTAGAGCTCAGTCCTTAAGCAGCAGGAGGGGTTATTGCAGACTATGTGGGCAACCTTAGAGAGCCCGAACTCCGTCTCAACCTCCTCCATACCTACGGTAAGGGCTATCATCCCGCAGGCAGGGCATTGGTATATCTTAGGTAACCTCCTAACTACCTTAACTACCTTCCTCCTCTTCTTCCTCCTACCCAATCTAACACCTCTATAGAAGGGCTACCTATGCTTAAAAACTACCACTAACCTACCTCAGCACGCCAACGAAGCCGCAGTACGTGCTGGAGGTAGTGTTACGCCAGCTATACTGTAGCTATTTTCCCTTGAGGTAGCTTAGTTATTGGGTGCGGGATATGGTGGAGATAGTAGACACTACGTTGAGGGATGCTCATCAGTCTCTGCTGGCAACTAGGTTTAGGTACTGAGGACATGGTCCCCATACTAGATAAGCTAGATAGAGCTGGTTTCTACAGCCTCGAGGTCTGGGGTGGGGCTACCTTCGATGTAGCTGTACGCTACCTAAGGGAGGATCCGTGGGAGAGGTTAAGGATCATTAGGGAGGGGGTTAGGAGGACTAAGCTTCAGATGCTTCTAAGGGGTCAGAACCTAGTTGGCTACCGGCACTACCCGGATGACGTAGTCGAGAAGTTTGTTGAAGTGGCCTACAGGAACGGCATCGATATATTCAGGGTCTTCGACGCGCTGAACGACGTTAGGAACCTAGTTACCAGCATTAGGAAGGCTAAGTCCGTTGGTGCTATAGTTCAGGGAGCTATATGCTACACCGTAAGCCCCGTACATAGCTTAGAGTACTACATGAGGTTCGCTGAGGAGCTAGTAGCTCTAGAGGTCGACATGATAACCATAAAGGACATGGCCGGTATCCTAGACCCCTACACAGCCTACACCATGGTTAAGGAGCTGAAGAGCAGGTTCAAGATA
>CAYTXX010000121.1:0-1710 GCA_964442165.1 uncultured Desulfurococcaceae archaeon | reverse complement strand
CTAACTACAAGTGTTTACCTCGGGGAAACCCTCTCAGTATTACACCTAGAGGTGTTGGTGTAGCTAGTTTTTATGCCCTCTAAGCAGAGCTCTGTGAGGACTGCTGAGAATGCTTGAGAAGCAGAAGCTGCCGAGCGTTGTAGTTGGAAGCGATGGTGGTATAACCGTTGCTGGGAGCGTAGTTATCGATGGGCATAGCTACGTACCCCAGAAGGTTAGGGTTGTAACTCATATACATAGCGATCACACTGTAAACCTACACGAAAGCATTAGGAGCTCCTATAGGATAGTAGCTACTCAGCTAACCCTTAACTGGCTCCAAGTATTCGGGTACTCTACGGTGAATGCTGTAAGCTTAGAAGTGGGGGATTCGATTAGGCTCGGAGACCTTAGGTTAAGGTTTCTGAAGAGCCTACACATACCCGGTACAGTACAGGTTATTGTGGAATCTGATGAGGGTACTAGGGTACTCTACAGCAGCGACTTTAAGAAACCTGGAGATGGAACCCCCGTAGAGGAGGCTGATGTACTGGTCCTAGACGCTGTATACGGTAGACCTAGCTACGTACGTGAGTTCGACGACTACATCGAGTACCTACTGGTAGACCTAGTTAAGCAACTACTTACCGTAGGCGGTGTGAGAATCTACGGCTACTACGGTAAGGTTAACGAGGTTATGGGCTTACTAAGGCAGGGAGGTATAGACGCGCCCTTTGTACTAGCCCCTAAGGTCTACATGATGACTAAGAAGGCCGAGAGCCTAGGGCTTAAGGTGGGAGACTACATACTTGCTGGTAGTAGGGAGTCCCAGGAGGTAGTTAGGGGTGGGTGGTACGTATACCTAGACCACTCAAGTAGGGCTACCCCAGGGTCTAGGGATGCCAGCACCCTAATACTAAGCGGGTGGGAGTTTCGGAACCCCATTAGGAGGATCTCCGGTAGAACCTGGCACGTAGCCTTTAGCGATCACTCAGACTTCAGGGGCCTAGTTAAGTACGTATCGAGCGTGAGACCTAGGAAGCTCTACGTAGTTAAAGCTAGGAGTAGCGGTGCTGAGGAGTTCGCATCATACGTAGCTAAGAACCTCGGTATTCAGGAGGTTCAGGTAGTCTAGGAGTGTAGAATTATTAGGCTCCCGGTACGGTACTCGAGGGGCTTACCTGAGGGTACTAATAGTCTCGGATACTCACGATAACTTACTTAACGTACGGAAGTTCCTCAAGGTAGTTGAAGCCCTGAGCGAGCCCGTAGTACTAGTACACCTAGGTGATGTAATCTCACCGTTCACTCTGAGAGCCCTTGCTGAGGGGCTACCGAGGGGCTCTAGAATTACGGTAGTCCTCGGAAATAACGACGGGGACCCCCTACTCCTTAAGACCGTTGTGGAGGACGTAGTGGAGCAGCCGGTTGAGATGGATATCTGCGGTTTAAGAGCTATAGCGGTACACGGGTTTAAGTCCCCGGCCACTACCGAGAGGGTAGTGCGGGGGCTAGCCTGCAGCGGCTACTACGACATCGTCCTCTACGGGCATACGCATAAACCGGTACTATCTACCGTGAACTTCAAGTACGTGATCAATCCCGGAGCTCTCTCCGGCTACCTTACCGATAGAGCTACCTACGCTGTAGTAGACTGCTCCACGCGTACTGTAGAGATAAGGGACCTAGATAGCGGGGAGGTTCTACAGACCTTAAGCTTACCAACTTAGT
>CAYTXX010000120.1:0-1885 GCA_964442165.1 uncultured Desulfurococcaceae archaeon | reverse complement strand
GACTGTACACGCGTTTACCTCTAACCTTAGGAACGGCGTGGACTTCGACCTCTACCTCTACGTACACGGGAGGGGCGTTAAGGGCCCCGTAGCTACTCTAGAGGGTATGAACACAGTAAGCGCCTGGATCTCCGAGAGGTACGTACTCGTAGTTCACTCAAACACTAACCTAGATAGGGACATCTACCTAGTCGACGTAGTTAGCGGGGAGGTTAGGAACCTAACTAAGCACGAGGGTGAGGTCGAGAACCGGAGCCCGATCCCCTTAGACCAGTCTAGGTTCATATACCTAACGAACTCCAACCAGGAGTTTACGAATATAGCTGTCTACGACCTAGGTAGAGGGGTCTGGGAGTACGTCTACAGAGCCCCTAGGGATGTTGAGGCTATAGACCTATCGCCGGATGGGAGGTACGTAGCCTTCGTAGAGAACTACGAGGGGTTCTCTAAGCTGTACGCATCAGCCCTAAGCTTCGAGGAGGTCGTACTGGTGGACTCACCCCAAGGGGTGATAGCAGACCTATCTTGGGGGGCTGCGGGCATCGCTTACTCCGTCTCGGGGCCTAAGGTAGGTCATGAGGTATTTCTAGCGATCCCTAGGTCGGCACCTCAGGTACTAACTCACTCACCTAAGTTCGGGCTGAGGATGGAGGAGATGGTCGTACCGGAGCACGTACGGTATGAGAGCTGGGACGGTACGAAGATCCCGGCACTCATCTACAGACCTAAGGCTGGGAGGCCCCCGTACCCGGCTGTAGTGATAGTACACGGAGGGCCTGAGAGCCAGGCTAGGCCTAGCTTCGACATGCTATCGCAGGTCTTCGTCAGGCTGGGCTTCCTAGTCCTACTACCTAACTTCAGGGGGTCAACGGGCTACGGGAAGACCTTCGTACACCTAGACGATAGGGAGAGAAGGATGGACTCCCTAAGGGATATAGGGGCCTTAGTTGACTGGGCTGAGGAGAGGGGCCTCCTAGTTAAGGGTAGGGTAGCTATTACCGGCGCCTCCTACGGCGGGTACGCGACACTGATGAGCTTAGCCCTATTCCCGGACTACTGGAGCTGCGGTGTTGAGAGGGTAGGTATAGTCAACCTAGTGACCTTCATAAGGAACACGGGGCCTTGGCGTAGGAAGTACAGGATCTACGAGTACGGGGATCCGGAAACCATGTACAACGTGATGATGTCCCTCAGCCCGATAACCTACCTAGATAGGATACAGGTACCGCTGATGGTAGTACACGGGAGGAACGACCCGAGGGTCCCGGTAAGCGAGGCTGAGCAGCTGGTGGGTAAGATGAGGGAGCTGGGTAAGGAGGTAGTGTACATAGAGATAGGTGATGAGGGGCACGGCGTAGCTAAGGTACGTAACAGGACCACGGTCTACGCGGAGATGGTGAGGTTCATAGTTAAGTACACGCTATCAGCTGAGACAGGTTAGATCACGGATCACTAACGCTGAGCTCATCACCTAGTAAGACGCCCTATAGGAGCTAAAAAGCTCAGAGCTAGACCTCCCCGGAGATCAGTAGGTCTGATACAGCTCTCCTCAGTACAGCTAGGGCCTCCCCAGGTAGGGGTCCTGAGGTCAACAGCTTCTCAAGCCTCCTCCTAACTGACTCAGCAAGCTCTAGGACCTGGGTGTACCCCCTGTTTACATACCTAACAGCTTGGAGTAGGGTTGCTAGGTTATCGCAGACCTCAATCAGGTAGGCCTCAGCACTACTACCTAGCTCTAGCTCCTCGAATAGCTCAGCGTACTCACCCATGTCGAGCTCCTTAAGGGCCTCCACCTCGATACTCCTAGAGTTAGGTATCCTCTCCTTAACAGCCTTCACTATATCCCCGATAACGCTCTCAGCTATATCGTGTAGTAGAGCTAGCT
>CAYTXX010000119.1:0-1982 GCA_964442165.1 uncultured Desulfurococcaceae archaeon | reverse complement strand
GAGGAGCACCACCACGAGGAGGTGGTTAGCCTAGAGGACGCCGTAGCTACGGCTGTACACGTGCTATCCCACCTCGAAGCTCAGCTAGCGTCCATAGCCGGGACCCTGAGGGAGATAGACGCTAAGCTAAGCAACCTAAGCAGGTACCTAGAGGTCCTAGCTAAGCTAATGCTCCTGAGGGAGGTGAAGAGCGGGGAGCTGCGGGAGAGGCTAGTTAGGGAGATCGTCGAGGCGCTGTCGGAGTAGGGTAGCCAAGGCTGATCCAATCACACCCCATCTCCGCCTGAGGTCATCACCTAGGCTAGGGCCTTAGGCTCCAGCTAACCCTAGCTAGCATGCTTAAAAGATCCTAACCTTAGCCGACCCTACCTACGGTAAACCTCGGGGGCTCGATCCACTGACTCCTACATTTAGGGCACCTACTGGGCTTCCTAGGGGTCTCCAGGTCCTTGAATACGTAGCCGCACTTACGGCACCTCGGCGGTGCCATCAGTAAGACCTCCCCACCCCCACTCCTGCTGTAGACCGACTTAGCTAGATGCCTTAGGTGCTCATAAACCTCCCAAGGCGTTATGCCGAGCTCTACGGCTATCTCATCAGCTGTTAGAGGTCTACCTACCTCCTTAAGTAGCTGGTATATCCTCTCCCTGTATGTCCCCTCCAACCCCCTAGCCCAGCTTCCACCGCCCTCCACTATATAACCTCAGCCCTAGGGTTAGCTCTGGGTGAAGCTACGTCTAGGTCGGTTAGGGTTGGGTTAGTCCAGTTCTCATCTGGGTTAAACAAGCTCGGGAACGTTGAGAGGGTTAGAAGGCTGGTTAGGAGTGTTGAGGCGGACCTAGTGGTCCTACCGGAGTACTCGATGTTCGTACCGGACGGCCTTAGCCCGGAGGAGGTCTACGCTCTCTCGGAGGGCCTGGACGGACCCTTCCTACAGGAGCTCTCTAGGTTTGCTGAGGAGTTCTCCACCTACGTACTCACCCCAATACTCGAGAGGTCTGAGACCCCTCCGAAGGTCTACAACACCTCCGTACTCCTCTCCCCTAGTGGGGCTGTGTTAGCTACCTACAGGAAGCTCCACCTAATGGATGCTCTAGGGGTTCGCGAGTCCACCTACGTAGTACCTGGGGATAGGCCCTCACCGGTTGTTGAGGTCGCGGGAGCTAGGGTAGCTGTAGCTGTGTGCTTCGACCTAAGGTTCCCGGAGCTCTTCAGGCTCTACGCTCTAGCAGGTGCCGAGCTAGTAGCCGTACCGGCAGCCTGGTATAGGGGGCCCCTTAAGGAGGAGGTCCTCCACGCCCTAGCTAGGGCTAGAGCTATAGAGAACACCGTCTACGTAGCTGTAGCTAATCAGTACAGCGATAGGTTCACCGGTAGGAGCGCTGCGGTAGACCCTCTGGGGGTCGTAGCCGTGGACCTAGGTATAGGTGAGAGGTACGCCGAGGTCTTGCTAGACCTAGACTACCTAGAGGAGGTTAGGAGGCAGCTACCCCTACTAAGCCTCAGGAGGGAGGACGTCTACGAGCTGAAGCCCCTTAAGCCCCCGGCTACTCAACCCTAAGCCTCCTGAAGGCCTCGGCGAAGGCCTCCCTAAGTACCTTAGCGTAGTACCTAACCAGCTCCCCGTGCTTCCTCTCTACGTGGAGTACTGGGTTACGTACCCTAGTACCGCATAGTAGGCAGGTAGTACTGGAGACTAGGGAGGGTATAGAGCTGAGGGCTACGTCGACTACCTCAGGTAGGACCCTAGCGCAGACCTGGTACCTACTCTCGCAAACCTCCCTGAAGGCGTTCTCCAGAACCCCCTGGCTAACCCCGTACTCCTCGGAGGCCTCCCTATAGCTGTAGCTACTGCGGCACAGGGACTTAAGAGCGTAGAGTACCTCGGACCTACCGGCTAGCCTGTAGGCTACGACTACCTCTAGTTTCAACCCCACCGCGGTTCTAGGGGTGGGGTCTAAGAAAAGAGCGTAGACCTATTG
>CAYTXX010000118.1:0-1985 GCA_964442165.1 uncultured Desulfurococcaceae archaeon | reverse complement strand
GGGCTAGCCTAGCTGACTCCTCTAAGGAAGGCTTAAAGCCGTTGTGCTCGTTGTGAGCTGCTATAGCCTCCAAAGCGTACTGCGGGAGCACCCCGCGTAGTATCTCCAGAGCCCCCAGCCCGTGCCTCCCCATATCCCTACCGACGTAGTCGTAGTCAACATCGTGGAGTAACCCTACAACCCCCCAGAGCTCCTGATCCTCCCCCAATCTCCTAGCTAAAGCCCTCATCACGGCCCCGACAGCTATGCAGTGCTTAACCATCCTCTCATCCTTAAGGTACCTAGTTAGAATACCTAAAGCCTCCTCCCTGGAGACCACGCTGACACCCGGGGAAGAGGGGGGTGTAGTAAAATAAGCTACACTAGCTTAGTATACCTGAGGTCAGCTCAGAACTAGGTGATGAGTTTCGCCCCGGTGAGCTGTGAGCTAATGGGTCCTCCACTGACCTAACCCTCGAAAGCACCTCCTCTAGCTACTCACGCGAGGACCGGGAACCGTAGAGCTTGACGAGAGTACGTCCTAGCTTACAGGGAGAGCTGCATAGGTTTTCTGAGGTTTTAAGCTACGTTTCAGAAGTATACGGGAAGGTGTTATGCTAGCTGGTAGCACAGCTAAGGAGGTAGGTGGAGCTAGCCACCCACAGTCCCCTCTACCTAGGCTCCACCTCTACGAGTTCTATGTAGGTAGTACTAAGAACAGCATGTTCGGAACCTTAAGCCGGGCTCTAGGTACTCGCGTAGGGATCCTAGTGGTAAAGATCAGTGAGGAGCTGTACCTCACCCTAGCCTCCATAGCCTTGAGTAGCTTCGATATCCATAAGTTTAGGGAGGTCTACAGAGCCTTTAGACGTAACCTACTCGGAGTACACGTAGATAGGGGGAAGAGCTCGGTAGCTGTAGTAGCTGCTAAGTACAGGTGCCCCTTCTACGAGGTCGTAGACTCCTCCGGTTCTACACTAATACCTATGTACACCTACGATAGGGGTACTAGGAGGTTCTTCATAGCAGGTCCTCCGAGTAAGGTCGAGAAGCTCTCCGATACCCTGAGGGAGGTCTACGAGTCGGTCGATGTACGTAGAGTTAGGTGGAGTGAGGTATTCGAGGAGTACAGGAGGTACGCTCTACTAAGCATCCTCTCGAGCTTAACGGAGAGGCAGCGTACCATACTGGAGGTAGCCTATAGGAAGGGGTTCTTCGATGACGTTAGGAGGGTGGGCCTGGAGGAGTTCTCGGAAGCTGTAAACGGTAGTAAGCCCTCCGTAAGTGTAACTCTGAGGAGGGCTCTGAGGAAGGTCCTAGCTGAGCTCTACTCCGAGGCGTAGACCCTGTTAACTAGGTCTAGGAACTGCTTAAGTAGCCTACCGTACACCTCAATAGCTTCAGGGCTGGGCTCTACTACTTCAGCTAGGTAGGGTAGGCTGTCCAAGATCTGCTGGAGCTCCCTCCCGGAGGCTCCTAGAGCCTTAAGTGCTAGCATGGAGTTACCTACGTGAACTGCGTCAGGGACCCTAGGGTACAGCACACGAGCTCTCAGTAGGTTGGATAGTACGTACCTAACGAAGTAGTACTGGGATAGCTTACCACCTACCCTAACCTCACCGTACCTAATCCCGCACTCACCCATGGCCTCAGCTATTAGGGCTAGGAGCATCAGCACTCCCTCGACAACCCCCCTAACTACATCCACTCTATCCACCTCCAGCCCGAGACCTGCTATAGCCATCCTCTTAGAGGTGGATATGAAGGGCAGCCTCTCAGGGAAGATTAGCGGTACTGAGATAACTCGCGGTTCGGTAGCTACGCGCTTAGACATCTCCGAGAAAACCTCCTCGTAGGTACTCCCATCGGCAGACCCGTAGAGTAGCCTCAGTACGTAGTCTACGGCTACAGCTCCATTGTTTATCGCACCACCACTCAGCCAGACACCCCTTAGGAGGTAGTAGGTCTGGAACCTCATTAAGGGTGACGGATCCACTACCGGGGAG
>CAYTXX010000117.1:0-2048 GCA_964442165.1 uncultured Desulfurococcaceae archaeon | reverse complement strand
ACCCGCTGTACAACCCCGAGGACTTCCTTAGGAGGACCTACTTCAGTGAGGCGATGAGGCAGGCGATACTGAAGGTATTCGGGGGGCTAGCTGGGGTATCGTACCTATACCTAGACGAGCGCGGGAATAGGCTACCGATAACGTCTAGGGTGATCATAGTACCGAGCTACCTAGGGGGCGGTAAGACCCACCTACTAGCAACCCTCTACTACCTAGCTAAGCTAGTTAGGGAGAGGGGTGGGGAGGTCCTAAGGTACTTAGAGGGTGATAGTAGGTTCACGTACGCTATGAAGCACGCGGTAGATGTAATTAAGCAGCGCGGAGGGCTTCAGGTCGTAGCTATAGTAGGTGATACACGTACCCTAGCGCCGAGGCCGGATAGCCCTCTAGAGGTTGAGGGCTTGAGGATCCACACACCGTGGGGGCTACTAGGCTACCTACTAGGTGCTTACGAGGAGGTGAGGGCATCTGATGAGGGTCACTACGCACCTAGGGTGGATGAGCTAAGGAGGGTACTCCGAGGTAGGAGCGTGCTGATACTGATCGATGAAGCTGTTGAGTACATGGAGCTCGCAGTTAGGCTAGACGCGAGGTTTAAAGGGTACGCGGAGTCCTTCCAGTCGTTCCTCAGGAACCTAGCAGAAGCCGTTAGCGACTCACCTGGAGCTGTCCTAGTCGTAACCCTACCAGCTGAGTACAGGGAGGGTACCCTAGTACCCGGTTTACAGCACCCCGAGTACGTTGGGAGGATAATGGCTGTACTAGGTAGGGTAGCCCACGAGTACATACCACCCCTCGAGTTTAAGCGGGATGTTGTTGAGGTATTTAAGAGGAGGCTCTTCGAGAACGCCTACTCCAGGGAGGTCCTAGACGTAGCTAAGTCAGTAGCTCTGGAGGTGGAGGGTAGAGCTCAGAGGGACTCTACCCTAGCTTCAGCAGTAAAGGTGAGGTACGGTGACCTTTACGTATTCAGGAGTAGAGTACAGGATAGCTACCCGTTCCACCCCTGCTTAGTTGAGGTACTAGTGAGTATAGCTTCAGCTAACCCAGGGCTCGGTTTAACTAGGTACCTACTAGCTTACGTAGCTAGGTTAGTTAGGTACATCTACGAGGTTAGGGATAGGCTTAGGAGGGATCCGCCAGCTGCTTTACTAACTACGTGGCTAGTCCCGATTACTAAGAGGGGGTTTAGGGCAGAGCTCCTAAGGGGGATGCTAGCGCAGCTACAGAACGAGTTCCAGAGGATATACGAGCAGGACGTTAAGTCTCACGTAACTAAGCTGGAGAGCGCTCTCTGGTCTACAGAGCCTCTAAGTAGGCAGGCTATCTACAACCTAGTAAAGGGGGCTGTCTCGGGGACTCTATGGCTCTACACGATACCAGGTCGTGGAAGTAGGACTAGCGATGCTATAAGACTCTACCCGAAGCTTGACGAACTACCAGTACTAGTCTACGACCCCCTACTCTTCTCCTCCCAGAGCGTGGTAGCTGCAGATATCCTAAACGCTACCAGCGACCTACTCAGCGTATCGACGTACCTAAGTAAGACAGCTGATGGGAGGGTGTTCTACGCTCTAGTTCCCGACATACAGAAGTTCCTGAGGGAGAAGTATAGCGCAGCAACAGACTTCGACGCTCTGCACAAGCTTGAGCAGCTAGTAGGAGCTGAGTCCTTTAAGCGCGGGAGGAAGATCGCGCTTGTACTCCCAATACTAACGGATAGGGTGCGGGAGATCGAGGACCTACTAAAGACTTACTTAGCGAAAACGCAGAACCCCATACTCTTCGTATACCTAGCACTTAGCGAACCCCCAAGCGACTTAGAGGACGTAGTCCTCGTGAGGAACAATATCGTACTACTAAAACCTGACTATAGTGAGGACCCGATTGAGAGGGGGCTCATATACCCGGAGAGCTTCAGGTCCATAGTAGGGTCTGAGCCTACTACAATGAGGGACTACCTTAAGTCCCTACTGAAGCTTCTGAAGGTAGTTAGCGACATACTAGCTAGTAGGGAGGACCTACGTAGGGAGTTCGGGGACGAGCAC
>CAYTXX010000116.1:0-2153 GCA_964442165.1 uncultured Desulfurococcaceae archaeon | reverse complement strand
GGGACAAACGGTGGGGCTTTAGGTTGTAAGCTTAAAAGCCCCCATCGCTGAGGACTGTAGGGTGCGGAAGCTGAACAAGAGGAGGAAGAGGGGTCAGTCCCACTCTACAAGACCTCTAACCGGTATAGCCCCTAGGTGGGTCCAGTTCACCCCTGAGGAGGTTGAGGCCCTAGTAGTAGAGCTAGCTAGGAGGGGCTACCCACCGTCCATGATCGGGGTAATCCTTAGGGACCAGTACGGGGTCCCCCTAGCTAAGGTGGTAATAGACCAGAAGGTTGAGGAGATACTGGAGAGGCACGGGGTTAAGATGGTCGTCCCCGAGGACCTCTACAACCTACTTAGAAGAGCTGTTAACCTGAGGAAGCACATAGCCGTCCACCCAAAGGATACCCATAGCCAGAGAGGGCTTATCGAGGTAGAGTCTAAGATACATAGGCTAGTTAAGTACTACAAGAAAGTCGGTAAGCTCCCGCCGGACTGGACCTACGACCCGGAGAGAGCTGCGGTAATAGTGTCCCAGCCTCTCTACCGGTCCGAGTAGGTAGTTTTCTTGGGCTTAACCCAGCACTCACGTAGGGAGGGCCCTAGGGCTAGGAGTCTCTCCGAGATACTGCATAGGGAGAAGCAGCTAGCTGTAGTCGGGGACGTAAACGCTGAGAGCTTGGTAGCTAGTGGGGTACTACTAAGGGCACTGAGGACCCTAGGTGTGGACTTCGAGTTCTACACTACCGTAGACCCGGTTAACCTGGATACCCTAGGTTTTCAGGTAGTAGGTGTAGGGGCCTACGCTCAGGACTGCCTTAGCTGTGTGGAGCTGGCTGAGCTAAGGTCTAGGAAGCTGTCTCAGCACGTAGCTCCCGCTGTAGTAGAGTCCCTGAAGGACGTGGTAACTGTAGCTTCTGAGGAGTACGTGCTCCTCATATCCTCCGCCCTCACGAAGTACACCCCTAGGTCACTATTCGAAGGCCCTAGCCAGGAGCTACTGGATGTTGTAGCTGAAGCTGTGGAGGTCGGTGCTATTAGGGAGGTTACAGCCCCGAAGCTACTGGGGTGGGGCTCCCTACCGCTGGAGGAGGTGGTTAGGTACAGCGTTGACCTATGCCTACTCAGGTACTTCGGGAGGGCTGTGGATAGGGTCTCTGAGCAGGACGTAGCTAGGGAGCTCGGTGTGGAGTCCCTTAAGTCCATTGAGGGGAGGACCTACGTACCGACCCGCGATATCGGGGTAGCAGATCTCTACGAGGCTGCCTACGTACTCGAGTACTCCGTTGATGTGGAGGGGCCTGAGTACATGGCTTTCACCCCCCTAAACTACAGCTACTTCCTATGGGCTATCAGGGGGTTTAGGAGGTCTCTGGAGTACGTACGTAGGTGCCTAGACACCTTCCTAGAGAGGAGGTACGAGAGGCTGGAGAAGTTCTACACCCTGGAGTGCGATCCCAGGACCTCAGCTACCGTGGTAACGAAGATACTACGCGGCCTTAAGCTGATCGAGGCCGATGCTATAGCAGCCTTCAGGGTATCCGGTAGGTACTACCTACCGCTACAGCTACTCCAGAAGCAGCAGAGAGCTAGCTTAGCTGGGTTTAAGAGGGACCGCGGCTACGCCGTACTAGACGTGGAGGGGCTGGGTAAGCTACTGCAAAGGAGGTCCACTCAGATCCCTCAGAGGGCTTAAGATATTGTTACTAGCTTAAAATGCTTGCTACGATCTCGTACTGGAGGTTTAGGTGCGCGATAACATACTAGATAGGAGGTTTGAGGGTAAGGCTATCAGGGTCTACGTCCTAGGTGTCGAGGAGCCTCTAGAGGGGGCCGTTGACGAGGTCTCTAAGTACGAGCTGGGGATTAGAACCCCTAAGGGGGCTGTAGTAGTATTCAGACACTCCATAGCCTACGTAGAGGTACCGCAGGCAGAGCTCCACGGCTTCTCCCAGGAGGAGATGGAGGAGGTTATCATAACCCCGGAGATGGTCGGTTCTGACGTTGTTGTAGTACTACGTAACGGTACTAGTATCGAGGGTAAGATAGCTAAGGTCTCTAAGTACGAGCTAGGTGTTAGGGTAGGGGATAGAGCCTTCATAATACCTAAGTCTAACGTATCCTACGTAGAGTTCCGCTAAGCACCTAGCTAAGAGTAGCTAAAAGCTGGG
>CAYTXX010000115.1:0-2159 GCA_964442165.1 uncultured Desulfurococcaceae archaeon | reverse complement strand
TGTAACAAACTCTAAGCTTAAAGCACTTTTCCTCTACTGACCTCATAGCCCTAAGGAGAGGGAGCTTTGAAGGGTAAAAGCTGATTAAGCTTAACCTACCCGAAGACCATACCTGAAACTAGTAGGAAGCCGGGTATTAGGAGCGTTGCGAAGCTACATACAAGGCACCAGTACTTAGCTGCAGCGGAGTATACGGGCTTACCAGTAAGTAGAGCTAGTACGAAGAGTAGGTATACTAGAAACCACGCCCAGCAGAAGGCTGAGAATATGTAGAGCCCTACGGTAGCGAAGTACGCTGCGTAAATAGCGTCAGCAATACCTAGGTAGAGTAGGAAGTAGGCGAGGGTCTTAGGGTCAAGGCCCTTGATGTTCCAGTACCCAGCTACCATGAACGTTACGGCGAACACTATAACGAGCGTTCCTGGAAGCGCTAGCCCTAAGGCGATGTAGGCGAAGAGCCCCATTAGTAACCCTATAAACCCCCCAGTGAATACTGTGTAGCCCGCTGCCTTAGCGTCAGCCTTACCGAAGAGCTGCCATGAGAACATGAATAGCACTAGCCCGTAGAATATCATTGCTGTACCTACAGGTTCTAGCTGTAGAGTAGGCAAAGTACCATCCAAAGTTAGGCGTTTTAAGAGTTAATAAACTTTATACATACACTATCTTCTTAGGTTGCAGATATTTAGCGTTGAACTTAGCTAGCCTTGGTGGAACTAGCTGAACCTCCTTAAAGCACCACCAGGTACTAGGATGGCCTTAATGGGTAACGAGGCTATAGCTAGGGGGTTCGTAGAGGCGGGGGTCTCAGTAGTCTCAGGCTATCCAGGTACCCCCTCTAGTGAGGTGATAGCAACCCTCCACGAGTTTGGGGCTGGTTCCGAGATATACGTTGAGTGGGCTGTAAATGAGAGGGTAGCTTTCGAGATAGCCTACGGAGCGGCTATATCCGGAGCTAGAGCTGCGGCAACCATGAAGGCCCCCGGGGCTTCAGTAGCTCTCGACCCGCTGGTCTCCTCAGCCTATGGAGGGGTTGAAGGTGGGCTGGTGGTCCTAGTAGCCGACGACCCGGGTCCCCACACGACCCAGACTGAGCAGGATAACAGGTGGTTGGGGCCTCTAGCTAAGCTCCCAGTACTATCCCCATCCAGTCCTCAGGAGGCTAAGGACCTAGCCGTAGCGGCCTTCGACCTAAGTGAGGAGCTCAAGCTCCCGGTAATCCTGAGGACTACGACTAGGGTTAACCACGCGGTCGGCGACGTAGTGCTGGGGCCGGTTAGACCTCCCCAGAGGTTTAAGGAGTTTAGGAAGGACATCCCTCGCTTCGTTAGGGCCGGTATGGTGTTTAACCTGGAGAGGCATAGGTGGCTTAACAGCCGGCTAGAGCTAGCTGAGGATACCCTCTCCAAGCTCTACCCGAGTGCTAACAGGGTTGAGGGCTCTGGAGAGCTATGCGTAGTAACTGAGGGGGCGGCCTATAACTACGTTAAGGAGGTACTGGAGGAGTTAGGTGTTGAGGCCTCCGTAGTTAAGCTCTCCCTACTCTACCCACCACCGGCTAAGTTCCTCGGGAGAGCCCTAAGGAGCTGTAGGGAGGTGCTAGTGGTTGAGGAGCTAGACCCCTACCTGGAGGCGGTGGTTAAGAAGTTCCTCCACGAGCTCGGCGTGAGCGTCCCGGTCTACGGTAAGGACAGCGGCCACCTACCTAAGGAGGGTGAGCTAAGTAGGAGGCTAGTAGCTGAAGTTTTAGAGTCCGCGGGTTGGGTACCTAAGGCAGCGATCAGCTCTCCCGCGAAGGCCATTCCCAGCCCTCCACCGAGGCCGCCACCGATGTGCCCTGGGTGCCCCCATAGGAACACCTACATAGCTCTACTCCTAGCCATATCTAGAGCTGGGTACAGAAGGGATGAGGTACCTATCTTCGGCGACATAGGTTGCTACGCCTTAAGCTTCCAGCCGCCCTTCGAGGCTATATGGACTGAGCACTCGATGGGGGCCTCGATATCCATGGCTATGGGGCTGAAGGCAGCTGGCTACGGTAAGCCTGTGGTAGCTACTATAGGTGACTCAACACTCTTCCACGCAGGTCTCCAGCCTCTACTGGAGGCTGTGCATAAGAGGGTCGATGTACTCGTAGTAGTACTCGATAACTCCGTAGT
>CAYTXX010000114.1:0-2163 GCA_964442165.1 uncultured Desulfurococcaceae archaeon | reverse complement strand
GTAGTGCTCATAGGTAGGGGGTTGGAGGCCTACTTCAACCCGAGGCTTAGGAAGCAGTAGCGCTTAGCGGTTCCAACCACGGGGTTTTTAGGTAGAACCACACCTAAGGTAGGGGTTAGCTAACCTTAGCTAAGGTGGAGAGGTGGGGGTGGGGTCCCTGACTAAAAACAGTTAGCTTGGCTGGGTTTCCGCACCCTCCGCCGGGGTCTCTCCTAGGAGGTTTAGCTGGGCTAGTACCCTAGCTGTCTGCCTCACTAACCACGTGTTCCTCTCGGTGGACTTCCCGGTTGCTATGAGCTCCGCGACGACCTTCCTCTGCCTCCTATCTAGGAGTACTAGACCTGCTAGGAAGGCCCTCTCCTCCTCAGTTAGGGGCTTACCGAGCTCCCCCGGTAGCTTAACGAGGGCCTGCCCGAGGGGGCTGAGCCCCCAGTTATCGCCACCTAGGTCAACTACGAGGGGGTTTTCCCTGAGGAGTACGTGGCGGACCCAGGAACCTCTAGGCCTTAGACCTGGGTAGAGCTTGCTTAGCTCGGTACCCACGTCCCTCCTACTCCTAGGTCCTGATGCTAGGATCCTAGCAACGTCCCTACACCTAACGTCGTATAAGGCCATGGTGTAGGACCGTATCCAAGATCTCTACGAAGCTTATATACTCTACGTTGAACGGCCTTAGCTACGGTAATACCCAGCCTAGGGGTAGGCGTTGGACCGCTACAGCCTACTCTAGGTAGCGCTCACATAGGCTATGACCCCCCTAGCTACTGGGGGCTGAGTTAGAGGAGAGGGCCATATTAAACGTAGTCCGGAGGGTTTTCGAGGAGGTAGGTATGGAGGTCTACACGAACATCCTAGTGGACGGCGTCGAGCTGGACCTAGTAGCCCTCGACCAGCAGGGGGGTAGGACCTTAGTCTACGTAGTTGAGGTGAAGTCCAGGCCTAAGAGGAAGCTCCTAGAGCAGGTTCTCAGCAGGGTACGCATGTCTGACTACGTCTACGTAGCGCTACCAGCTAGGTACTACCCCTTCCTACTAGAGGTACCACCGCCCGCAGGCTCTCTAGCTGTAGAGCTAAGCTCGCAGACGGTCTACGAGATTAGGAAGGCTAGCTACGTAGGTAACGGTAGGAAGCTCCTGGAGAAGCTGAGGTCTCGCCCTCTACAGAGGTAGTAGGAGCATACACGCATACTACCGGACACACTCCGACCGGGGAGGGGTTACCTCCCAGCCGTTGCGCGTCCAGTAGTATGAGCGTATACTTCTACTACCTCTGTAGAGGCTGGCGCCTCCACTAGTACATGTAACGAGCTCTAAGACTACCTTTACTGACGTAATATGTAGCGGTATGCAATGCTGTATTACACTAAGTGAAAAAGGGTTCCGTAGGAGTTTCTTAACGTAGTGTAGACAGTGCACATTATATTACCTAAGCCTTGGAGCTCTCAAGAGCTCTACGTTAAGCCATTTATAGCACTCACCTCGAGGATCTCGGGGAGTGCTGTGAGGGTCGTTGTTAGGGTCTACACAGCTCTACGTGAGAAGCTGGGGTGGTCCTCTAAGGAGGTGGAGCTAGCTGGTGGTAGGGCTACCTTAGCTGAGGTAGTAAACTCCGTAGAAGTCCTGAGGGACCTAGTTGGGGAGAGACTACTCCAGGACTTCATAGTGCTAGTTAACGGACGTAACGCCAGGCTGCTCAACGGCTTAGAGACGGAGCTAGCCGACGGTGACGTAGTCGACATATTCCCACCTGCAGCAGGTGGTGGCACCGACTAGTTGAGGCGGTAGCTAGTTTTTAGCTAACCTCAGATACTCTCTGGGATTCTTGATGTCCGGGAGGGAGGAGTACGACCCCCTATGGCTTGAGGTTAGGAGGTACCTTAGCATTAGGTCAGCTAAGTACCCGAGAGCTTTAAAGGCGGAGCAGGCTGTGGTCTTCCTATCGGACGTTACCGGTGTGGACTCACCGTGGATCTGGAGGGATGGGTACGTAGACCCGCTCCTCCCACTGGACGATAGGGTCGGCGGGCTTGAGGTAAGCTCCTCCAGGTTGGTAGCTCTAGCTAGCGATGTAGACGGTAACGAGCGCTGGAGGCTCGAGGTCTACGACCTAAGTAGCGGGACCCTAGGTAGCATCCAGGGGGATGGGCGTACGAGTATAAACAAC
>CAYTXX010000113.1:0-2329 GCA_964442165.1 uncultured Desulfurococcaceae archaeon | reverse complement strand
CGGTAGGGACTGGCTAGTAAGGCCTAAGCCCCTGACGGACCCTAGGGAGCCTCCACCGAACCTAGATGCTATAGATGAGCTACTAAGCTCCCTATACTCGATACGTGGAATATCGAGGGGGGATACCTACGTTATGATCGAGAACGTAAAGCCTAACTTAGTTACAGAGGAGGTAGCTAAGCTCTTAGGTAGGTACCTTAGGGGCACTACGGTAAACGTAGGCCTCGAATCCGGAGACCCCGGGCATCACGTAGCTCTAGGTAGGCCGTCGAGAGTTGAGGAAGTACTGAGGGCCGTACACCTACTTAGGGAGGCTGGTCTAAGGCCCTACGTATACGCGATCTACGGGCTACCCGGGGAGAGCTGGAGGACTGTGAGGAGCACTATTAGGGTACTGAGGAAGGCGTACAAGCTGGGGGCTGAGAGGGTAATACTATACAGGTTTAGACCTCTTAAGGCCTCAGCCTTCGAGGGGTACCCAGAGCCCCGCTCTAGGGACCTGAGGAGCCTAGCTCTAAGGAGGTTTGTAGAGGCTCTAGAGAGGAGGTCTAAGAGGCAGCTACTCGGGAAGGTACTCCGTGTTGCGGTTGTCGACAGCTACGGTAAGTCGGGGGGTACCTACGTAGGCTACACCCTACCCCACGGACCCGTAGTAGTTGTGAAAAGCCGTGAGGACGTTATAGGTAGGATAGTGGAGGTAAGGGTAGTTAGAGTCGGAGCTAGGGAGGTCTACGGAGTTCCAGCTACTAGCTAGAACTCTAGGCCAAGCCCTACTCGAGTATTAGTATTGGATCACCTACGTTTATGAAGTCCCCAGACCTTACCCTAATCTCCTTAACCCTACCACCCCTACTACTGAATACCTGGACCTCCATCTTCATGGACTCTAAGGTAGCTACTAGCTGACCTGGGGATACTACATCCCCTATGTTGACTAGTACCTTAAGAACCTTCCCAGGTATTGGAGCTTCCACGGTTGCACCGGGAGCTACCGGTGCAGTAGCTGGCTGAGTAGGCTGTTGCGGAGCTTGAGGTGGAGGTGCTGGGGTTGGTGCTGTTGGTGTTGCTGAACTACCTGCAGATGCAGAGCTACCTGCAGGTCTACCTACCTCAGCTGGGGTGACGGTACTGGCCTTAGGGGTGGCGGGAGCACTAACCAGCTCCTGCCTACTGCCTACGACTACCTCGATCTCCGAGTTCTCTACGAGGACCTTAAACCTGCCCGAGTCTAGGGGTATGACCTGGACTGAGTACTCCTTACCCCCTACTCTAACTACGTAGCTGTATGGCTGACTGTCCATACGGCTTCCACTAAGCTAGCCTACTAACTGTTTTAAGCTTAGCCCTTTTCAGCCAGTCCTAAGGTACTCCGGAGAGCACGTGTACCGCGGTAGTAAAATGTAATTACAGTTAATTTAAAACCTTAGGTAACCCCCCTTTAGTAGACCCCTACCACAAGGTGTAACATCCTTGGAGAGTCTACCTAGGGATTACTTCAGGGGTAGAGTTGAGGACCTTAGAGCGCTATTCAGCGCTATTAGGAGTAGGGGCCTCGAGCCCTTGGGGTACAAAGTCCGCGGGGATTCTGTATACTTCGGGCCTCTTAATTCCTTCGAGCTACTACCGCTAGACCTCGAAGACTTGCAGGCACCAGGTAGGTACAGGCTCTCTAGGAGCCCATCGGGCTTCTTTAGACACTCCTCAAGCTCCCCGAAGCACTGGTTCCACCCACCAACTCAGAGGGTTCTAGAGGTCTCAGAGGCTTTTGAGGTGGAGGTAGAGCAGGAGGGTGAGTACCCGATAGCTCTCTTCGGTGTGAAGCCGTGTGACATAGCCTCGCTTGAGGTACTCGATAGGATACTTAAGAACGATGATAGCTACTGGAGTAGGAGGTCTAGAGTAGCGCTGGTAGTTGTTGAGGAGTGTACTGTACCGGGAGCTACCTGCTTCTGCGGCTCTACCGGTACAGGGCCTTCAGCTAGCAGAGGCTACGACTTGGCGTACGCTAGACTGGGTAACGGCTTAGTTTTCTTCAAGTACGGCTCGGAGGTCGGCCTAAGGCTGATCGGGGAGCTAGGACTCGCTAGAGCTTCTGAGGGTGAGGTAGCTGAGTACGAGAAGGCTATGAGTAGAGCTAGGGAGGTTACCTCCTACCTCCCCCAGCTCCAGGAGGTCTCCAAAGCTCTGGAGAGGTCGATCGCTAGCGAGGAGTTCTGGAAGGAGGTTTCATCTAGATGCGTTGGCTGTGCTAACTGCAACATGGTCTGCCCAACATGCTTCTGCACTGAGTTCGTAGACTACCTAGAGCCCTCGGGTAGGGCTAGGAGGG
>CAYTXX010000112.1:0-2362 GCA_964442165.1 uncultured Desulfurococcaceae archaeon | reverse complement strand
AGCTTTTACGGAGGTTTCAGCCTTCCGTAGAACCCCTGCCCTTAAGGTATGCTAGAGTGTTTACTAAGGTGCTATTTTTAGGGGAGGTTCTAGGGTATAGTGGTGTCGCGGTGTCTATAGTTCGCAGAGTTAAGGCTATAGGCTTCTCGGTCTCCACCCTCATGCTGACCCTCTCTCTAATTGCCTTAGCTC
This sequence comes from uncultured Desulfurococcaceae archaeon, assembly GCA_964442165.1. Taxonomy (GTDB): domain Archaea; phylum Thermoproteota; class Thermoprotei_A; order Sulfolobales; family NBVN01; genus DRZP01. Next base: position 2,170 of record CAYTXX010000112.1, on the reverse strand, counting down.
TCGGGGTTTTAGGGTACGTGCTCTCCAAGGACCCCTACGAGGTTAGCTCTAGTATTAAGGTTGCCACAGTAGCTTCTCTAGCTGCGTTGATCTCCTTAGTGGTTCTCTGGGTGTGTAGAGGGTTCTTCGTAACTGAGCTACTGGACGCGCTCATAGTGGTCTCCGTATTCTGGCTACTAGCACCCCTCCTCTCCACAGCTATATACCTCTACACAACCGACCTACCACCTCTAGACGCCCTCTTCGAGTCTCTAAGTGGCTTCTCCGGGACGGGGCTTACTGTGATCAGCGTACCCGAGTCCTACCCACCTGTGGTCCTAATGTGGAGAGCGGTAACCCAGTGGATTGGTGAGCTAGGTATTGTAGTGGTCTCCGGCGCTCTCTTCCCGTTTCTACATAGAGCTATAAGGAGCGTCTACGTAGCTGAGAGAGGAGCTAGGCTAGTCCCATCGATAGTAGAGACAGCTAGGAGGTTAGCACTGATATACCTAGCCTACACAGTACTGGGTGCAGCCCTCCTAATTGCGGTAGGACTAGACCCATTCAACTCCCTAGCGCACTCCATGACGGCCATAGCTACTGGAGGTATGTCCACGCGGTCCGAGAACATAGGGTACTGGTTTAAAGGCGGTAACTACGCCCTACTCCTAGCGGTATCCATACCCATGGTCCTAGGAGCCTTCAACTTCTCTGACCTCTACAACCTAACTGTAGGTAAGCTCAAGGACTTCGTGAGGTCCGCTGAGGTTAGAGGTTTCTTCGCGGTACTAGCCGTACTATCAGCTCTCCTAGGGCTAGCCTCACTAGCCTACAACTCCCCGAATAGCTACCCCGTGTGGCTATTCCACATGGTATCCGGCTTAACAACTACGGGGTTCTCAGTTAGCCCCCTAGATAAGCACCCAGATGCTGTAAAGGCGGTTACAGTAATAGCTATGGTCGTAGGTGGAGCTACGTTCTCAACTGCTGGTGGGATAAAGATAAGGAGGCTGATCATAGCCTTAAAGAACTTAGTTTGGGAGATGGCTGAACCCTCGATACCCAGGTCTGTCGTGCTGATCAAGAAGGTAGGTGGGGATGTAGTTAGGGACGAGGAGGTGAGGTCCGCCTACACCTACATCTTCCTATACCTCACAACCCTCGCTATAGCTTCGGTAGCCCTACACATAGCTCTAGTAAGTTCGGGGGTAGCGAGGTTCAGCTACCTAGACTCACTATTTGAGACAGCATCAGCTCTCTCCTGCGTAGGGCTTTCCGTAGGTATAACATCCACTGCACCGGCTTCAGCTAAGGTCATCTTAATGGCCTGCATGTACCTAGGTAGGATAGAGTTCCTCCCGCTCTACGCTACTGTTGGGGCTTACTACGTAAGTAAGCTAACCTTCTAGGGAGTGTTAGGGCAGGAGCTAAAGCTTAAATAGTCTAACCAGATATCTGGATAGGGTATCCAGATGGTTGGTAGCAGGAGGTGGCTAGTACCTATAGCTATGGTAGTAGCCGTACTAGTAGCTGGGTTCGCAGGCTTCTCAGCGGGTACTCGGGGAACTCAAACGTTAACGCTAACAGAAACCGTAGCCCTCCGGGAGACCGTTACCGTATTAGCAGAGGTACCAAGAACGGTTGCTGTCGAGATCCCTAAGGCTACGGTGGTTACGAGGTTCTTCGACGCTCTAGGGCGTGAGGTGGAGGTAGCCTCAAGGCCTACGAGGGTCGTATCCCTAATGCCCAGTGTAACGGAGATACTCTTCGCTCTAGGCCTAGGTGAGTACGTAGTCGGTGTTACAACATACTGCAACTACCCACCTGAGGTTGCCGAGCTAGTTAAGCAGGGTAGGGTGGTGACTGTTGGAGGCCCCTGGACGGTAGACCTAGAGAGGGTGGTAGCCCTTAAGCCAGACCTAGTGCTAGCTATGGTATCCCCCCACGCAAGGCTTAGGGAGAAGTTCGAGGAGCTTAACCTAAGGGTGGTCTTCCTCTGGGACGCTAGGAACGTTGACGACGTTATAGCTAGCATAAGGCTCGTAGCCGGTATCTTCGGCGTAGAGGAGAACGCGGAGCCCGTGATTAGGGCTATAGAGAGTTCCATAGCTAAGGTTACGTCCGCTACCTCTACCGCTAGTAGACCTAAGGTACTATACCTAATCGGCCCACCCTCGTGGGGTCTCTACAG
>CAYTXX010000111.1:0-2391 GCA_964442165.1 uncultured Desulfurococcaceae archaeon | reverse complement strand
TGCAAAAGGCTCTTATACTGAAGCACTCTGCAGTTAGCTTTCTCCCACCCTTTAGAGCAGGGGGCTTCAGCTGTAAACTTCTCCCCTTTCTGCTTACTTTTATATTCTTGTGTAGGACGTAGTACCTGGAGGTACTGTGCTACTAGATGCTCTAAGAGCGCTGCTAAGTGCTATATCCCCGTTCGGTGGGTACTTAGGAGTATTTACGATAAGCTTAGTTTCTAACTCAGTACCGTTCCTAGGGGTACCGTACCTACTCTTCGTAGCTGGGTACATAGCTAGGGAGGCTATAAGGCTGGGGCTACCAGCTGAGCTGACCCTAATCGCTCTCTCAGCTCTCGGCGCAACTCTAGGTAAGCTCGTAGTGTACTTCGTAGCAGCTAGCTTCAGACTAAAGCTTAGCAGTAAGACCAAGGATAACCTAAGGCTATTCGCTAACTTCTCCAAGAGGCTGGCCCTCCCGCTAGTAGTACTCTTCGCAGCTACGCCAGCACCGGACGACCTACTGTACGTACCCCTAGGGCTGTCGAGGTACTCCCTAGTCTACTACTTCACCGGGGTTTTCGTAGGTAAGAGTATAATGGTCTGGATCTCCTCAACGTACTTTAAGGCCGTTAGATATGTACTTGGTGAGGACTTCCTAGCTGACCCTCTAGCATCAGCTGCGGTAGCCGTATTAACGGCGTACCTATGTATAGTCGTACTGAAGATCAACTGGTCGAGAGTAGCCTCCAGATACTCTGAGGAAGGTCCCTTAAAGGCTTTTGGAGGGATCTTCGTGGAGTACGTAGAGGTGAACAGAAGCTTCCTTAGGAGGTTAAGTACGTGGTTAAGAAGGTTAGGTACAGCTAGTAGAGTTACTCCACGTGTGTAGAGCCGTCTCCGATTCTACTAAGCTCTAGAGGCTACAACAGGTTTGACGATAAGTTTAAATATCTATGAATGCTTGAAATACTTGGGCATAGAGTGTCAGAGAGGTATCTTAGTACTAGGGAGTTTGCTAGGGTTCTCGGTGTTTCAAGGGTTACCGTGATTAAGTGGATTAAGGCTGGTAGGATTGTAGCGTATAACGTGCACGGTAGGTGGAGGATCCCCTACAGCGAGGTCGAGAGACTACTAAGGGGTGGTGATAAGAGGTAGTGAAGCTGTTGAAGACGCTGACTAGAACCGTTGCCGTGGAGTGCTACGCTAATAGGTACGCTAGGAGGGCCCTCAGAGAGATTGAGAGAGCTTATAGAGAAATGCTTGAGGAGATGGTGGATTACGCCGTTAAATACAAGGCGTCGCAGAGCACTCTCCACGAGGTCTTCTACTCGAAGTTTAGGGAGAGGTATCCTTGGGTACCGACTAGGGTAATCAAGGGTGCCTATAGGGACGCTGTTAGGAGGGCTAAGAGCTTTAGGGAGCTCAAGAAGAAGGGTAAGGCATATACTGATAAGCCGAAGGTTAGGAGGATCACTATAACTTATGCTGATTCACAGGACTGGGGAATCGAGGACGGAGCCATTAAGCTTAAGACACACGTTGGCTGGGTCCAGCTCCACTACAGAAACCACAAGCATCTACACAGGTACCTCCACAGTGACTGGAGGCTAGCTGAGGAGCTGAGGTTTAAGCTCGTAGGTAGGAAAGTAGTAGTGTACTTAACGTTCACCAAGAACGTCGAGGTTGATTACGACCTGAATAACGTTGTCGCAGTAGACATCAATGAAAATAACGTTACAGTTGCTGTGTTCAAGGATAGCACTCTTACCGAGGTGTACAGGGTTGAGACGGGTTTGGGTAGAATTGTTATTGCGTATGCTGAGAGAAGGAATAGGATCGCAGAAGGTAAGTCAATAAAGACTAGAGAGGTTAGGAAGAAGCTTAGGAAGCTACGTGAGAAGGAGAGGAAGCTCGACACCTTAAGGAAGGTAGCTAAGTTCGTTGAGGAGCTAGCAGTTGCAAATAGAGCTGTAGTCGTGGTCGGCAAGGTAAACAGGAAGGCTAAGGAGAAAATGGAGGAGAATAAGAGCAGAAAGCTCAAGCACAGGATACACCAGTGGAATACATCAACTACGATCAAGCTGCTAGAGGAGAAGCCTATACACGTAGTCAAGGTCTCCGAATGCGGTACCTCATCAAGAGACCCATTCACAGGCACTAGGATTAACGGCTTCAAGCCTCTGATGATCTGCTATGCGGTGAAGGGGCTGAGAAGGGTGAGAGTGATGAAGCTAGTGTTGAGAGTAGCGAGGATAGGTGGGAGAGCCCTCGAAAGAGATGTCGTTGGGTCAATCAACATCGGGTTGAAGTACCTCTCCACAGATGGGAGCCCCGTGGCGTTGGGCTCGACGGGAGCCCATGAAGTGCGGGTGAAGCTAGTGAACCCGCACAGAGGTGTAACCCCGC
>CAYTXX010000110.1:0-2422 GCA_964442165.1 uncultured Desulfurococcaceae archaeon | reverse complement strand
AAGCTTAACCTCGAAGTACATGGAACGCTGTGGCTAATCAAGTTCTTTAGGAAACTCGGAGTGATAACTAGGGAGGAGGCTTTAGAGGTGTTGAAGAGAATTAAAAACACTAGCCTATACGTAGACCCAGAGCTACTGTCCAGAGTAGTTAGAGAAATCTCCGAGGAACCTTGAATTGATAGTCTATGGGAATACCTTAGGTCCTAAACCCACCCGGCATCTACTGGAGGGAGCTAAGGCTAAAGTTTACCGTAGTTCGCGCTAGGTACTCTCCGACCTAGCGGCTGGGGGTACTAGACCTACAAGGGTGCTGCGGAGGTACGTCATAAGGGTTATTTACCCTACAGCTTAGTACTCTCCGGAGGGTGCTACTTAGTGGGGAGCTTTCTGGAGTCCGGGGCTTTCCCGGTTGAGGTAGTTAACGTCGCCAGCGCTAAGGAGAAGGGACCTGGTAGGCCGCCGTTCTGGGAGATGGTTTTCTGGTGGACTAGGAAGCCTCTAGCATCTGCTAGAGCTATCATACTAGCATCCCTACTTCCGGAGGACTACGACCCGGTTAAGTTCCTTGAAGCTGCCTACCCTAGCTATGAGGGGAGGGGGAGGTTCTCTAAGACCCCCCACTTCCTAAACCCTAACCTAATGCTTAAGTCACTAGGGAGGGACTTCACCGAGAAGTTAAGTAAGTTAAAGCTGCTGGACCCCTTCGCGGGCTTCGGCTCAATACCTTTAGAAGCTGTAAGGCTAGGGCTAGGTGAGGTAGTAGCTGTAGAGCTACTACCGGTAGCTGTAGTATTCCTTAGAGCTATCCTAGAGTACCCGAAGTGGGCTTCGGAGAGGGGGCTCGGGAAGAGGCTAGTTAGCGACGTAGAGAGGTGGGGTAGGTGGGTCATCGATAGGCTTAAGGAGGACCCGGACGTAGGGGAGCTCTACGACCAAGGAGTAGCTGTCTACATAGGTACCTGGGAGGTTAGGTGCCCATACTGCAGTAAGTACACACCACTAGTAGGTAACTGGTGGCTAGCTAGGGTTAAGGGTAGTAGGGGCTTTGAAAGCCTAGCCTGGATGACCCCAGCTAAGGTAGAGGACGGTGTAGAGGTACGGGTAAACCAGATCAGGGACCCTAAGGAACTACAGCTAGCTAAGACCGTAACGAAGGGCGGTAGAGCTGTAGGTATAGAGGTAGACGGTAGGAGGATAACCGTAGGGGACCCAGCCCTAGGTGGAGAGCCTAACGTAGACGCAAGGAGCAGTAGAGCAACGTGCCTATACTGCTACGCAGAGATCAGCGGAGTAAGAGGTAGGTGGTACGTTAAGGAAGCACTAAGAGAGTGGAACGAGAAGCTCGAGAAGTACCTAAACGGAGAGATAGACCTCGAGGAGCTGAAGCACAGCCCAGCAATACCTAGAATCCTAGTGAAGGTCAGGGTCAAAGATGGAGAGCTAGAATTCGAACCAGCAACAAGAGAGGACAACGAGAAGCTTTGGAAAGCACTAGAGAAGCTCAAGGCGATGTGGGGAGACCTAGACATACCAATAGAAGAGTTGTGGAAATACCACATGGGGACAGCTGGACAGCTTAGTATATGGACTTGGGGCTTCGACAAGTTCTACAAGCTCTTCAATCCACGCCAACTCCTAGTCCTAGTCAAGCTTGTCAAGCTAATCAGGGAGGCTGGTAAGAGGGTCGAGGAGGAGAAGCTCAAGCAGGGCTGGAGCAGGGAAGAAGCACACAAATACGCAGAAGTAGTAACAACATACCTAGCAATAGCATTAGCTAGATATGCAGATCATAATAACATTGTTACGCTGATGCATCCATCAAATCCTATAGGTATAGAAATAGCTCATGCTCTGTCAATGCGGGGTATAGCAATGACGTGGAATTGGGGTGACACAAACCCGTTCATGATTGCGAGAGGAATACTAAGAACAAATTCTTTCAACAAATGCTTAGAGAAAATTATTGAGGGAGTATCATATGTGGTCTCCTCTACCCATGGTAGTCCTAGTAGGGTTAGGGTTTTGCTTGATGATGCTACTAGCCTTAGCAAGCTGGAGGGTGAGAGGTTTGATCTAATAGTGACTGACCCGCCTTACAGGGATGATGTGGCTTATGCTGAGCTCAGCGACTTTTACTATGTGTGGCTCAAGAGGGCTTTAAGTGATAGTAATGGTGCATTCCTGGCTCCAAGGTTTCATACTGATGCTTTCTTCGTTGGTGGTGTGGAGGTTCCTACTCAGTGGCAGTGGTTTGCCGGTCGTGAGGTCTCGCTGAGTAAGGGTAGGTGTGAGTACTTCGGGCTAGGCTCTACCGATGAGGAGTGCGGTAGGGTTTACGAGGAGTTGCTTAAGGCTAGCTTTAGGTCTATGGTTAGTAGGCTTAGTGATGGTGGGCTCCTGGTTACCTACTTCGCTCAGAGCT
>CAYTXX010000109.1:0-2444 GCA_964442165.1 uncultured Desulfurococcaceae archaeon | reverse complement strand
CCTAGGCTCGGAGCACGGCCCCCATCACCTAGGCGGTACCGGTATGGAACAAGAGCTTAAAACCTAACCTCTAAACATCAACTACGTAACAGCCCCCAACAACTTAGTGTAGGGATTTTATTAGAACTAGCTCCTCGGTTTCTATAGTACACCTCACCTAGGCTAAGCGCGGGCTACGTGGCGATCTTACCGCCATTCCCTACGAAGGGTAGCTAAGATTTAATAACCAGCTGGAAATTATGTTCTGGGTAGCACCTCTGTGTCGAAGAACCCCGACAGACGAGAGCTCTACCCTAGGAGGGAGTTTAGAGAGAGGGAGTTTCTGGAGCCTAAGCCTATAGGTAAGCAGTGCAACAACCTATGCCCGCTATTTAAGTGCGCTAAAGGGGCTCAGGTACTCTCCACTAAGGTAGTTAAGGGCTACACTCAGAAGGTAGCTATGTGTAGGTTAACCGGTGACCAGTGCATAGGCTATCAATGCCAATTCGCTTACTGCGAGAGGAAGGCGCTCCTACCTAACGGTAACTGCGCGTTTACCGTTAAGTTTAAAGATAGTGAGGACTTCTTCAGTGAGCTGGATAAGGAGGACCTAGGTGTAGGGTCAGGCAGTAAGCTAGTTAAGAGGGTTAGTAAGAAGGACTTCCTAATCGAGTAGCCAAGGTCCCTAACCTACCTAAGGGGAGCTCTACCTTGACTTGGAGTAGAGAGCTCTACGAGCGGGAGCCTCCGGTACCTCCGGAGGAGTACATTAGGGTAGGGCACTCCGAGCTTAAGGGCTTCGTTACCGACATATTCGAGGCGTCTGGGCTTAGCCCAGAGGATGCTGAGATAGTTTCGGATGTACTTGTTACAGCTGATCTAATGGGTATATCGAGCCACGGTGTTCAGAGGGTCCGAAGGTACGTTGACGGGATAGTACGCTGCTGCGTAAACCCTAGACCTAACATCCACGTAGTAAGGGATGGGGGAGCTGTAGCGCTAGTAGATGCTGACAGTGGTTTAGGGCACATAGCTGGGGTTAAGGCTATGGAGCTAGCCTTAAAGAAGGCAGAGACCTACGGAGTATCCCTAGTCCTTGTATGTAATAGCCAGCACTACGGTATAGCTGGCTACTACGCCCTTAAGGCCGTTGAAAGGGGCTTCATAGGTATCTCAAGTACTAACTCAGAGCCTCTCGTTGCCTACGTAAATACCGTTGGTAGGACCTTAGGTACGAACCCTATAGCGGTAGCTGTACCTAGGCAGAAACCCCCTCCGATACTGTTCGACGCGGCTACCGCAGTAGTACCCGTAGGTAAGGTGGAGGTCTACTCTAAGCTGGGTAAGAGAGTACCTGAGGGGTGGGTATTAGGGGAGGACGGCTCGATCCTTGCGGGAGATGCAACTAAGGTCTTCGAGGAGATTAGAAGGGGTAGAGCCGCTATACTACCCCTAGGTGGGCTTGGCGAGGAATTTGGAGGGCATAAGGGGTCGGGTCTAGCTCTAGTAATCGACATAATATGCGGAGTGCTCTCAGGTGCTGCTTGGGGGGTCCACGTAGGCTACACCGTAGGTACTAGACCAGCTAACGTAGGGCACGCGTTCTCCGCAATAGATATAGAGAGATTCATGCCTAGGGAGGAGTTCTACGAAAGGCTCGAGAAGTACATCTCCGAGATAAAGTCCCTGAGAAAGCACCCTAGTGCAGATAAGATCTGGCTACCTGGCGAGAAAGCCTGGCTAACGGCCCAAACGAGGCTTAGGATAGGGATCCCGGTACATAGGAGGGTCTGCAGAGAGCTCAACGAAGTAGCTAGCGAGCTAGGGTTAAGCGAAAGGCTTCCCTGCAGTACCTAAAGTACCCCAAAGGTGTACCCAGGTGGGGTCGTGGAGCCCCTTAGGCAGAGCTCTACTAAATCTGTGGAGACTCGCAGGGATCCTGGCCTCGGTAATCGCTTGGCTTACGATCGCTGTCTCAGCCTACCTCAACCCCTGGTTTAGTATCTGGAGACACGCCTTCAGCGACCTCGGTGCTCCACGAGCTAACATGCCGTGGGTCTACAACGCCGGTCTAGTGGTGTCGGGAGTACTTGCATGCCTTTTCTCCCTCTACCTACTATACGTAGCTAGGTCTAAGGTCGAAGCCTTCTCCTCCTCCTTACTCTTCGTTGCCGGCATCTTCCTAGCACTTATAGGGGTTTTCCCCTCCTCTACTAGACCCCACACTTTCGTATCGACTTGGTTCTTCGTTCAGATGTGGCTTAGCTTCATCAGCTTCTCAGTAGCCTCCCACGTAACTAGGAGAAGGGGGCTACGTAACTCCCTAGCTGTAGTAGGCGTTTTAGGTCCATTAGGTGCTTTACTGGTGGAGCTCCTGTGGGGATGGCCTTCAATAGCTCTGCTCGAGGCTTACGGAGTGATAGTCGTAAACCTAGGAGTTGTTCACCTAACCCTGGAGTATGGGG
>CAYTXX010000108.1:0-2481 GCA_964442165.1 uncultured Desulfurococcaceae archaeon | reverse complement strand
CCTCAGGTATGATGGTAGCTTTAAGTGCTTATAAACTTCTTTAGGGGAATGTATAGCGGTAGCCGGGTCGTCTAGCGGCCAAGGATGCGGGGCTCTGGACCCTCGGCCGCCGCCCCCTTAACCTTCTCAACAACCCTCACGAGTTCCACCCTGGTCTCCGGGTACTGGCCCGCCTCGTCCTTCTCGTACTTCTTAACCATGTCCCATATCGTTAGGAGAGCTACTGAGGTACCTACTAGAGCCTCCATCTCCACCCCGGTCTTAGCTATAGCCTTAACTGTAGTGCGGACGGCTACTCTAGACTCGTCCAGCACCTTGAACTCCACGTCAACGTGGGCTATAGGTACGTTATGGCATAGTGGTAGTAGTTCCGAGGTCTTCTTAACGGCTGCTATAGCGGCTACCTTAGCTACGGTGAAGACATCCCCCTTCTCAACCCTACCCTCTAGGATTGCCTTAACGGTACCGGGCCTCAGCCTTATGATGCCCTCAGCTACAGCTACACGTACAACGTCCTCCTTACCCCCTACATCAACCATGTGGACAGACGTAGGAGATCCCGAGAACTCTAGGTACTTCGATATAAAAACCCTATAACCCGACTTGAGGCCTAGGTTAGCGCCTATCTAGCTTAAACGGAGGTACAACGCTTCCGTACTTAGATCTAGCCTCCTCAAGCCTCCTCCTCTGGTTAGCTAGTACCTCGAAGAGCTGTGGTGGTGTATCCGGGATCTGGGAGTAGATCCTCACTATCCTATCCACCTTTTCTAGGTACCTATCGACCCTAACCGAGAACTCCTTTACGTAGCGCTCCTCACTGTAGGGCTTACCTAGGTACCTATCGAAGAGCTTAACGAGGTCCTCGTATAAGGGTATGTAGCCTGTAGGTGTCTCGACAGCTTTGACATCGTTATGCACCCTTAGCTCCATCCACTTAAGCCACACCCTCTTATCTACCTTATCAGCTATGTACCTCCCGTTCTCGTCCTTTAGGAAGTAGTTAACCCCGAAGATCTTAGGCTTTACCGAGAGCTTCTCCCCGAACCTAAGGTGGAGCTCTACGAACTTACCGACGGATATCGATAGGAAGTCTAGGATAGCGAACGGGTTGAACTCCATCTCACCGACCTTCTCAAGTATAGCTGCGGTCTTCTCTGACTCTAGGGAGGCTCCCTTAGTTACCACCCCGTGTACCCAGTCAAAGGACTCCTCCACCGGGGGTAGGGTGTACGGGTCCCTACCTCCGAATATCATAGCACCTATCTGAACACCCCTTGGGTCGTCTATAGCTGGGTCCAGGTTCTTTAGGTACCTAATGGAGGTTGTAAACCGTGCGTTAGGGTGGGATGGCAGTACCTCAGCACCCTGCTCATCCCTCTTACCTGGCCACCATCTCCCAGCGTAGTTTAACCCGGGCTTCGGCTCCTCAGGCTTCCCGCGCCACCATACAGTACCGTCATCAGTTAGGAGGACGTTGGAGAATATCACCTCGGTATCCGGTGAGGTGAGTATCTCGTATATCTCCGGGTCGTCTACGGGGTTAACACCGTCTATTATACCGAACATACCTACCTCTGGGTTAACCCCCTTTGCAACCCCGTCTACGGCCTTGATTATAGCTAAGTCATCGCCTACTACAGTATCAGCTGCGAAGACTGTTGAGGTCTTACCGCACCCAGCTGGAAACGCGCCGGTGAAGTAGGTAACCCTATCTCCAGGCCCCTTAACTCCTGCTATGAACATGTGCTCGCAGAGCCAGCCCTCTAGGTAGCCTCGGTAGACGCATAGCCTTAGCATGAGCTTCTTAAGGCCTACGGTGTTACCGGCGTACTGCGTGTTAACGCTGTATACGGTATCCCCCTCTAGGTCTATGTATATCCTCCTCCTATCTACGTTCCTACTCCACCCGTTCTCGTCCCTCTCACCAGCTGAGTGGAAGAAACGTGCGTACCTTATACCGGGAGCCCTCTTAACGAACTCATCGTAGCACGACCTGTACAGTATGTTCTCGCTATGTACTACGTAGGCTGAGTCAGTTACCTGGACAGCGTACATGGTGAAGTCCGAGCCCGGAGGTCCGAAGCAGTAGAAAGCTACGAAAACCTCCTTACCCTCCATGATCCCCCTAGCTATGTCAAGTACCTCCCTAACTCCAGCCTCCCTATCGTAGGTGTTTATCAGGGGTATGCTCCCCCCTCCAGGTAGGAGTATCCTGGTATTCTTCCTATCCCTAGCTAGGTCCTTAGGTCCGTCGAAGTGTACCGTGTGCTTAGGGTACCTGGTGGGTAGCTCCTCAACTCTCTCAAGAGCAACCCTCTTAACGTACTCCAGGTCCTCCTCACTCCCCGTAAGTACGTAGACCGAGGACGGCTTAGCTATGGAAAGGACTTCGTACAACCACCTATGTAGCTCAGGGTCCTTAACACTAGCTAGCCTATTTAGCATCTCCTGACTTAGCACACCACCTAGGAGCTTAAGATA
>CAYTXX010000107.1:0-2494 GCA_964442165.1 uncultured Desulfurococcaceae archaeon | reverse complement strand
CCCTACGTTACTGTCAAGGTGTACCCACCGAACTATCCCTAACCATAAGAGCAAGGTCTACAACTACGAGTGCTTACTAATGCTATGAATGGTAAGTAAGTTAAGGCCGAGGTTTCAGATAAGACTAATAAACTAAGTCTACGTAGTGAAGGTGTACATAGCTTCGTTAGGCTTCGAGTACTTCCACCTATGGAGGCGCGGGTTTGACCCCTACAAGTACGTACCGGCTACTGTGGGCTACCACGGCAGTAGGTCCTAACCATGAGAGAATAGACCATTACAGCTAAAAGCCCTGCTCTTTTAGAGCTTCTAGGTATCAGTAATAGGGATGATCCTCTACTCACGTACTAGATGCACCTCTCTCCATAAGTCCTTACTAAGTAGCTCTCTGCGCAGAGCTACCGCTATAACCATCATAGCTACCGTCAACTACATTATTGAGGCGATCGTGTTAAGCGGAGAAGACCGTTAGCACTAACCCCCTAAGCACTTATCGTAAATCCTCACTGTAAGCTACTTCAGCTCTCTGCTACCTAACCTTAGGTTCTCGGTTCTGCTACTTAGGACTATGAAGCTATTACCGTATGCTACATGCTAGAGAACCTAAGCATTGCGATTACCGTTGTGTGAATAGGGATAGGAGGTCCTCGAAGGTCTCCCTCCTTCTGGAGAGCCTTACCTCACTTCCGCGGACTACTACCTCGGCTGGTCTCGGCCTCACGTTGTAGTTTGAGCTCATTGAGTAGCTGTAGGCTCCTGTGTTCATTATGGCTAGTACGTCACCGCTCTCGCATATGTTTCCAACTACGTCTGCTACTAGCTCCCTAGGTTGATCGGCCTTAGGACCGCTATCACCTCGTGGTAGGCTCTGTAGAGGGCTGGTCTTATTAGGTGGTTCATACGGGGTCGACCCCTACGAACACCTTCCTAGTGCTACCTACCTCGACCTCCTTAACGTCCACTACTCTAACGAGTAGGATACCTGCGTTAGCTACTAGGTACCTACCTGGCTCTACCCTAAGCTTTACGTGGTAGTACTCACGCTCAAACCTCTCCAAGAGCTTGGATATCTTGGAGCCTAGGTACGCTAGGTCTAGAGGTCTCTCACCCGGTCTATAGGGTATGCTGAAGCCTCCACCTACGTCTACGAACTCCAGGGAGCTAAGCCTCCTAGCTATACCCAGCAGTACCTCTAAGGTCCTTAGGTAGGGCTCAGGGCTTAGGATCCCGGAGCCTGTATGAGCGTGTAGCCCAACTACCCTCAGGTTAAACTCCCTAGCTATATCGAGGACCCTACCCAGCTGGTTTAGGTATATACCGAACTTCGTTAGACCCCCGGTAACAGCGTAGCCGTGGTGACCCGCACCAATACTTGGGTTAACCCTGATGGATATCTCAGCCCCCGGGAACATCCCTCCGTACCTCCTTAGCTGGGATAGGGAGTCCACGTTGATTAGGACCCCCAGCTCCCTAACGAACCTCATCTCCTCATCGCTAACGTTGTTCCCCGTAAGCAGTATCCTCTCCCTAGGGAAGCCCAGCTTAACGCCTAGTAGGACCTCCCAAGGGGATACCGCGTCGAGCCCTGCACCGAGGTCCCTAAGGACCTTAAGTACGTCCACGTTACTGCTAGCTTACAGGAGTAGAGGACCTCGAGGTCCCCGTACGGGAAGGAGCTCACAAGCCTCCTGTAGTTCTCCTCAACTACCTCGAGGTCGTAGACGTAGAGAGGGGTACCGAAGCGCTGGACCGGCTCATCAGCTCTAAAGCTACCTACGTATAGGTAGGGACCGACCACCCTAATCACTGCGGGGAACCCCCACTACACTACCTAAGTAGCTCAACCACGACCTCGGTAAGCTATAGCTAGCAAGGCATTTATGGGGGCTCCTTACGTACCTACTAGCTACGCGGAAGACCTTTAAAACCCGAGATCCCGGAGTTGTAAGCCCTAGCGTGCTCTCTAGCTTAGGGGGTAAGGCCTGGTAGGCTACGCTAGCTACGTGAGCTTCCCCCTACTTAGCTTTAAATCCCGCTCTACATGACCCTTCAGTACTGGTGGTGTTTAGTGGTTACAGCTAGGCGGAAGTACCTAGTTAGGAGGGTTGCGAAGCTCTATGGAATTGTGGGGAAGGTAGCTGGGAGGTACGTAGTAGCTGGGTATTCAGTGGAGTTCAACCACCCAACTAGATACAGTTCTGTACACGTAGTAGCTAGGGGGAACGGGCAGGTTCTCACAGTAGAGGTAGTACACGAGAGGGGTAGGCTAACTGTCGATACCGCTAGGAACCTCCTCGAGAAGGCTAAGCTGATTAAGGCTAGACCTATACTCGCGGTCTACGGGCTGGGCTGGTCCGATATCCCGGAAGAGCTGAAGAGGTTCTGCGAAGAGAACGGTATAAAGCTACGCGTCGTCGGGGAACTCAAGGAGGTTACCTAGCTCAGCCCCTACCCGCACTAGGTGGGTTTCCCCGCCTAAGTACCTCCAAGCTTA
>CAYTXX010000106.1:0-2608 GCA_964442165.1 uncultured Desulfurococcaceae archaeon | reverse complement strand
GGTTACAGGGTCCTCGAGGGATTCAGGGGGTCCCTACCGAGGGACCTTAACGCGCTGAAGAAGGTCATACTGGGGGTTTCGAGGATTATGGTGGAGGTTGAGGAGATAGCGGAGCTAGACCTAAACCCAGTGATACTGTACCCTAAGGGAGAGGGTGCTTTAATTGTCGACGCTAGGGTTATCTTAGGGTGAGCTAGGTTGAACCCGCTGTACAGTCTGTTTAACCCGGAGGGTATAGCTGTAGTAGGTGCGTCGAGGGAGCCTACAAAGATAGGGCACCTGGTGCTGAAGAACCTACTGGAGTACGGCTATAAGGGGAGGGTATACCCGGTAAACCCCTCAGCTACGGAGATCCTAGGGCTACAGTGCTACCCAGCGGTATCCACGATATCTGGTAGGGTAGACGTAGTAGTAGTCTCAGTACCTAACGTTAAGACTCTGGAGGTTATAGAGGACGCTGGTAAGGCTGGAGCTAAGCACGCTGTAGTGATCGCATCGGGCTTTAAGGAGGTTGGCAATGTCGAGCTGGAGAATGAGCTGGTTAGGAGGGCTAGGAAGTACGGCATGAGGGTCCTAGGCCCTAACATATTCGGCTACGTCTACACCCCAGCTAGGATAAACGCTACGTTCGGACCTAGGGACGTCATACCCGGGAACGTAGCGTTTATAACGCAGAGCGGGGCCCTCGGGATAGCCATGATGGGCTCGACTATAGTGGAGGGGATAGGTATATCGTCGATCGTAAGCATAGGTAACAAGGCTGATATAGATGACGCAGACCTACTAGAGTTCTTCGACGAAGATCCAAACACCTCGGTAATCCTAATATACATGGAGGGAGTAAACGACGGTAGGAGGTTCGTAGACGTAGCCTCTAGGGTATCCCTTAGGAAGCCGATCATAGTAATAAAGTCCGGTAGGACCGAGGCCGGGGCTAAGGCAGCCGCTAGCCACACAGGTAGCCTAGCCGGGAATGTAGCCCTCTACGAGACAGCCTTTAGGCAGAGCGGGGTGCTCTCAGTGAAGAGCATTGAGGAGGCCTTCGACCTCGTTAAGACCCTATCCTGGAACCCGGTACCGGAAGGAGAGAGGGTAGTCGTAATAACTAACGGAGGAGGAGCCGGAGTCCAGGCAAGCGATACCCTAGCTGACGACGGGGTCTTCCTCGAGAAGCCTCCGGAGGACCTAGCCGCTGAGGTGAAGAAGTTCGTCCCGCCGTTCGCCTCGCTAGCTAACCCCATAGACCTAACCGGCATGGCTCCCGAGGACTGGTACTACAGGTCGGTAAGGCTAGCACTAGCCAACCCAGCTGTAGACGCGGTGCTTGTACTCTACTGCCACACAGCTCTTACGAGCCCTATGGGTGTAGCTAGGGCTGTAGCTAAGGCCCTAGAGGAGGTCGGGCAGCGTAAGCCCATCTCAGTAGCTATAATAGGTGGAGCTGAGGCCTACGAAGCTATTAGGTACTTAACTAACCTCAAGATCCCAGCCTACCCAGCTCCAGAAAGAGCGGCTCACGCACTAGCTGCCCAGGTAAGGTACAGGAGGTACAGGGAGTACTTAGTTAAGAGGGCTACTGCGGCGTAGGTACGGGGCTTTTTATCCATACCTAGATCTCGCTCCCAATCACGTTCCCCCCACCTTCATAGAGCCTAGCGTTAACTAGGGGTACTAAGGCCATAGCGACCGCGTAGTAGGTTAGGTCTTCCCTAGTTACTGTAGATCTGGTTAGCAGCTTTATGAACCCCCCGGAGCTACCTATGTCCCTAGTTCCGAAGTACCTGTCTACTACCTCCTCAAGCTCCCGAGCTTCACCGGTGACTAGGAGCTTAGCGAAGGACCTAGGTATAGCGAATGAAGGTGAGAAGCCTATGAACTCTGAACCCTCAGCTGTAGCTACGCAGGCTACCTGGACGTCGAAGAAGTCCCCACCAACTACGAGGAGACCGGCTTCAACACCTACTCCATAGCTACACCCACGCCCTCTAGTAAGGGCTTCACGAGCTCTACGCCTAGCACCCTCTATAGCTACAGCTAGCCCAAGAGGTTGGGGAGGTAGACCTGTGGATGCCCCCACAGCTACGACCTCGCAGGGTCCTACAAGTGCTTCGAAAGCCCTCCTAACCCCCTCAACCTTAGACCTGTTAAGACTACCTACGCAGACCCTGGGAACACCGCTCACACCTCCCCCCGTAGGAAACCTAGGAAAGCTTAAATCAAAGCTAGCCCTGGAGTTCCCGTAGTACCGCGTAGTCTCACCGCGGTATTTAATAGCACCCTGACCTAGGGGCTAGCGGTGATGTGGGATGGGTAAGTACCTCCGCACTATAGCTCTAGCTACAGCTCTACTACTTCTAGCCTACTTAGTTCAGGTGTGGGGTTTAAGCTGTCCAGCATTCTATGAGGAGCGTGAGGTAAGTATAGTTGCTGTAACCTCGCTAGCTAATGGGAGCTACGCAGGGGTCGTAGCTAGGCTTAGGGTAGCTGTTTCGTGTCCCGGTAGTGGTAGGGTCTACGTAGAGACCTTACCTCTAAGCCAGCTAGACCTCCAGGCCTCCACTAGGGTAGCAGCTCAGGTAGCTAGTAGGGTAGCTGGGGTTAGGTTCGA
>CAYTXX010000105.1:0-2650 GCA_964442165.1 uncultured Desulfurococcaceae archaeon | reverse complement strand
GAACCCCTGAAAGGCCAGGCTCTTCAGTTGTAAGCTACGCTACATCGGTAGCTCTGGTAACTACGGGGATCCTGCTAGTAGCGATGAAGGTGGCTAGGTGGATTAAGTAGGTAGGAGAGCTAAGGTATTGGAGGTAATAGCCTATACCCCCTTAAGCTATTGGCTTCTAGAGGACTCACCCCTAATCGGGTTGCGGAGGTTAAGGAGCTCCTAGGCTACTGTACTTAAGTTAGTTGCCTCGGGGGCTCTCCTGAGTTTATCGAGTAGGTGTGCGTTAGCTAGGTATTAGCTTAACTCCGAACCTGTTTAGGTAGGCTACCTCCTCTAGGGGCTTCCTAGGTCTAGGCTGAGGCTTCTCAGCTGGATAGCCTACGGCTACTATAGCTACGGGTACGTAGTTCTCGGGGAGCTCCACTAGCTTTCGGATCTCCTCCGTGTTCGCTAGGGCCTGGATCCAGACGGTCCCTAAGCCTAGGGCGTGTGCTGCTAGCATTATGTACATGGTAGCGCAGGCGCAGTCTACCTGGTAGGAGAGCTGTGAGGTACCTCTATCGCAGGCTACTACTATACCTACCGGTGCCCTAGCTAGGGGTGCTGCGCCGGAGCGCAGGGAGGCTAGCTTATCCTTAACTTCCGGGTCCTTAACCACTACGAAGACCCACGGCTGCCGGTTACCAGCGCTAGGAGCGTACCTAGCTAGGTCAAGTACCTTGAGGAGTACATCATCCGGTACTGGCTCCGGCTTGAAGTGCCTAATACTCCTCCTAGTGAGGAGGAACTCGAATAGGTCCTCCACCCTACAGCTCAAGATCTCACCTTCATATACTTACGGGATCGGTATTTATAGCTTTAGAGCTCTAAGCCTCTGGATGACGTAAGATGGGGGAGAACCCGTACCTAAGGGAGAAGCTGGTCTCAGTAGAGGTTAGGGGTAGGAGGATCAGCGAGCTACTGCACTCCATGGCTAGGACAGCCTACCAGGGTAGGAAGCTCGGTGAGGTATATGAGGTAATGCTGAAGATGTTCGAGGACCCGAAGGTCACGGTGTTCATGGGGTTAGCTGCCTCCATGTCTGTAGCCGGTATGTGGAAGCTGGTTAAGTGGATGGTGGACGAGGGCTTCGTAGACGTACTGGTCTCCACCGGGGCTAACATCTCCGAGGACATGATCGAGGCCATGGGGTTCAGCTACTACATGGGGAGCCCCTACGTCAACGATAGCGAGCTACTGAAGTACAAGGTGGACAGGTTCTACGACGTCTACGTCTCCGAGCTAGACTACAGGAAGATGGAGGAGTTGATAGCGGAGTTCATAAAGGGCCTCGATAGCGGTATCTACTCTACAGCTGAGTTCCTCTACCTATTCGGTAGGTTCCTAGATGAGAGGGGTATCGACGCTATAGTAACCTCAGCCTACAGGTCCGGGGTACCGGTCTTCTCCCCAGCACTCGTCGACTCAGGCTACGGTATAGCAGCCGTACTAGCCGCTAGGGAGGGTAGGAGGCTTGTGCTAGACATGGTTAAGGACTTCGACCAGCTAGTTAGGATCGCCGAGTACTCCGAGGATACGGCGGTTATATACATAGGGGGAGGAGTACCTAAGGATACCATAAACCTAGTGGCTGTAGCCCAGACTCTGCTAGCTGAGAGGAGGGGGGTCCACGACTACTACAAGCCGCACAAGTACGCCGTCCAGATAACTACCGACATGCCTCAGTGGGGAGGGCTCTCCGGGGCTACCCTAGAGGAGGCCGTTAGCTGGGGTAAGACCTCGCCGGTAGGCCCTAAGGCCACGGTACACGTAGATGCTACGATAGCTCTACCGCTACTGGTACACGCTATAGCTGAGGAGGTTGTTACCCGAAGACCTAGGAAGAGGCTTGTAAGCTTAATACTCCCAGAGCTAGGTAGGTAGTCTTCCTCAGTTTTTACTGGGTGTAGCTACTCTCTATACTGTGGGTAGGAGGGTGTTTGAGGTAGGGGTTTCTCTAAGGCTTAGGACAAGCGATACTGAGTACCTAGCTATTAAAACGCACGAGATCCTTAGGGATATGGGTAGCTCTGAGCTAGATACCGTGTACTTCTCCGAGGTTGTAGGGAATGTCGGAGATGTCTCCGTAGCGCTCTACCTCTCTAGGTCTAACGTCGGGGTTTTAACGATAGCCTCACCCTGCGAGGATGAGAAGGGGTGTATAGTTAGGTCGATTAAGGAGGTAGTGTCCGTACTTAAGAGGATCGTGAAGGCTTTAGGGAACCTGGTCAGCGTAGTTCAGGTAGAGTACATAGTTAAGACTAGGGTAGGCTCGGTCGTACCTTCTAGGGATGTACTTAAGCTACTTAAGCTAAGCGGGGTAGAGGTCTCCGAGGGGAACTCCTACGAAGCTGGGTGGTACCGTGTGAGGACGCTACGCGGTAAGTACATATCATCGTCAATGAGGAGACTGGACGTAACTGTAACCCTAGTCTACGAGAAGAGCGGGGAGTTCCTAGGGGCTCAGCTAACGGTCTCCAGAGTATCAGAGGCCGATAGCGAGATCTCCGAGTCGGACCTCGTAGAGTGCCTAAAGGCTACCTCGCAGGTTATAGCCTACATAACTACCTAACCGGTAATTAACTGCAGAAGTAGCTCTCAGCAACCTTCAATAGGATTC
>CAYTXX010000104.1:0-2784 GCA_964442165.1 uncultured Desulfurococcaceae archaeon | reverse complement strand
AGATTACTGAGGGTAAGGCTCGCGTTAACGAGATTCTCTGCGAAGGTTGCGGTGCGTGTACGGCTTCGTGCCCTGTTGGAGCTATACAGCTGAGAAACTACAGTGAGGAGCAGGCTCTCGAGGTAGTTAAAGCTGTACTAGGGGTGAGGTAGGGATGTCCTGGAGACCTAAGGTAGTTGCATTCCTCTGTAGGTGGTGTGCCGGCTCAGCAGCTGAGACAGCTGGCGTTATGAGGTTACGCTACGACCCGAGTATAGTCCCAGTGATAGTCCCCTGCACCGGCAGGGTTTCCCCCTTAATGATCGTCTCCGCCTTCCTGAATGGCGCTGACGGGGTTCTCATAGGTGGGTGTCATACGCCTAACGACTGCCACTACGTATCTGGGAACTTTAAGGCGTTTAAGCGGGTCCACCTAGTTAAGAAGCTGCTACAGCAGGTAGGTATCGAGCCTGAGAGGCTGAGGCTGGAGTGGATTAGTGCTACTGAAGCCCCTAAGCTAGCTAGAGTAGCCAACGAATTCGTTGATGAAATCAGGAAGCTCGGCCCCTTAGGTGGTAGGCGTGCTTAGGTTAGCCGTTATCCCCGGCGCTATATGTGGAGGTTGCGATGTCGCTCTTGCAAGCCTAGGTGAGAAGCTAGCTAAGCTACTGGAGCACTACGAGGTAGTCTACTGGCCTACAGTTGTAGATAGGAAGCTCTCTGAGCTCCTGAGGGTAGATAGGGTTGATGTGCTGGTACATATGGGCGGTATATCAACAGATGAAGACGCTAGGTTAGCGAGGGAGATCTCCAGTAAGGCCGACGTTAAGGTGTCTTTCGGAACCTGCAGCGTCTATGGTGATATACCGGGGCTAAACTCCCTCTACAAGCCCGTAGAGGTGTATGAGGCTATCACCTCACAGGTAGATGTAAGACTTGAAGGCGATGCCTTAGAGCTCCCACAACCTATAGAGTACTCAGCATATACCGACATAGTTAAGCCGGATATTCTAGCCCCCGGCTGCCCTCCGGGGAATAAGGTCCTCGACCAGCTCTTCGAGATACTAATACGCTACGCAGAAACGAGGAGGCTTGAGGCTAGGCCCCTCCTACTGGGGGACCCTGAGTCTCTGTGTAGTAAGTGCCCTAGGAACCCGAAAACAACTAAGATCGTGATGCCCGGTATTAGGAGGCTTTACGAGGTTAAGCTAGATGAGAATAGGTGCTTCCTCGAGCAGGGGGTTCTCTGCATGGGGCCTGCTACGAGGGCCGTCTGCGACCATAGCTGTATCAGAGCAAACTACCCGTGTACAGGGTGTGGAGGGCCTGTAGAGTGGGGTTCCGATAGCGGGCTCTCAGCGATATCCACTGTAGCCTCAGTACTCATGGTAGACTCCGAGAAGAGCGTCTTAGAGGAGGGCTTAGCTAGGGAGCTAGATAGGGTTAGAGACGTTGTAGGTACGTTCTACAGGTACACCCTTAGGAGGTCGCTAGCCTACAGACTGGGTAAGCTACGTAGCGGGGGGTGAGGTGTGGCTGAGTATAGGCTTCTAGCGGCGCTGGACCCGATAACGCTAGTCGAGGGTATTGCTAGGATAGTGGTAGTTACTAGCGGTAGCGATGTTAGAGCTCTCTACCAGATAATGGAGTTCAGAGGGTTCGAGAAGATAGCTGTAGGCCGCCACGTTGAGGACCTTCCGAGAGTGGTGTCAGCTATATGTGGTTTCTGTAGCTGGGCTCACCACCTAGCATCCGGTAAGGCTGTCGACGCTGTGTTTGGACGTAAGCCGCCACTGAGAGCTGAGCTTACTAGGACTCTAGTGAACTACATTCAAGTCCTAGACAGCCATCTACTGCACTTCGGCTTCATAGGGCTTCCAGACCTAGCCCTGTGGGGTGAGGGTAGGAGGGACGTAGTTAAGCTACTAGCTAAGAACCCCGAGGTCGCCTCAGCAGCTCTGAAAACACGTAGTATACTTAGGAAGGTTGAGGATAAGCTTTTAGGTAAAGTACAGCACGGACCCGTTGTCCTCCCTGGTGGTGTCTGCAGGGGGCTTACTAAGGAGGATGTAGCTGAACTCGAGAAGGCTTTAGCGGAGATTGGTAGAGCTGTTGAGGAGCTTTACAAGTTCTTCGATGAGAGGATCGTTAGGAGCGAGCTATTCAAGAACCTCCTAGAGCGTGACGAGTTCACTATGAGGTGCTACAGTATGGGGCTTACTAGAGGTGGAGCTCTGGAGCTCTACGATGGAACTCTAAGGGTTGTTGACTCTAAGGGCAGCGTTGTAAGCGAGTCTAGAGACCCCGTAACGTACACTGATATTGTAGGTGAGGCAGTTGTTAGCTGGAACCACGCAACACTACCCTACTACAAGCCGGCTGGGCTGAAGCTCTTCAGTGAGGAGTCAACGATAATGGTGGGCCCACTCGCGAGGCTGAACGTAGCTGAGAGAGTTCCCGGTGAGAGAGCTAGTGAGGAGTACGAGAGGCTTATCGAGGTAGCTGGTGGGAAACCTCTAAGTAACGTAGTGCTATACCACTGGGCTAGGCTTGTTGAGATCATACACTCCCTAGAGATGATCGGTGAGCTCATTGGAAGTAGGGAGCTACTTGAGGGTGACCTAGTAAGCCTTGAAGGTAGACCTAGGAGTAGGGGGGTAGGTATTGTCGAGGCCCCGAGGGGTATCCTGATACACGATTACGGTGCTGACGACAGCTTAGTTACCACTAGGGCTAGGATAATTACACCAACAACTATAAACAACATGGCTATAAACACTAACCTAAGTAAGGTCTCCGCACAGC
>CAYTXX010000103.1:0-2871 GCA_964442165.1 uncultured Desulfurococcaceae archaeon | reverse complement strand
GCCTTCTAAGCCGGTGGTCCCGGGTTCAAATCCCGGCGGGCCCGCCACACCAACAAGTCCAGAAGAACACTCTCGAAGTAGTCCTAAAGTATCTTCCGCACACCACCTGAGCATACTATGATGATGTGTAAGGTCAGCGTAGGAACTTAAGTACCGCCCCTACCTTAGCTAAACCTAGGAGCGGTAGGGTAGGCTTAAACAAGGTAGGGCTTTTATGGTTGGGGAGGGTACTCCGCGGAGTATGGAGAGAATGTCTTTTAGCTACGGCTAGTGCTTATATCCTTAGGCTTGCGAAGGTAGCGGTAGGCCTTGGAGGATGGCGGTAGCCTTAGGAGGAGGGTTATCAGCATTGCGTGGCCCATGATAATTAGTGAGCTAGTTGAAAGCGCGTACTCCCTAGCTGATACGTACTTCGTCTCCAGGTTGGGTACAGCTCAGCTAGCTGGGGTTGGGGTAGCTTCCTACGTTTCCTGGCTACTCTTCAGCGTTACGTCCCTCTTCTCCGTTGGGGCCTTAATCTACGTAGCTCAGGCTTACGGTGCTAGGGAGATCGGTAAGGCACGTAGAGCTCTCGGTACATCTCTCCCTGCTGCGGTTCTAGTCACCCTACCTATAGCCATAGCTGTTCTAGAGTTTTCCAAGGAGCTGGTATCCTTGGTAGCCGGCCCTGGGGATCCTGCTGTAATTGCTGAGGGCTCCTCCTACCTAGCCGTAAGAGTGCTAGGCCTCCCGCTAATGGCTACCCTAATAACGTTTGACGCATCCCTTAGGGCCGTTAGCGCTACGAGGTACTCTATGGTTACGATAGTCTCAAGTGCGGTACTCAACGTAGTCCTAGACCCCATCCTGATATTCGGATGGTTCGGCTTCCCAGCTCTAGGTGTAGCTGGTGCTGCTCTGGCTACGGTTATCTCCATAGCCTATGCAGTACCTCTATCAGCTTTCTTCCTACGTAGGGTTGGGCTAACCCCAGCCCTCTCCTTCGATAGGGAGCTCCTAGCTAAGCTCCTAAAGCTAAGCGTACCTGCAACAGCTGAGAGGGTAGCTCTCTCGCTAGGTAACGGTATCTACATAGCTACCGTAGCTAGGTGCGGAGCTGTAGCTATGGCATCACACCAGGTTGGGGTTAGGATTGAGAGCCTCATATTCATGCCGGGCTTTGCCTTCTCCATAGCTGCCTCATCCCTAGTAGGGCAGTCAGTTGGAGCCGGTAAGCTGAGTGAGGGTAGGGTAGCTGGGTACGAGGTTGCTAAGGTGGCTGTAGCCTACATGACGGCTCTAGGGGTGGCTGTAGCCCTAGCTGCGCGCTACATAGCAGCACCTTTCTCACCTAGTGAGGAGGTTCTAGAGCTAGCTACCCTTTACCTAGTCCTAGCAGGGCTTAGTGAGCCGGGTCTGGCCGCCGCTATGGTATTCGGCGGAGCTATAAGAGGTGCTGGAAACACCCTCATCCCCATGGTAGTCAGCGTCCTCAGCCTCTACGCAGTTAGAGCTCTACCAGCTTACGTCCTAGCGGGCTACATAGGTGTTCTAGGAGCTTGGCTAGCTATGGCTATCGAGGTCTACTTCAGGGGCTGTGTGAACCTCCTACTGTTCTCTAGATACTACTACAAGCTAGCTAGGAGGGTTGTCTAAGCTAGGACCTAGCTCTACTAGGGCCCACACCGGGAACCAGCTCCTCAGGGTAGGTAGAGGGTTAGACCGACCCTTGACAGAGCTTTAGCGAAGTTCCTCCTAACGGCTTTAGCGACCTCCTCTACTCCTACACCCTTGATCTGGGCTACCCCAGCTAGTAGGTACTCTATGAGCTCTGGACCTAGCTTAAGGCCTCTGTACACGTAGGGGCCGTCTGACTCCGTTACTAAGGCCTCTAGGGGTGCTACTCTAACTACGTCCTCGTGCTTTCTCTGGACCTTAAGCGCTGGGTTAACACCTATGAGGTAGCCCTCCGCTACTATGTCCTCTAGTAGGTCTAGAGGGCCTGTGTACCAGTGGAATATAGCTACACTAATACCGTACTTCCTTAGTAAGTCTAGCACCTCCCTCCAAGCACCAGCTGCGTGAACGCTTAGCCCAACCCCGTAACGTGAGGCTAGGTCTAGCGCAGCTTCGAAAACCTTCAGCTGGTAGCTGAATGTGCTGGGGGTGAAGATCTTATCTAAGCCTACCTCACCCAGGAACCTAATGCCACCGGCTTCCAGGAGCTCCTCTAAGTCCCTGGCGAACTTAGCTACATCAACGCCCTCGTTAACGCTCCACGGGTGCACACCTACGGCTGGGACCACCGAGGAGCAGTGCCTAGCTATCTCAAGGGTCCTCAAGCTGGAGGCTACGTCGTCAGACACCGCGAGCATGATGAACTTACCGCAGTAGGAGCTCCAGGAATCCCCGTACTCGTATAGGTGTACGTGTGAGTCTACTAGACCCGGTAGGACCTCCCCGATACCTATCACCTACATTACTGAGGTCTCCCAGTATACCTAACCCTCCTCTGGATGGCCCTCCATACATGCCCTACCCTCCTCAACAGAGATACCGGTAGCGGGACCTCGCACACGATATAAAAGCTACCGGCTACCTCTACGGTGGAACCCCCCAAGAGCTGAAGCTTCTAAGGTCCTAACAGCTTAGGGTATCGAGTAGTCTTCTGCAGTGGGTATATGCTAAGCTCTAGCGCCTGAAGATACCTCTCCTCCTAGGTCTTAGCGCAGCTACGATCCAACCCCACGTGGGTCCAGCTACTGCTGTAGCAGCTACGTAAATTTTCTCGGAGTTTACAGCCATGGAGCCGACCATCATGGAGGCTACCTGGGGTCCTCTAGATATCCTAGCTCCATCTACTACGGACAGGCTCCTACCGTCGAGTACGTA
>CAYTXX010000102.1:0-2881 GCA_964442165.1 uncultured Desulfurococcaceae archaeon | reverse complement strand
TACAAGTGTTTACCTCGGGGAAACCCTTAAGTCCCTCGCTAAGGCATTCTAACCCCTTAGCTGAGGACAGGAGGTTTCCTAAGGCTTCCGGACCTACCTATAGATAGCTAACCGCGCCTTAGGTAGTTGGAAATCCTTTGAAGCACATCGCATCAGCTGAGGACCCGCGGTGAAGCGGCTTCTAATTAAAGCTTATATTAGCTGAGCGTACACTCGTTTGGTTGCTTGGGTGTTAGTTATGTTCGTGAAGGTAGGTGTCATAGGGCAGGGGTACGTAGCATCTACCCTAGCTCTAGGCCTTGCTAGGATTAAGAGCGGTGAGATAGGGTTTAACGGGGTACCCCTCCAGAACTTCCTTAAGAGCTACCGTGTTGAGGACGTGGAGGTAGTTTGCTCGCTTGACGTAGACTACACTAAGGTAGGCCGTAG
Organism: uncultured Desulfurococcaceae archaeon; assembly: GCA_964442165.1. Lineage (GTDB taxonomy): Archaea > Thermoproteota > Thermoprotei_A > Sulfolobales > NBVN01 > DRZP01. Next base: position 2,452 of record CAYTXX010000102.1, on the reverse strand, counting down.
CCTCAGTGAGGTTATTAGGATGTACTACCCCGAAGCGCGGAGCTACCCGTCCCTCGACTCCGTCACGGTCTCCAAGGGGATACACCTAGGGAGTGCGGAGAACCTACCCATTAAGGCCGTAGGCCTAGAGGAGGAGTTAGGTCTAGAGGACGCTATCTACACTGTCGTAGATACCTGGGAAAGGTGCGGGGTCGACGTACTAGTTAACCTCATAACAACAGAGTACACCGAGCCCGTTGAGAGCCTCCGCGATGTACGTAGGTTAATAAAGGAGGGTAGTAAGCTACCGGCTACCTACGCCTACCTATACGCTGCTACGGTGTACGCCGAGACCGTAAAGCCTGTAGCCTTCATTAACGCTATACCAGCTACCGCTGCGAGGAGCAGAACCTTCGTTAAGGCCTTCGAGGAGCGTGGGAGTGTTGTCCTAGGGGACGACGGTGCGAGCGGTGCTACACCACTTACCAGCGACCTACTGGAGCACCTAGCTGAGAGGAATAGGATACCGAGAGGTGTGGTCCAGTTCAATATAGGCGGTAACCTAGACTTCCTAGCACTACTAGACGAGAGTAGGAATAAGGCTAAGGAGAGGACGAAGAGCTCTGTGGTAGCTGATGTACTAGGCTTCGAAGTTCCGTCCTACATAAGACCTACTGGGTTCTCGGAGTACCTAGGGGATAAGAAGTTCGTCTCAATGCACATAGAGTACGTAGGGTTCAACGGGGCTGTAGATGAGATCGTGGTTAACGCTAGGATAAACGATAGCCCAGCCCTAGCCGGCCTCCTCGTCGACCTAGTTAGGCTAGCTAAGATAGCTCTAGATAGGGGGTTCTCGGGTACTGTATACGAAGTTAACGCCTTCTACATGAAGAGCCCGGGACCGGAGGGCTCGAAGTCCATATCCAGGATAGTGGCCTACCAGGTTCTGATAGACTGGCTACTGCGTATAGGGGAGCTAACCAAGATCCCGAGGTACAGCGTCCACAACTTCATACCTGAGCTTAGGAAGGCCTATGGTCTCGAGTAATGGGTGTAGAGGAGGTAGTCATACTAGCAGCTGGCTCAGGTACTAGGTTCCCGCGTACGGTTAGCCCGCATAAGCTACTGGCGAAGGTACTCGGCTACAGCCTAGTGGAGTACCCTGCTAGGAGTATAGCTTCTGCAGGTCTGAGAAGATTTGTAGTAGTAACAGCTGGCTACCTCCTAGAGCCCCTCTCCGAGGTACTCAAGGAGCTACCAGTCGAGGTGGAGTACGTAGTAAATGACGAGGTATCTAGGGGTAACGCCTACTCCCTAGTAAGAGGGCTTGAGAGGTGCTGGAGCCAGAGGGTCCTAGTCTCCATGGCTGACCACGTATACCTACCTAGAGCCGTTGAAAGGCTCCTCAAGAACTACAGAGGGAGTACAGTAGCTATCGGTGTCGATAGGAGCCCCCTCTATGTCGACCCCTCCGAAGCTACACTCGTTGTAGTGGATAGGGTAGGGCGCGTTATGAGGGTAGGTAAGGGGTTAGGCTCCTGGGACTACGTGGACGTAGGGCTTCACGTAGCTTCAAGGAACGTAGTGGAGTACTTCAGTAAGTGTGGTGAGCCTACCGAGCTTGCTAAGCTCTACGAGTGCATTGCTATAAGAACGGGGGATGTAGCTGTAGTGGACCTAACCGGAGAGCCCTGGGTAGACGTAGATACCTGGGAGGACTACGTCAAGCTAACTGAGGGGTCCTTGAGGGGGTTAGCTCTAGAGATTATAAGGAGCTGGAGGGTGTAGCCAAGGGTTGACCTGTGGGGGGTGAGGTCGGTTTAGAGCTGGGGAAGCCTACCGACGGACCTGTAGCTAGGTACATAAATAGGAAGGTATCGAGTCGTATTACGTACCTCATAGTTAGGGGGAACATAGGTATAACCCCCAACCAGGTTTCGCTAATCTCCTTCCTCCTAGCTCTACTCTCATCCTACCTATACCTAGCTAGGCTACCAGCGGTAGCTGGAGTACTAGTCCAGCTCTCCTCCATAGTTGACGGGGTCGACGGGGAGCTGGCAAGGGTTAGAGGGCTTCAGAGCAGGCGTGGAGCCTTCCTAGATGCTGTACTGGATAGGTACGCTGACGTAGCTATAGTAATCTCAGTAGCTCTCTACTCAACTCAGCTCTTAGGGTTTTGGGTAGTACCCGTAGCTCTACTAGCTCTAGCTGGGGACCTCCTGGTTAGCTACGTACACCTAAGGGGGGAGCACGACCTAGGGGTTCACCCAGCTCTAGTAGGGCGTATTCCCGCGGTAGCTTCTCGCGATGTTAGGCTCTTCATAGTATTCCTCGCAAGCCTAGCTGAGATTACCTTACCAGGTTCCCTAGGGTACTCTCTAGTAGCTCTAGCTGTACTAACCCATAGCTACGCAACCCTAAAGGTATTCCAAGTGCTTAAGATGAGGAGATAGGGCTAAAACCAAGCCTCTAG
>CAYTXX010000101.1:0-3174 GCA_964442165.1 uncultured Desulfurococcaceae archaeon | reverse complement strand
TACAGTGCTGGCACAGCTAGGCAGCAGGCAATAGCCTACCTGGAGAGGTCGAACCCTAAGCAAGCAGACTTCGATGCAGATCATTTGAGCTTTTTAACCTAACCGCTTAGCTAGCATGGTGGTATCTTGCCACTCTGGAAGTGCTCTGTATGTAACTACATCTACGAAGGTGCTGAGCCGCCGGTTAACTGCCCTAAGTGCGGTGCCCCTAGGGAGAGGTTTGCGAAGCTAAGTGAGGAGGAGGAGAAGCTGGTCCTTAGGTCTAGGTACACCAACGCCCTCCACATGGAGGTCTACACCCTACTTCAGAGGCTGGTGGAGCTAGCTGAGAGGGGTATTCAGGATAACCTAGACCCACCGTGCGTGAAGATCTTCGGCGAGGTGAAGGAGTTCTCCCTAACGGCCATGCAGAAGATCAAGGCTGAGCTGGAGACCCACATGAAGAAGGGTAAGTGGGGTTAACCTACTGCTAGTCTAGGCCTAAGCATGTTTTCTGATCTTCGAACCACCTAATGATTTTTAACCTCCCGCGTGGTATAGGTATTGGTGGTCTAGCTTGATGTCTAAGCACCCGCTAGACCTCCCAGTAGGTAGGAAGCTATCTAAGGAGGAGGTTGCCGAGGCTCTGAGGCTATCGATAGTAGCTGAGCTCGATGCTATAAACCTCTACCTACAGCTAGCTAGGTCTATAGACGACGAGAAGGTGAGGAAGGTCTTCGAGGACATAGCTAGGGAGGAGAAGACGCACGTAGGTGAGTTCCTAGCCCTACTGAAGAGCCTAGACCCGGAGCAGGTTGAGGAGCTGAGGAGGGGGGCTGAGGAGGTTAAGGAGCTAACCGGTACAGCTACGCAGGACCCTAAAGAGTCCTCAGATAGCTCTGGGAGCTCTGAGTGGGATTGGGTAGTTAAGGCTGTAACTAGTACCGTCAACTCGGTAAGGGTCTTCAGGAAGTACATACCGGTAACTAGCGTAGGTAGGGGAGCCGTTGCTGTACCTGTAGAGAGGTTTAGCTCAGCTGAGACCTCGGTACTACCCCTAACTGAGCTATCGGTAGGGTTTAGGGTATCCCAGAGGGCTCTAGACTACGCTGAGAGCTTTAGGATCCCAGCTGAGCTGGGGGATGCCTATAGAGCTGCGGTCGAGTTCGCTACTGCGGAGGATAGGTACGTACTGGATAGGCTTCTAGAGCTTAAGGAAGCCGTAAGCTTAGGTATGTCGAGCTGGGATGAGCCTGGCTCGGCCGTAGCTGAGGTCTCCAGAGCTGTTGGGGAGCTGATCAAGGCTGGGGCTAGACCCCCGTTCGTACTGTTCGTAAGCCCGTCCAGGTACTCTAAGCTCCTGGCCGTACACGAGAGGACTGGGGTTATGGAGCTACAGAGGGTTAAGGCCCTAGTATCCGAGGTGGCTGTAGTACCTGTACTACCTGATGAGCTAGCTGTAGTGGTATCGGCATCGCCGTACGTTATCGACCTAGCTGTAGGTGTGGATACCGAGGTGAGCTACGTAGGCCCCGAGGACGGCTACCACGTATTCAGACTGAGGGGGACCCTAGCCCTTAGGGTTAGGTACGAGAAGGGTGTAGCAGTACTTAAGCAGGTGTAGGGTATGGAGGGACTCGCACCCCTGTATAGGAGGTACGCTGAGCTAGAGCTTAAGTACGCTGAGGAGCTCCAGAAGCTCTCAGAAACAGTAAAGCACCCAGTACTATCAGCTCTCTTCGCTGCGGTAGCCAACGACTCTAGGAAGCACGGTAGGATGTACCTAGCCCTCGCAGAGCTCGCTGAGAAGGCTACTCCGGCTATATCTGAGGAGGATTTAAGGACCATCTCAAGCACCGTAAGTAGGCACATAGATATGGAGGCATCTATGATCAGGACAGCTAAGGAGCTACTGGAGAAGGTTGATGACGTAAGAGCTAAGATAGTACTGGAGGCTATACTGAGGGACGAGGTAGACCACCACAAGCTACTAGTAACGATAAGGGACGCCATAGCTAAGGCTGAGGTAATTAGCGAGCAGCAGCTCTGGAACCAGGTATGGCTCGATAGCCCGTGGCACGGAGCTCCCGGAGGATAGTCCGGGAGGTGGGTGGAGGTCCTAGAGGAGCTTTTTCAGTCAGCTCTAAACGGGTTAATCGCAGCTGCGTTCACAACCCTAGGAGGAGCTATAGCTCTAGTCGGTATTAGGAGGAGTATGCGCTTCGTCGATACCTCCCTAGGGTTCTCAGCAGGGGTTATGCTATCGGTAGCCTTCGTAGAGCTACTGAAGCCCTCCGTAGATACTATAGGTGCTCACTTCGTAGTAAGCTTCCTACTCGGCGTTCTAGCTGTGTACGCAGCAGACCTCCTCCTACCTCACGACCACATGATCGGGGAGGTAGTTCTAGACGACTTTAGGACTAGGATAAGGGCTTCCCTGCTACTAGCTATAGCCGTGGTCATACACAACTTCCCGGAGGGCCTGGCCATAGGCTCCGCAACCGCAGTGGAGTACTCACTAGGGTCTAGGGTAACCCTAGCTATAGGTATACAGGACATCCCGGAGGGCCTAGCCGTAGCACTACCCTTCATAGCTATCGGTAGGAGGGGGATAGCCCTACTCTTCGCAGTAGCCTCAGGGCTATCCGAGGCAGCCATGGCTTTAATACCACCTCTCCTCGGCGGGCTAGCACCCCAGCTACTACCACACCTCCTCTCCTTTTCCGCTGGGGCTATGATCTACGTAGTAAGCCACGAGGTAATACCGGAGACCCACAACCACGGCTACGAGAAGGAGGCTACGGTGGGGCTACTAGCCGGTGTGGTCCTAGCGTCCCTATTAGGGACGCTAGGGGTTTGATGGGGTCCAGTACTCCTCCACGGCTTACCTACGTAGCTTAAGCCCCTAAGCTCCCTCCGGGCGCTCTTCTAAAGCCTTCGTAGGGTTGCTGAAGTATGCTAAAATACTCTACTTGTAGTGATTTAGGGAGCTTCGTTGGGCGTGCTGGTCGTTGGGAGCATCCACGCAGACTTCTACGTGAAGACGTGGAAGTTCCCATCTCCAGGTGAGACCGTTAGGGGTTCCTCGTTCTTCGTACTAACCGGTGGTAAGGGGGCTAACCAAGCTGTTGGATGCGCTAGGCTAGGGGTCCCCGCTTACCTCGTAAGCGCTGTTGGTGGGGACGACCTGGGGAG
>CAYTXX010000100.1:1661-3411 GCA_964442165.1 uncultured Desulfurococcaceae archaeon | reverse complement strand
CTTAAGGAGGTTTACGAGGAGTACATAAAAGAGGAGCCGTGAGCTTGAGGTAGAGGTACTAATAGGTTACGCACAGTAGCTAAAAACTTCTTTACCCCTAGCTATAGGCTAGGTTTAACTGCTAGTGCCCTTGCTCGGCTGGGGCTGTCTGGGTCTGAGCGGATGGTACTGCTGATGGTAGCGCTGGGAACATCTCCTTCATTCTCTGCTCAGCTATTACCCTAGCCTCCTCCAGTATCCTCCTAGCTTCAGCTGATGCAGCTATACCTGTAGCTGGTACACCGACCACCTCACCGATCTCCAGCATGGTCTCGTTCAGTATGTCGTGTACCTCTCCTAGCTCTATACCGATCTCCGGTAGGACGTCCTTTATAGCTACCCTAAGGTCCCTAACTAGCTCTATGATCGGTGCTAGGTTCACTGCTATATCGCCAAGCTCCTGTATGGACTCTAGCCTTAGCGATATCTGCTCTAGAGCTACCTGAGTCATGAATACTGCCTTAGCTACCTTCCTAAGCTCAGCTACCTCGTTAGCGTACATGGTAGCCCTTATCTGGTCCTTAACCATCAGAGCGTCGACTACCCTGTTGAAGAGCTCCTGGTCCCTAGCCCTCAGCCTCTCACCGTAGACCTCGAGCTTCCTAACCATAGTGTTTATCCTGTAGCGAGCGCTAGCGATCCTATACCTAATCGGCTTCTCCCTACCGAATAGCTTCTTGAACGTGTCGCCTACAGTCCTCTCCTTACCTGACCACTCCCTCTTGAAGTCCCTTAGCTCGGGTAAGCCCAAACCCTACACCTCGGAGTATGTCTGAGCCTTAGCGCGTTCTTTAAAAGCTACAGGCGCGTAATACCGGAGGTAGCTTCACGTGGTGGAGGTACCTGAGTTCAACCTAATAGTAGTCCACGAGCCGGGTATAGAGAACTACCAAAGGGTTCGCAACGCTATAAAGCAGGTACTAGGTCCTAGAGTAGTCTACGCCTACTCCTACCAGTCCGTAATACTCTACAAGTGCTTAGACGACCCTAGAGAGTGCGCTGAGGCTGTGAAGACCTGCGTTAGGGGCTCAGGTATACCCGTAATTAAGGTAATACCTGTCGACCGAGTCTCTAAAGCTGAGATCAGAGCTGTAAGGGAGGCTGTAAGGGAAATAGCTAGGAGGATACCTGAGGGTAGTACATTCCGCATAACCCTCCAAGGTCACGTAGACCGCGAGGAGTCGGGGTATCTAGTTGAGCTAAGCTCTGACGAGGCTGTAAGGGAAATAGCTGAGGAGATCGATAGACCTGTAAACCTAACTAAGCCTGACTGGGTCGTATACGTAAGGGTGATAAAGGTAGGGTTTACCAAGGTAGCAGCTGTATCCCTACTAAAGCCGGAGGAGCTTAAGAGGATCCAGTAGAGGTGGTAATAGCCTTTATATATTCGTTAACTCTGTTAATCTCGGTGTAGTGGTTGGGTAAGCCTCCCTGTGAGTACAGAGTTAAGTACGTACTCCCAGCGATAAGAGCAGCCGTAGCTACGGTGCTGGAAAGGGACTTCGGCCTTAGCCCGTATAGGGTGGCTAAGGTACTCGGTATAACACCTGCAGCTATCTGCAACTACAGATCCTTGAGGAGGTCTAGCGCTAGGCTTCTCGAAGAGATCCTGTCCAGAGACGATATAGTTGGCGAGGTCCGGAGCGTAGCCTCTAAGCTTGTCTCAGGTACCTTAGACCCCGAGGAGGCTATGTGCTCTCTGTGTAGGAAG
>CAYTXX010000100.1:0-1561 GCA_964442165.1 uncultured Desulfurococcaceae archaeon | reverse complement strand
CTAGTTAGTGACGCTATGTTGCGGAGCTCCTCGATGACTATGGACTCCACATCGCTCTTTAGGGAGCCGTAGAGCTCTGGGTTTTCAAGGAGTAGCGAGACGTCGGCTATCTGCGGGCTATCTATAGGTTTACCTATCTGCGATAGTAGCTCTACGTAGGCCTCCCTAACCTTCGGGATCTCCTTAACTATCCTCTCAGCTATCCTGTAAGCGAGTACGTTGTAGAGCTTCCCTACGTGGCTTACCGGGTTCTTACCAGCCGTAGCCTCCAGGCTCATCCTCCTCATGGGGGTTATGAGCCCGCAGGCTCTATTACCCCTACCTGTAGTTCCGTCGTCTCCGTGCTCAGCTGAGGTCCCAGTTACCGTTAGGTAGAATATACCTAGCTCCGGGTTATCAGCTGTATTTACGTAGACCTCTACCTCGCTATCCGGTACTATCTTAGAGGCTAGGTCCAGGACTACCTCCTTAATTTCCTCCTTAACAGCTAGGTAGTGGTTGGCATCCGGTACTAGGTGGGATATGAGGGCTGCCGCTACCGTTAGCTTAATCCTCCTACCTGTTCTAAGCCCCATAACCTTAATATCCTCACCAACCTCTGGAAGCCTACTCTTAACCCTGGCGGAGTTCAGCTCACTCTCTACTTCAAGTACGAGCCTCTCTAAGGGTGTTAGAGGTGCGAACCCTACACCAAAGCTAGTATCGTTAGCTAGGGGTACCCCCTTTATACCGGCCTCAAATGTTCTCACTAGGTCTACGCTCCCACTTCTAATCATGTAGTCTACAACTACGTGCCTATCGGGGTCTAGGAACCTGAAGTTCCTCCTTATCCAGTCCTTAACCGCACCGATGATTATGGTCCCTAACGGAACCCTCTCCAGGGACCCCCCTACGTTAACGAACTCCGTAGCTCTACCAGCTACTATTACGTATATGGGGTGTATAACCTCCCCACCACCGAAGACAGGCTTGGACTGCCCTCCAACTACTAGGACCTTATCTACGTTGTGGTGGAGTATGGTCCCGAAGACCTCGGTGTAGTACTTGGATAGAGCTACACTAGAGGCCTCAGCTACAGCATCAGCTATGTAATCTGGGTGTCCAAGCCCCTTCCTCTCAACTAGCTCTACCGGAAGCTCCTCGGTAGGTGAACCTCTTAGAACGTTAACCGATATGTTGGGAACCCCTCCCATTACATTCACCTAAGCTTTCGGTACCCCTAAGTTATTAAGTTTTACTGGCCCTCCAGCTCGAAGTTTATAGCTACGTAGATTACCTGACTACCCCTTATTAGGACGGTCCCGTAGTCAGCTACAGTCTCTAGGGAGTCCCTACCCCAGGTAACCTCCTTACAGTCGCTTAGGATAACGTTCATAGTACTATCAACCATCACCAGCCTACCTAAGTACATGGAGCCGCTCTTAACCTTCACTAGAGCGTTCTTAGCTATACCCGCTCTCAAGGACTTTAAAGGGCTCTCCAACCTCGTTTGGGAGGACATAGCCTATCACACTAATACTGTAGCCTAGACTTAAAAAGAAGCTACTCAGAGGTAAGCTAG
>CAYTXX010000099.1:0-3423 GCA_964442165.1 uncultured Desulfurococcaceae archaeon | reverse complement strand
GCGGGGTTTACGTAGGTTCGGTAGATGATCTGACCGCTAAGTTCAGGGAGGTCTCCAAGAGCTCCGACTACGTATTCGTAGTCTACGGTGATGTGGAGGTAGACTACACCTTCGTTAGAGAGGCTCTAAGAGCTGGCGTAAGGAGCGTGTGGCTACTGGGGAGTAGGAGAAAAGTAGCCGAGTTCGTGCAGAGGCTACTCTCCGAGGGTCTCAACCCCGAGGAAGTATCCAGTAGGTTGAGGGCCCCTATGGGCTTAGATATAGGTGCGGACACACCTGAGGAAGTAGCTCTAAGCGCTGTAGCTGAGGCCGTAGCAACCATGAGGAAAGCCCAGGTAAGGCCCCTCAACATAGTCCCGGAGGTAGTAGCTAAGCTAACATCTGGGAGCCCAGCACTGGAGATGTAAGACCCCTCAAGGACTAATAGTACCTAAGCTTAATACCTCCCGCAGCCCCCTCCTCTGGGTGCTCAGCGCGGCTACTGAAGGAGGTAAGCTAGATCGGAGGATAATGTCTTCAGCTACTATAGCATTGCTACTCCTCATAGCTACGGCGTCTTTGCATACCTGTGCTGAGGGGTACTACGTAGACCCCCTAGATAAGCATAGCATAGACCTTGCAGGTAGGTTGGTGAACTACGGCGACGTAGTCTCCCTAAGGGATTTAGAGGCCCTTAGAGGTAACCTCAGTATGGTAGCTGAAGCTACGGTACTGAGCTTTGAGGAAGTGTACAAACTTGGTAGAGCACTCTCGCAGGTACTCGAGAAGCTGGAGTACGTAAGCCGCGAGGTAGCCCTATCCCTTAGGAGCTTCCTAGGACTTACCGATGGAGAGAGCTCCAAGGCCATACTAGATAAGGTAGGCTCTATACTAGTGCAGAACCGTACGCTATCAGCAGTGTTACAGAACTCCACGAACCCTATAGCCATCCTAAATGAGCTGTACTCAAGGGGTGATATAGCTGCTACCGAATACCTACTACTCCTAGGATACTACGTACGTGAGCTTAAGTTAAGTCACGTAGATAATGAGGAGACCCTAGCTAACGTTAGGAGAGCTCTATCGGAGGTATACACGATGCTGGGCGAACCTATTGAAGCTACCGGTGGGGTTATTGGCGGTGTAAGCGGTAGATTCGGATCAGTAATGGTCTTTAAGGGGGTACCAGCACTAGCTACCTCAGCACTAGCTCTACTGCTCGTAGCAGTATCCACGCCGGTGGTGGCTGCATCCCTAGTAGAGCTCTGGGTGAGTAAGCAGAGCAAGGTGAAGACCCTTAGGAGCTTAGCATTCATAGACGTAGGTTTAATAACGGTAAGCCCTCCAGATGACGTAGTTAAGGCTTTCTGGCTTGCTGTAGACGTCCTCTCAAGGGTAGAGCCGTGGAGACCTTGGGAAACGCCTAGGGAGTACCTAGCTAAGGTCCTCCAAAGGGAGGGGTTAGGTAGGGTTGCTAAGGCATTTAGAAGGCTCGTTGAGGAGTACGAGAAGGTTAGGTACGGAGGTTATAGCTCAAGCCTAAGCCCTAGGGAGCTCGTAGACCTGCTATCCACGGTAGAAAAAGCTGTAGGTTCCTTAAGGTAAGCTATGGTAGTACTACGGATAGTACTATGAGGGTCGCACCTAGTACCGTTAAGCCTAGTAGGAAGCTCCTCACCTTTAGGTTCCAAAGGAGCTTACCGAGCTTCACCAGCCCGTAGACGGTGTAGAGTAGACCTATCGTAAGTAGTATCAGTATACCTGTTAGAGCTAGCGTACTAGATAGGCTCGCACTGTTGAGTAGCCCCTTAAGCGGTCCGAAGATCCTACTCACAGCCTCGAAGAGAGCTTCAACACCCACAGCATACCCCGGCACCACTCTAAACCAGGTATTACTTTTAAGGTCGTACCCTCTAGAAGGGTTTAGGTAGTAGGAAGTCTGAGCTACTAAGGTCGAATCGCTCTAATCCCTGGGTAGAGGGCATCTCCAGAGAGGTAGTCCTCTATTCTAAGTAGCTCATTGTACTTGGAGGTCCTCTCCCCTCTAGCTGGGGCGCCGCACTTTATCAACCCGGTTTCGTAGGCTACAGCTATGTGAGCTATCGCTGTGTCCTCGGACTCCCCGCTCCTATGGCTAACTATAGCCCTCCTACCGAGCTTCCTCAAGGTCTCTACAGCTTCCTCAGCTTCCGTTAGGGTCCCCACCTGGTTTACCTTGATTATAGCTCCGTCTACTCTACCCTCAGCTACGTGTAGTTCTACTAGCTTAGCGCTAGTAACCGTAAGGTCGTCACCTACAACTAGGGCTCTACCTCTAAGGACCTCCCTAAGTCTCTTAAAGTACTCAGCGTCCTCCTCCGAGAACGGGTCCTCAATACTCACTACCGGGAACTCCTCCACCAGCCTTACGTAGAGCTCCAGTAGCTCGTCAGACCCTAGCCTAGCCCCGTCTACCCAGTAGAACCCCTCACTATAGAGCTGGGAGGCAGCTACGTCCAGGGCTAGTACGACGTCCCCACCAGCCCTGTAGCCAGAGCCCTCCACAGCCTTGACCAGAGCTTCTAGGGCCTCCCTAACCCTCCTCATAGGCGGGGCGAAGCCCCCCTCGTCCCCGACGTTTATAGCTCCAGCTCCGTAGGTCCTCTTCAGGTACTCCTTAAGGGACTTGTAAACCTCTACACCGATCCTCAAAGCCTCGGAGAACGTTGAGGCACCTACTGGTAGTACCATGAACTCCTGGAAGGCTAGCTCGTTACCTGCGTGGACACCGCCGTTGATCACGTTCATCATCGGTACGGGTAGGGTCCTAGCCCTCCTACCCCCCAGGAACTCGAAGAGCGGCTGACCGGCCGTACTAGCCGCGGCGCTAACTACGGCTAGGGAGGTGGCCGTGGTTGCGTTAGCTCCGAGCTTAGACTTGTTGGGGGTACCGTCTAGCTGGATGATCCTCCTATCGACCTCCCTGAAGTTACTGGAGTCGGCACCCACGATCGCTGGGGCTATGTACCTGTTCACAGCCTCGACAGCCCTAAGGACCCCCCTACCCCCGTACGCTCTACCACCATCCCTAAGCTCTACGGCCTCCCTAAGGCCCCTCGAAGCTCCAGCTGGAGCTATACCCCTACCGAAGCCTCCCCCTTCGGTCAGTACGTGCACCTCTACAGTCGGGTCCCCGCGCGAGTCGAGTACCTGGAGGGCCTTCACGTACCTTATAGCGTACCTCGACGTAGGTACCACCTAGGAGCCCTAGGTACCCCTACTAATATCGCTTAAGCTGCGGGCCAGCTCCCCGTAGAGCCTGCTGAGCTCAGCTCTAGACCTGAGGTCCAGCAGGAGCTCCTTCCAGTCGTCGATAACCTTCCTGTAGATGTCGAGCTTCCTCCTAAGGCCCGGGACCACCGCGTCGGACACCCCCAGGGACTCCAGAGCCTCGTAGACCCCCTC
>CAYTXX010000098.1:0-3553 GCA_964442165.1 uncultured Desulfurococcaceae archaeon | reverse complement strand
GTGGGTTAGGGTTCTTAATGTACTTCATCGAGGCTACGATGAAGACCTCCTCAGCGGTAGCTCCCGGTAGCCACGTAAGGCTAGCTAGAGCTAAGGCTAGTATGGCAATTACGCAGAGTACCTGCCTAAAGCTTAGCAAGTTACCACCACTTAAACCCTACCACAAAGCATATAAAACCTTTTAGAAGCGGCTAGGGTAATCTAGAAGTTCACCTAAGACGCTAACCGGAACCTGCCGTAGGTTTTACTGGAAGGAGTACCCTTATCTAGGTACTCTCTACCTAGCTCCTGGGTAGAGATACTTGAGCGGTAAGCTACCCCCCGATATGCTGAGGAAGTACGTTCTAAATAGGGTTGGGGTTAGGGACCCCGACGTAGTCATAGGACCTAGTATAGGTGAGGACGCTGCAGTAATATATATCGGTAGCGGTAGGTTCCTCGTAGTACACGTAGACCCTATTAGCGGTGCTGTTGAGTACCTCGGCTGGCTAGCCGTCCACATAGCCTCAAACGACATAGCTGTAAGGGGTGTTAGACCTAGGTGGCTCCTCCCCGTCCTCTACTTCCCCGAGGGCTCTGAGGAGGAGCTGGTGGATAGGGTTACCGGGCAGATAGACGAGGCAGCTAAGGAGGTTGGGGCCATGGTCGTAGGCGGGCACTCTGAGTTCACACCAGGCCTCCGCAGACCCCTCATATCGATGACTGCTGCAGGTATAGCTGAGGGGGGCAGGTACGTAACGACCTCCGGAGCCCGGCTAGGGGACGCAGTTATCATCACTAAGACAGCCGCGGTGGAGGGTACGTCGATCCTAGCTACGGACTTCAAGGAGGTTCTACTCAGGAGGGGTGTCCCACTGGAGGTTTTAGATAGGGGTAGGGGGTTCCTAGGGAGGGTAAGCGTAGTTAGGGAGGCCCTAGCACTAGCCGAAGCTGGGCTCGCTACGGCAATGCATGACCCAACTGAGGGCGGGCTCATAGGGGGCCTTGTAGAGTTAGCCTACGCCTCCGGGAAGACCCTCGAGGTCTGGGAGGAGAGGGTACCGGTAGCTGAGGAGACGGCGGTCATGTGTAGAGCACTAGGTGTAGACCCCCTTAGGCTGATAAGCTCCGGGGTACTCATAGCCACAGTCCCCCGGGATAGAGCTGAGGTAGCCGTAGCCCTACTAAGGAGTATAGGCATCGAAGCTAGCGTAGTGGGTAAGGTAAAGGAGTTCTCCGGAGCCTACGTCGAGCTACACAGAAAGGGAGGAGCTTTAGAGAGATTAGAGGAGCTCTACATACAGGACGAGCTGTTTATCCTCTGGGAGAGGTACGGGACTTAGCCTCCACGATCCGCTCAAGTACCTGGCCCGACCTTCAGAGGCTCTCAGCTACAGAGGACCTACTAGTCTGCGGTTGGGGGGTTGAGTTAGCAGTTTTATAGCTCTACTCCTGAGGTATGTGTTGTTTAGCTTCCGAAGGCTACCTTACGCATACTGTCTCTAAAGCTTATCGAGTACTTCCCTTACCTTAACCCCTTCTATGACCCCGAGCTCCTTAGCCTTTGAGGTTACCTGCTGGACCTCCTTCTCTAGGACGTCCTCAACGCTCCTAACCCCGGTAACCCTAGCGCAGGGTATTCCGAGCTTCTCAGCTAGCTCTATGTTTAGGAAGCCGCACGCTACGAAGGCCCTCCTACCCACTAGGACTACCAGGGGTGGTGAGCTGGGGAGCTCCACCTCGATCCCCACAACCCCGTCTGATACCCTCTTAACCCTAACTAGGGTCTCAGAGCCCACGGGGACACCGTATAGGATCCTCTGTAGCGTAATTTAACCGCCTGTATGAACGTTCCACAACGCTTAAAGCACTTGGCAGGGAGACCCTTAGCGGTGGTACTATGGGCTTCAGGCCCCTAACCGTAGCTGTAGCCGTTGTGGTGGTCGTAGCCGTAGCCGCGGCTGCCTACCTAGCTTACACCTCCATCCAGAGACCTGCGGTTAGGCTCGTCGTAGCCTCTAGGCTCTCAGCCGAGGAGGCGGACGCCGTTAGGGCCGCCTTCCTAGCTAGCGATATGGCTAGGAGGTACAACATAGTCGACGTAGAGATAAAGAAGCTGGACTACAGCCTGTGGAAGGACCTAAGCGTAAGGGGTGAGGTAGACCTGCTACTAGTGGGCGAGCCATCGATATTCAACAGCCTCTGCGAGGTAGGGGCTCTAAGGTACGTAGACTCCGGGGAGCTGGTCGAATTAGCTAGGAGACTACCTAGGGAGTTCGTCGGGTACTCCAAGGGTGGCTCCATATGCTGGCTCGGCATCGGGCTAGGGGTCTACGGCTTCATAGTGAACAGGGACTTCCTAAACCGCTACAACCTTCCGGAGCCAGCTAGTTGGGCAGACCTAGCCAACCCGGTCTACGCTAGACCCCTAGATGAGGGTAGGTACGTGGTATCCTTCCCACTACCCTCCAAGAGCGGTACGGCCAGGACCACGGTAATGGGGGTACTCCAGAGGTACGGGTGGAGCAGGGGGTGGCAGCTCCTAACAGCTATCGGAGCCGTATCGAGCTTCGTTACCAGCTCCGAGAGAGCTAGGGACGACGCCACTGCGGGGGTGGTAGCAGTAGCTCCGGCCTACATCGGCTACGGACTCCAAGCTGAGAGGGCTAGCAGTGGGAGAGCCGTATTCGTAACCCCCTCTGGCGAGACCATACTCTACGTATCCCCGGTAGCTGTAGCCGCTGGTACTAGGTACCCGGCTGAAGCCCAGGCCTTCATAGCCTGGTTCCTCGGTCCAGAGGGGCAGAGGCTCGTGGTCGAGAAGTTCGGCTACCTACCGGCAGTCGAGGTACCCGGTCTGGAGGCTATGGCTGGTAGGACTAGGGAGGCTATCTCGAAGGCCATGAGCTACGACACGGGGTTCGAGTCTAGGGTTAGGGAGGCTGTGGTCACCTACTTCGAGGCATCTATATCTGACCCCGACGTCCAGAAGCTACTGACCGAGGTCTACACCAGGGTCTGCAGGGAGCGCCCCGGAGACCTAGGTAGGTGGTTAGAGCGGCTGGGCTCACCGCTGGTAATCCGGGACCCGCTAACCGGGAGCTACGTAGAGTTCACGGAGGAATACGCGGCCCAGGTCTCATCAGCTATTAGGGAGGGTAGGGTCAGTAGGGACTCCCTCTACCAGAACATTAAGGAGGCCGCGCTAGCTAGGCTCCAACAGATACTGAAGGAGCTGGGCAGCTGATGGACTCCCTAAACCTGTACGCAGTGACCTCGGTAGCTGTAGTCCTAGCCCTCTTCGTAGCTCCCTTAGTAGCTCTACTAGCCTCCTACAACCCCGTGGACTGCATATCAGCAGCCCTACAGGACCTAGTCCTAGCGGTACCCCTCGGCAGGAGCCCTGTAGAGGTAGTGCAGCGGGGCGGGCTGACGGTAGCTATCTTCAGGTGGCCTGACCTAGGCCCCCTACTTAACTCCCTCCTCCTACCCCTAGTAGTAGCCTCGGTATCTACGCTAGTAGGTCTTACCTACACACTGCTAGTATACCTGTACAGGGTCCCCAGGTTGCTGG
>CAYTXX010000097.1:0-3618 GCA_964442165.1 uncultured Desulfurococcaceae archaeon | reverse complement strand
CGTCGGGGCCCGTACACGGTGTGAATATCCTGGCGAGAAGCTCCTTAGCCTTCTCGGGGTTGTATGGGTACAGCTTCTCGTAGTCCGCTTCGTAGTTCACCCACGCGCCGTGGGTCGGAGGCGGTATGGTGGTGCACTTAACAGCTATACCCCTTAGCGGGGACTCAGCTATTATCTTATCCCTATTCCACAGGTGGGCTAGCGCTGCCCTTACCTCGTAGTACTTAACGGGCCACAGCTGTACGTTAAAGTGCAGTGCTCCCAACGAGTTTATACCTACGGTGAATATTATGTGGGCGTCGGGCCTGTTGGTCCTGACCCTATCTAGGTGAGCTGGTAGTACACCGACGAGGGATAGCTCGCCAGCCTCAAAAGCTAGCAACCTCATAGTGTAGTCCTTCATTACCGGGTAGGTTATTTTATCGATGTACGGCCCGTACCTGTACCAGTACTCACCGAGCTCCTTCTGAGCCACTACACCTGCAGAGCCTAGAACCAGCAGGACTAGTACCGAGAGTGCTACTAGTCCGGCTACCGCGTACCGCATAAGTTACCCCGAACTACTGGAGGGTTAGAGCTTATAAACTTTACATCTCCGAGTTACGGAAGCTTAACTTTAGCTTAAATAACCTGCGGTCTAGGACTTAGCGGTCGGGTACTCGGCCGTGCTCCCTAGGCTACCCACCCTGAACGATGTTGAGGTTAGAGGCGCTAGGGTCCTGGTTAGGGTGGACTTCAACGTACCGCTGGATAGCGAGGGGAGGATACTCGACGACTCTAGGATAGCTGCACACGTCCCGACCATCAGGGACCTAGTCGAGCGGGGCTGCGCCGTCACGCTGATAACCCACCAGGGGAGGCCGGGTGAGGAGGGGTTTACCCAGCTCCACGCGCACGCTGAGACCCTCGCGAGGTACCTAGATATGGAGGTCAAGTTCGTTGAGGACGTTATAGGTCCTACAGCCTTAGCCGAGGTAGGGAAGCTTGGGAGGGGTGAGGTACTGCTACTCGATAACGTAAGGCTAGTCTCCGAGGAGCTAGTTGAGGCCCCTCCGGAGGTCCACGCTAGGAGTATACTAGTGAGGAAGCTAGCGCCTCTCTTCGACCTCTTCGTCTTCGACGCCTTCGCGACTGCCCACAGGTCCCAGCCATCGATTGTAGGGTTCCCCACGGTCCTCAAGTCCGTAGTTGGTAGGGTTATGGAGAGGGAGGTCGACGCCCTCCACAGGATAGCTGACGAGAGCCAGTCCCCGAGGGTCTTCGTACTCGGTGGGGCTAAGGTAGCAGACACCCTTAAGATAATAGAGAACCTAACTAGGAACAAGGTAGCGGATAGGGTACTAACCACAGGGCTGGTAGCCCTAGTCTTCCACGCAGCACGCGGTGGTAGGGTATCTGAACACGTACTTAAGGTCCTAGAGGGAAGGGGCCTCCTAACCCTAGTACCGAGAGCTAGGAAGCTCCTACTTAGCGGTGCCCCAGTCGACGTCCCGGTAGACTACATAGTCCTTAAGGACGACGGTACTGTTGATGAGTGCCCAGCTAGCTCAGTAACCGGTACACCTCTAGATGTAGGTACCTACACGGTCCAGATGTACGCCGAGTTGATGAAGGAGGCTAGGCTAGTCGTTATGAGGGGACCTGCGGGGTACATAGAGGACCCGAGGTTTAGGTCCGGGACTGAGGCCCTACTCTCAGCCGCCCTTAGATCCGGTGCCTTCGTAGTAGTAGGCGGAGGGCACCTAGGGGCCATGCTGGGGGGCACTAGAAGGGATAGGGTACACATCTCCACAGGTGGCGGAGCGCTACTTACAGCACTAGCAGGTGAGGAGCTCCCAGCTGTTAGAGCTTTAGTGGAGTCAGCTAAGCGCTTCCTAAACTGGGAGACCTAGAGCCTACGTAGCTTCCTAAGGACTACGGTAGCTACCAGGAAGGTTGCTGTAGATACTAGTACCCCTAACGCTACACCACTTAAGAAGTAAGTGTAGCCAAGGTCCTCCACACCTTTAGCAACAGTAACGGTCTTAGTAACCGCAGAAGTAGGTATACCTGTAGGCTGCTGGGTAGTGTTCGTATACCTATAAGCCCCCACCTCCATAGGCTTTAGCGTATCTACGTAGAACGATGCTAGCGCTGCTACCCTAGCTAGGGTGTAGACCCTTTGAACTACGTCCTCCTGAACTCCCGTGAACTCTAGGTAGAGGACTAGGCTAGCGGGTGTACAGTTAAGTAGGGCTTCAGAGGCTAAGGTACCTATACTCCTACTCAGTATCTCAACAGTAGCGGCGGGGTCCTGGGTGAACATGCGGACCAGCGTTACGTAGCCGTACGCTAGTGCTGAGACCCCTAAGGCTAGCCTCTCTACCGGTTCCTCAACCACCTTAGCGAGCTCTATCCTAGGTACTACCTCGTTGAAGGTGTCCGAGGGTATGCTAACGCTACCCTGGAAGGACAGTATATAGGTGTAGATGCTGTCCACGAGGTACTCTAGGTTGGTACCAACCTCAGCTAGGAGCTCCCTATTGATAGGGCAGGAGGTTCCTGCTGAACCTACTAGGGAGAGCCATAGCTCTGCCGTCTTAGCTCTTGAGGAGGCTAGCGCTAGGTAGTACGTTGTAGCATCCAGGGAGCGCTGGGATTGCGAGGTGTTTAGGTGTAGGAGAGCCTCATAGGCTCTATCAGCTGAGGCTATAGCTGCGTCTAGCTCCCATATACTTAGGGTACTCCGCTGGGTAACTACCTCTCGGATACTGCTGAGTACTGCTGAGATCCTCGAGCTAGTGTTAGCCCTAGCGGTACTTAGGAAGCCCTCGTCATGTAGAGCACCGAGTAGGTAGTACCTCCAGAGTGCGTAGGTAAGGGCTTGGAAGTAGTACGATGCTGCACTGTAGTAGTACCCCTGGGACTCCATCTCCCTAGCTCTATCTAGGGAGCTCTGCACACCACTCTCAATACTAGCTAGGAGCTCCTGAACGTAAGCTCTCGTAGAAGGTGGTAGGGAGCTTAGTACAGAGCCCCTAATAGCGTCTCCTAGAGCTACGGCTGCACTTACATCGCTAGCTATGTCCCGAGCCCAGCTCTCTACGTATACTCTAATAACCTGGTCCGCAGCCTTAGTGAGATCCTCTACAGGAGTAGCCCTAGGTAGGGGGTAGGTACCTCCAGTAAATACGTGAAGAGCCTCGTATACAGTAGCTACGGGCCTTACCTCCACCCCGAGCTTCCTACCGTACTCAACGAGGTCTACTGCGACCGGCCTTACCTCACGCATCGTTATAGGGCCTACACGCTGGGTTACCACTACGTACTCTACGTAGGTCGGCTGCCCGTAAGGTACTAGGAAGACCCTAGCACCTGCTGAAGCCGCCGCCTCTAGCTTAGCCCTCAGCCCGCCTACCGGCCCGATACTACCGTCGGGTAGTACCATACCGGTCATAACTACGCCCTCCTCTAGGGGTAGGCGTAGGAGTGCAGCTGCGAAAGCTACGGCTGTAGCTGCGCTAGCACTAGGACCTCCCACTACTGGGGAGTTAGCTCGGATCGAGGCGTAGAAGTCGCAGAAATCGAACCTAACCCCAGCTACCCTACTAGCTACCTGAGCTGCTACCCTAGTGGAGG
>CAYTXX010000096.1:0-3622 GCA_964442165.1 uncultured Desulfurococcaceae archaeon | reverse complement strand
CCTAGATGAGGTGAGAGAACTTAAAGTAGTGGAAGAGAGCATCTAGGACAAACGGTCTAGGTTAGGTCCAGCTATGGCAGGATACTTTAGCACAATTTTCTGCTAACCAGCTAGCTAGTGCTCTAAAAGCTCCTCCTCTATGTGAAACCCTGTTCTTCTCCTCCTCACTCATCTCCGCAAAGGTTTTTGAGAACCCCTCAGGTATGAAGATAGGGTCGAAGCCGAAGCCCCCCGAACCTCTAGGTTCGGCTGCAATCACCCCGCGGACTACCCCTGTGAAGAGCTTAACCTCTGGGAGGTTTGGAGCAGCAAGAGCTATAACTGACTTGAAGTACGCTCGCCTATTCTCCACACCCTCAAGTAGCTTAAGTACACCGCGTATCCCTATGGTCTTATAGACGAAGCTACTATACGCCCCGGGGAATAGGTTTAGTGCCTCTATGTAGAGCCCTGAGTCCTCAACTATCAACGGCCTCCTAAACGTTAGGAAAGCGTTTACAGCTGAATACAGAGACACCTCTTCAAGACTCTCCGACTGGATCTCAACCTTCGGTAAGTCTACGGGAACGACCTCTATACCGAAGTACGACCCCAGCTTTCTAAGCTCTGAGATCTTACCCACGTTTTTCGAAGCTAGGTATAGCTTAACCAAAGCTCTCAACCGAAGTATCGTGTACCCGGTTGCTATAAAACCTAACTCACTTTAGGCCTATAGCTCCATCCTGAAGGCCGAAATTGTAGTGGGAGTGCTACAGTCGAATTCCCTAACTGCTTAAGGAGGAACTTCAGAGGCACCGTTCTAGGCCTGGGTAAAGTTTATAAGCTACTAACTACTTACCTTCAGTTTCTCCCGAACTATCTTTAAATACTTGATGATAAGGCTTATAAGCTCTTGTAAGTTTATAAACTCTGACGTATAATATAGTTATAGGGAGTGAGAGTGCCCGTAAATAACTCAGTTGTTTATGAGGATGAGGACATCGTAGTCTTTAGGGCACCTAGCGACGAGGAGCTAGAGAAGCTAGTTAAGGAGCTGATAGCTAAGAGGGGTAGACCTCTATCCTGGAAAGAGCTTAGGAAGGAGCTAAGCGGCATAGTAGGTGAGGATAGGCTTAGGAAAATCCTAATCCGCCTAATAGAGAGAGATGAAGTAGTTGAGATGATAGACGGTACGTTCGGTCTACGAGGCATGGAGGAGAGGTACGTCCCTGTTAAGACTAAGAAAAGAGTGCGCCCGCTAGTGCCGTCAAAGTTTAGGAAGAGATGGGGACCGCTCATAGAGTCTGCTGGGAGTATTGCAGCAGCTATACAGTACTTAATAGATATAAGGCTTGGAAAGAGAAGACCAAAGCCTAGGTAATCTATGTGTGAAAAAGCTACCGTAATAGTTCGGGATAAGGTAGTGATAATAGCTACGGAGAAAGGCTCTAAAGCTATAGTACCTGTAGATCAGGTCTGCAAAGCTCTTGAGAGGCTCCATCTATGCGTTAACGACCCCAGGATCAAGTGCTAGTACCTGCTTAAGAGCTTCAACAAACTTTTTATTGTCTTCCCTCGAAGCTACACTTACCCTTATGTAGTACTCTATATCGGGGTCCCTGTAAGCTCTAACTCTAATACCCCTCTTAGTTAGCTCCCTAGCTACCTTAAACCCCTTAATAGGAGTCTTAACGAAGAGAAAGTTCGTTCTAGAGTCTAATACCCTTAGACCTAAAGACCTGAGTAGCTCCTTAAGCTCGTCCCTTAAGCGTGCTACCTCAGCTACAACCCTCCTAACGTAGTCTAGGTCCTCTAAAGCTCCGAGAGCTGCAGCTATGGAGGTTATGGAGGTGGAGAAGGCTACTTCGAGATCTCTCAGCTCACGCCCTATACTTGGGTCAGCTACTACGTAGCCGACTCTAGCGCCAGCAAGTGAGAACGCCTTTGAGAACGTTCGAACTACTACTAGCTTCTCCTCTCCTAGAACCCTCCTGACTACCGTAAATCCGGAGAACTCGTAGTACGCCTCATCTACGATCACTAGGCCGAACTTCCTCAGTAGGGATTCCAAGGTCTCGAGGTCCTCGAAGAGCATGTTCGAGGTGGGGTTATTGGGGTTAACTATGTAGAGAGCTCTATCAGGTCCTCCCCTTTTAGCTAGCTCAGCTAGATTAAGCTCGAAGTACTCAGGTATTAACCTGACGTAACCTAGGTCTACTCCCTCCGCATCCGCGAACTCCTCTACCCCGTGGAAGCTAGGCCACACGGTGATGGGCTTTAACCCCCTACGCTTACAGTACCTTAGAATCGCTACTAAAGCCTCAGATGAACCGGGGTATACAGAGAGGTACTCAGCTGGTACACCAACGTACCTAGATAGACTGCTCGTGAACCTCTCCTCTAGCTCCTTAATGTGGTAAAGGTTCAGCTTATCGAGATACTCTAGGACCCTTACTCTAACTGCTGGGCTCGGGCTAAACGGGGATTCGTTTAAGTGCATCCTAATGTACTCAAACACAGCCCTAGCTACCCTTAGCCTCTGCCTATTAAGCACCTACTTGGGTCGGGCTCGAGCTCTCCGATGATCTTCCCGTCTCTTATTAAGTATATCCTCTCAGCACAGTAGCCTACCTCGGGGTTGTGGGTTATCACGACGATAGTCTGGCCGAGCTTGTTAAGCTCTGCAAAGGTCTTAACCACGGTTCTTGCTGAAGCTGTATCGAGGTTCCCGGTAGGCTCATCAGCTAGGATTATGGAGGGGGATGTAACGATAGCTCTAGCTATAGCAACCCTCTGCTGCTGCCCTCCAGAGAGCTGGTTCGGCCTCTTATGTAGCCACGATGTATCACCGCCGACCTTGAAGATGGCCTCGGTAGCTAGCTTTACCCTAAGGTCCCTAGGTAATCCTCTAGCAACTAGGGGTAGCTCTACGTTCTCCAGGACCGTAAGCCTGTTAACTAGGTTAAAGCTCTGGAAGACGAAACCTATTCTCTTATTCCTAAACTCAGCTAGCTCTCTATCGCTTAGTCTAGTGGTGTCTACACCGTCTATGAAGATCCTACCTCTAGTCGGTCTATCCAGAAGACCGATCATGTTTAGGAGGGTAGTCTTACCGGAACCCGAGGGACCCATGATGGCTATGAAAGAGCTTCTAGGAACCTCTAGGCTTACACCCCTTAAAGCCCACGTTACTACACTGCCAGATACGTAAGCCTTATATACATCCTCAACCTTTATGGCTAAGTCTGCCACTGGGATCCCCGTTCCCGCGCTTTAATAACCCTAAGAGCAATTATAGCTACCGTTTGTCCCCTGGATAGGCATTTTCTTTATTTCAGGACCTTATCCAGGGACTTCTACCTTGTCCACACCTCACGAGCTATCGGTGTGAGGTCGTGGGTGGTGGTCAAGCTCAACAGCACAGAGCTCCTATCTACAGGAAAACCGCCTAAGCTTAGAGCAGTGCTCCCATTACCTAAGTGGATTTGGACTAAGTAAATAGAATTAGAGCATATAAACCTAACCCATAAACATCAACTAGAAAACAGCCCTCGCACTGGTCCCAGGTAATGTTAGGGGCCTAGTGTTGCTGGTGCCTACTACAGCTCTAGCCGACGTAGCTAGAGCCTTTTGGTGCTGTTTT
>CAYTXX010000095.1:0-3720 GCA_964442165.1 uncultured Desulfurococcaceae archaeon | reverse complement strand
GGGAACATCCTGCAGACGGAGCTGGATACTGGGTACCCCGGGTAGCCCGTGGAGCAGAGCCTCGATAGTCTATGAGGGGTCACCCCGAACTCCTCGTAGGTAGCGAGGGCCCTGGTTACCACCTCCTCACCCTCCTCCGGGAGTATCGAGCATACGGAGTAGACTACCAGGTCCGACAGCTGGAGGGCCTTCGAGAGTAGCCTTAGCTGAGAGTCCCTGTAGAACTCGACCTTCCCGGGGGTTAGGGTAGCCTTGATCCCGGGGTCCTTACCTATAGCCCCCGAGTTACTGCACGGAGCGTCCAGGAGCACCTTATCCACGGACCTGATGTTGATGTAGGTTGAGTCCGCCAGCACTAGGCTTACGGAGGTCTCGGGAACCCCCAACCTCCTCAGTAGGTGCTTAGCCGCTATGAGCCTCCTACGGCTTATGTCTACGGCAACTACCTTAGCCTCACCTCCCGAGAGCATCGATATGAGGGAGGTCTTAACCCCGGGGGCTGCGCACATGTCTAGCACCACCTCCCCGGGTCTAACGTCGAGGTGCTCCACGGCCACGGCCGACGCTATGTCCTGGGGTACGGCTCTGAACTCCCTCACGGCCCTCAGGAGCCTTACCGGCTTAGGGCTCCTCAGCACCCTAACCATGTAGGGTAGCTTTGGGTGCACCTCCAGCTCAACCCCCTCGCTCTCGAGCTCCCTCACCACAGCCTCCTCGCTCCCGCGGAACGTGTTTACGCGGAGCCACCAGGTCCTCTCCTCGAAGGCTCTGAAGAGCCTCTCGACCTCCCTCTTACCGAGTAGGGAGGCTACCCTCTCGTATAGCCACCTAGGTGTGGATAGCCTGCAGTAGGGCTCCTCGAGCTCGGGTAGGGGCCCCCTAAGCCACAGCCTAGCTAGCTCCCTGTAGCTAACCCTCCTACTACCTACGTAGCAGAGGAGCTTAACGTAGTCCGAGACGAACCTCCTGCAGAGCTGGTAGAGCCTCTCACGCTCCTCTAGACCTCTAGCGCAGCGCTCCCTGCAGACCCTCTTGAAGGCTACGTCTAGGGATACCCTCCTCTTAACTACCTCGTAGAGGACCCTAGCCAGTAGGTCAACCTCGCGGGAGCTCAAACAGCTTAGTACCCCGTAGCTAGCCGAGCTTTAGGTAGATACCGCGCCCCAGCTCGTAGTCCCAGGACTCCGGTACCCCGATAGCTACTCTCTCAACGTTGTGTAGGTACCTTACGTCGTCAGCTACACCAGCAAGCTCCTCAGGTAGGTATAAGATCCCCTTAATGGGCTCGCTGAGCCTCATACCCCTCTCCTTCTTCCACTTCCAGATAGCTGAGTTAACCTCGACAACTCTCTCCATTAGCTCCGGCCTACCCTCAGTAAACGTAAGCTCCTCCTCAGTAATCCTCTCACGGGCTACGGTCCTACCCTCCAACACCCTCCACAGGTAGTCGGTTACGAAGGGCATTACAGGTGATAGCAGCTTTACCCCTAGCTTAAGGACCCTGTACATGGTGTACACAGCTCCAGCTACCTCCTCGTCCGGGAACGGCACCTTCCTGTAGACCCTAGGCTTAACAGTCTCCAGGTAGTTGGAGGCGAAGACATCCCAGAGCAGGCTGTAGAGCTTTAGAGCAGGCTCGAAGACGTCCAACTTCCCATACCCATCAACGACCTCCCTAGCTACCTTAACCGCGTAGGCTAGCATAGCCCTATCCAGCTCCCTAAGGGCTACGGGGCCCTTAGGCTCCCCGAAGGACGTTACGAACCTAGCTATGTTCACTAGCTTAGTGCAGAACAGCAGCCCAGTCTTAACGGTAGCCTCAGACCACCTGTAGTCGCTACCTAACCTACTAGCTACGGCTGACCAGTACCTGAAGGCGTCAGCACCGTACCTCTCGAGGTAGGGCTCCGGGTATATGACGTTACCTAGGGACTTGTGCATAGCCCTGCCTTTCTCGTCCAAGCCCATGCCGG
This sequence comes from uncultured Desulfurococcaceae archaeon, assembly GCA_964442165.1. GTDB lineage: Archaea > Thermoproteota > Thermoprotei_A > Sulfolobales > NBVN01 > DRZP01. The sequence continues at coordinate 1,747 of CAYTXX010000095.1, read as the reverse complement.
TTATCCTAACCCACTTAAATGGGGGTTTACCGGTTAGCATCCAGACCCTTAGGGTCGTGTAGTAGAGCCACGTCCTTATTATGTCGTAGCCTTGAGGCCTTAGAGCTCTTGCAAGGGCTTTAACTGCGGCATCGCGGTTCTCGAGCCACCTAACTACGTAGAGTACCGATACCGAGGAGTCGAACCAGGTATCGAATACCCTCGTCTCACCGACTAGCTCCTCCCTAGGTGCTCCACACCTCGGGCACTTCTCGAGCGGTGCCAGCTCCTTCCACGGCCTTACGTACCTACCGGGTTCCGGGAGGACCTCGTAGCCGCACCTCATACACCTCCATATCGGTACCTCAGTACCGTAGTAGCGGGTCCTCGAGATCGGCCAGTCCATAGCTAGGGACCTAACCCAGTCCTCCAGCCTTCTCCTATGCTCCTCAGGGTAGAACTCCATAGCTGCCGCGACCTTGAGAACCTCGTCCTTGAAGTCCAGCTGCTTCAGGAAGTACTCCTCTACGTGGACTATCTCAACCGGGGTCTTACACCTCCAGCAAGTGGGGACCTCGTGCACTACATCCTCCTCCTTAACTAGGTAGCCCCCCTCCCTAAGGGTCTCGGCGATTCTATCCCTAGCCTCCCGGACCTTCAGCCCAGCTATCGGGCCTGCCTCGGGCTTCATGGTGCCGTCTAGGTCTACAACGACCCTAGGCTCGAGGCCCACCTCCCTGAAGAATATGAGGTCCCTGGTATCACCGTAGGAGCACATCATAGCTAAGCCAGTACCGTACTCAGGCTTAGCCATCTCGTGGGGTATTATCGGTACTGAGTGCCCATATACGGGGACTACCGCGTGCTTACCGCCTAGGTGCTGGTACCTACCGTCCCTGGGGTTGTATATGACGGCTCCGCAGGCGGCTAGTAGCTCAGGCCTCGTAGTAGCTATTACTATGTCCTCACCTGTCTCCAGTACCTTGAACTTAATGTAGTAGAGCTTCCCCCTCTCCTCCGCGAACTCTATCTCAGCTTCAGCTAGGGAGGTCCTGCACCTAGGGCACCACTGCACAGGCTTTACGTCCTTGTGTACTAGGCCCCTCCTCCACAGCTCTATGAAGGTTGCCTGAGTAAGGGCCCTATACCTAGGGGAGTCGGTACCCTCGGTCCAGTAGTCGAATAAGCAGCCTAGCCTCTTCCATATGGATACTAGGGAGGCCTCGTTCTTATCTAGGAGCTCTGAGACAAGCTTTAGGAACCCCTCCCTACCCTCAGGGGTCCTCGCCATCTCGTGGGCCACTATACCGTAGGCCTTCTCAGTAGCTACCTCAGCCGGTAGGCCGTTCCTATCCGCGTAGAAGGGTATTAGGACCTTGTAGCCCAGTAGCCTTAGAGCTCTAGCTACCATATCTATCTGAGCGTAGTGAGCTGCCTGGGCAACCCCCCACGGACCTGAGGGGTAGGGGGGAGGGGTATCTATAACTACGTAGTCCACCTCCTTCTCTAGGTCTACATCCTCTCTGTAGAGCCCTTCCCTTTCCCAGAGCTCTAGGAGCCTTAGCTCTTCCTCAGGGCGCCACCTAATTAGCTCCACCCTACCCAGAGGCCGTCCCCCACACCTAGGCTTGGTAAGGCATTTAAGCCCTTACCTAGGAGGCCTAAGGCTCCGCCTGGAGTTAGGTACTCTACTGCGGTAAAGTACTTATATTCACAAACCCACGTTACGCCTGTAGGGACCCTGCAGACGCCCCCGAGCTCCGGGGGG
>CAYTXX010000094.1:0-3862 GCA_964442165.1 uncultured Desulfurococcaceae archaeon | reverse complement strand
GCTTTCTTAACAACATCCCCTAGGTTTATGCCGAGTCTTTCGGCTTCCTCCCTAAGCTCCCTAAGTACTCTTACGGAGAGAACGGCTGTAGATGCTCACTCCCACGTAGACTGCGTTCAAGTACATAGAGTCTCCGTAGACTTGCTCACACAGGCTAAGATCTGAAGAGCTTTGAGCACCCTACTTACTAGGCTACCCGGCTTCTAAGGGAGCTCACTTTGAAGCCTTTAGCTGCTCAGCTAGCGAGCTTAAGGCTAAGTAGATTAAGTAGGTGCTGTATGCGTTGGACTCCCCGTACCTACGTGCGTCCTCTACAACCCTCTTCGGGTGCTCACCTGCCTGCACCCTATGTATGGAGCTCCTCAGTTGCTCTAGGTTTACCGACCTCCCCGCGAGCTTTAGGTACCTCTCTAGCTCCTCTATAGGGGCTAGGTCGACCTCCAGCACCTCCTTAACCTCCCTATGTACGTCTACGAGAGCCCCAGACCCCCTAAGGTCGTTCAGCAGTACCCTAAGGGCTCTAGAGCTTCCGGCTAGGCTCTCCAGTAGCTCTAGCTGCCCGTAGGTAAGGACCTTAACCCCCTCGTCAACGGCCCTCCCGAGTACCTCCAGGAGCTTTCGGGCTGCCACGGTACTACTATCGGCTACCTCCTGGTAGTAGCTACCCCCGTCGAAGGTTGTGATAACCCAGTACTCGGCGCCCCCGACCTTTACTAAGGTTACATCTAGGGAGGTTAGCCCGAGGCCTCTGGACGGCTTCGGTACCCTAACTACACCCAGCCCCTCTAGCTTAAGCTTAAGGACCTCCTGTACGTAGTCTAGGGCTCTGAGGGCGTACTCCCTAGCTTCACCCCAGGTTACCCTACCCTCGGTGACCCACGTAGCTACCTCCTCATCTACAGCCCATAGCAGTAGCTCAGCTAGCTTAGACGGGGTAAAGCCCTCGACTAGCTTCCTAACGTAGTTCCAGTCCAGGGACTCTAGGATCCCGCTGCAGTCACTCTCCCAGAGGGCCATCAGCTTCCCAGGGCCCTCGTAGACTGCGTACTCAACCTCGTGGAGGGGTACCCTGAGGTCGGATAGTCTGAGGGCTACCTTAAGTAGGGCTAGTCCAGCTCTAAGCTTAGCTACGTCCTCACCCGGGTCTAGCTGGTAGGTGTAGCCGTAGGTGAAGTCCCTGTACCTACCGTAGACCCTGGAGCTCAGCTGGATAGGCTTTGACACGCGGATAAACCTCAGCTCACCACCGTACCTAACCAGCCTACGCCTCCTGGACTCAACCTCCCAAACAACTACCTCAGGCTCCTCAACGAGGACCCCGAACCCCCTCCTAGGTACCCTAACGTAGCAGGATACCCTAGAAGTAAGCCTACCGGAGGAGAGGTCCCTGAGGAGGTCCGGGACCTCGCGCCAAGAGTGCTTCACGGAGTAGTACCTCTCGAAGGCCTCCTCAAGGAAGCTCCACCTCTCGATAGCTGTACGTATATCCTCCTCAACTACGAACCCCCTACCAACGTCAACGACCACAGCATCGCTGGAGTAGTCTAAGCAGCCGGGCTGGTACTTCTCGACGAAGTCCCTCCAGGAGACCTCCCCTAGCGGTATCCTCATACTGCCCTCGCTAACGACCTCCCTAACGACCCCGTACGGCGGCCCGAACTCATAGAAGCCTAGGTACCTCCAGGCGGTCCTACCCGCATCGCTTAGCGCTAGGCCCTCGCCGAAGAGTACCCTACGCGTGGTAACCAGCTTAAGCTCCTTAAGGAGCTCCCTCTCCTCCTTCGTTAGGTCCTCAAAACCCGACCTAAGCTTGAACATAGCCTTGAACAGGAGGACGAACTTGTTCGACGGGTTTACGAAGACCTTCTCGAGGGGTGCTGATACGTACTCCCTAAGCCCCTCTAGGCCTAGCTCCAGTAGTACCCTATCCATAGGCTTAACCGGGAAGATCAGGGTCTCAGAGAACGGTATCTCCAGTCTCCTACCCTTCCTACCCTCCCTCTGCTTAAACTCCCTAACGTCCTCCGGGAGCCCGTAGTGGACCACCCTAGCTATGGTCCCTATGTCAATACCCTGGAGCAGGGTCCTTACGGTGAACACTACCCTAACCCTACCCCTCCTAGCCCCCTCCTCGATATCCCTCCTCCTAGCTGGGTCTACTAGGTGGTGGTGTACGGCTATGAGGTCCTCGAACTCCTCCCCCAACTCCCTCTTCAACCTATCCCTAAGCCTCCTAGCTAGTACCTCAGCACTCCTTATACTCGGGGTGAAGACTACGGTTACGTACCCCTCCTCCTTCTTCACGTACTCAGCAAGTACCTCGATCGTATCTAGCCCCAGCTCCGGTACCCTAAGGCCGGCTTCCTCGAGTGCTTCAACTACGTCGGGAGCTGTCAACCTGAAGGTCTCGAAGTTGTCGAGTACCGGTAGGAGCTCTGGAGCTGCGGACTCCACAACCTCCCTCATCCCTCTGAGGTACTCCCAAAGCTTCCTCAGGTTCTTACCTAGAACCGCGTACACTCTGTTGGGGACCCTGAAGGCCCTACCCTCTATTACCGCAGTCCCCCTCCCGTTAACCTGGGTTAGGTACCTAGCTACGTCGTCTGGGTTACCGAGGGTAGCTGCTAGGACCACTACCTGAGGTCTCCTACGGCATATGTACCTTTCGAGTAGCTCAACCATAGCTAGGAGTAGGGTAGCCCTTCTAGAGCCGTAGTAGTCCAGCTCGTCGATTACGATCAGGTCAACGTCCCTTAGGAACTCATCTAGCACTGCCCTACTACGCGATGATGCGAGCCTCTTGAGGTCGGCCATGAGGAAGGCTGGGTTAGTTACAGCTACGTAGGCCCTCGATAGGGCCTCCCTAACCTGGCTATAGCCTCCGAGCCCCTCTACAACAGGCCTATCAATCTCCACGACAGCGTTGGGGAGCCCCACAGCGCTGTAGTAGCTCCTAAGCCTATCGATCTGATCCTGGGATAGAGCTAGGGTCGGGTAGACTGCGAGTACCCTAAGCCTACCCCTAATAGCGTAGATAGCCCAGGGCTCCGTCTTACCGGATCCGGTACCCGACACCACGACAACGTTAGCACCACCGCTAAGGGCCTTAAGGACCTCCACTTGGTGTAGGTAGAGCCTCCTAAAGGCTATCTCACGGGCCCTCTCAGGTCCCCTAGCGAAATCGGGGACCAGGTCGTAGAACGTAACGTCAGCAAGCTCCGGACTGCTCGGACCCTCCTCCACAGCTAGGTAATCGTAACCCAGCTCATCCAGTACCTCAGCCGACGAGATCAGGTAGAACACCTTCTCAAACCTCCCAGAGTTACTGCACACTAGGTAGTACCAGTAAACTACTCCACCACACCTATTTACAGCTAAAGCCCCACACAGCTTATGGGAAGTACCGCGGTGTAATAGCTGCAGCACCGTAGGTACGGACCTCGCATCGAGGCATCGGCATAGCTAACTCCACGTACAACCCCGCAGAAACCTACAAGCAGAGCTAACTAGAGAACTTCAGACCTCCCAGACGAAACGCTTATATACCCCCGCATTCTATACCATTGAAAAACCTCCCGAGTTCTTCCCAAGAAAACCTTAGGAAAAAGTAGCTGGATTTATAAGCTTTTCGGTGGGTCCGGCAATGGGCCTCGAAGATCCATTCTAACTATAGAGACCTTCAGTTTTCCTAAGGCGGTCTTAGGAATTCGATGAAGAGAGCTACTGGGAGCGGCTACATGACCCTATTTAAAAAGGTCCCTAGGGAGCTTAAGTATGTACCGAATGTAAAAGCTTATAAGTATCCGGGTAAGATCTTGTTGAGCTCTGAATCTGATCGATAGAGATGGCGAACTCAAGGCAC
>CAYTXX010000093.1:0-3932 GCA_964442165.1 uncultured Desulfurococcaceae archaeon | reverse complement strand
GCAGTAGTTAGGGAGTTCTCGGAAAAGTACGTCTTCCCTAGAATTGTGGAGTTCGAGGATAAGGGGATGGTTCCCCCGGAGATCGTTAGGGAGATGTCTAGGCTGGGGCTCTTCGGCCTAGTCTTCCCCGATAAGTACGATGGGTTAGGGCTTGACCCGGTTACAGCTGGGCTAGTACTTGAGGAGCTCGTCCGCGGGGATCCTGAGTGCTCTCTTGCTGTAGCATTCCTAGTACACGCATCGTGGGGCTATATAGCCTACAAGTATGGTAGTGAGGAGTTTAGGGAGGATGTGATCAGGAAGGCTGCTCGCGGTGACCTGTGGGTAGGTATAGCTACTACAGAGCCAAGCGCAGGCTCAGACCTCACCGGTATATCGGTAACAGCTAGAAGAGATAGTAGTGAGTACGTTGTAAGCGGTGAGAAGGCGTACATCTCCGGTGTTAGGGAGGCTAAGGAGAGGGGTACTTGGTTTAAGGAGGGCGGCGGGCACGTAACGCTAGCTTACACCGATAAGAGTAAGGGTCATAGGGGTATGACCTTCTTCTTCATCCCGCTAACTGACCCGAGGGTAAGCATAAGGCTGGAGAAGGAGCTAGGTAGGAAGGGGTGGTCCTTCGGTAGCTTTACTCTAAACGACGTTAGGGTCCCAGAGACGTACAGGATAGGGGACGAGGGGAGGGGGTTCTACATAGCTATGGAGGGCTTCGACCACGCTAGGGCTTACATAGCTTTAACCTGCGCTGTAGCTGGTAAGAGGGCTCTAGAGATAGCTGCCGACTACATAAAGCAGAGAAGGGCTTTTGGGCAGCCCATAGCTAGGTTCCAGGGGGTCCAGTTCCAGCTAGCTGAGCACTGGTCTAGGCTTGAAGCAGCCCACGCCCTAGCCTACAAGGCCCTCTGGGCTCTAAAGATGGAGCAGGAGGGTAAGATAGGTAGGTTCGAGGTAACTAGGATAGTGGCTTCGGCTAAGCTATTCGCAGTTGAGGCCGCTAAGGCAGCTCTAGACGATGCGATGAGGTGGATGGGCGCATTTGCCTACACCGAGGAAAGCCCGGTAGCACTTGCCTGGAAGGCTGTTAAGAGCTACGACTGGGCGGAGGGCTCTATAGATATAATGAGGCTAATAGTAGCTAGGGAGATCCTAGGTAGGGAGTACATCAAGTAGCGCTGAGCCCAGGGACTAGCCGAGGAGCTGTAGCATGGGGCTCAACCTAGTCGTTTTAGTGAAGCCAGTGCCAGACCCCAAGGAGCCGCCGAAGTTCAAGCCTGACGGAACCCTAGATAGGTTAGCGATGAAGCTGGTCATGAACCCCTACGATAAGTACGCTGTTGAGGCCGCCCTACAGCTTAGGGAGGCCTTGGGCGGTACCATCGTCGGGGTCTCAATGGCCCCCCCGCACGCTGTGGACGCGCTTAGGGAGGCCCTAGCTATAGGTGTTGACGAGTTCATACTACTCAGCGATAAGAGGCTGGCCGGCTCAGATACCCTAGCTACCTCCTACGCCCTCAGCATGGTCCTAAGGAAGCTGTGGGGTAAGCTAGGTAGGGTAGACCTAGTCCTCTGCGGTGTTGAATCAGCTGATAGCAATACAGCTCACATAGGCCCCCAGGTAGCTGAGTGGCTGGAGCTCCCAAGCGTCTCCTACGTAGATAGGGTACTCGAGGTAGGGGAGGGCTACGCCGTAGTTAAGAAGATAATCGAGGGAGGTTCGATGCTCCTAAGGGTTAAGCTACCCGCAGTACTAAGCATAGCCGGTACTAGCTACGTACCCCGCATACCTACCCTCAAGGATGTACTCGCAGCTAGGAGGAAGCCTATAACCGTGTGGAGCGTTGACGATGTCGGTATAGACCCCTCCAGAGTAGGTCTCCTAGGCTCCCCTACGAGGGTTATTAGGATGTGGGCTGCTGAGATCAGGAGGAGGGGGAAGATAATAACCGACCCGGACCCTGATAGGCTCGTAGAGAAGTTCCTCGAGGAGCTTAGAAGGGACGGTATTAGCTTGAGGTGAGGGGGTTGGGTAAGATCTTCGTCTACGCGGAGGTAGTTGATGGTGCTGTAGCAGAGTACTCTCTAGAGCTTGTGGGGAGAGCTAGAGAGCTCGGCGATCGGCACGGCTTCTCCGTAGGGGCCCTACTCGTAGGCTTCGGAGTCCGCGGGCTAGCTGAGGAGCTCATACAGCGCGGCGCCGACGAGGTTCACGTAGTGGATGACGTAGCTCTATCGAGGTACAACCTCCCCCTCTATACGCACGCCGTTACGGAGGTAGTGAAGGCCGAGAACCCGGATATACTGCTGTTCCCCGCTTCGATTACCTGTAGGGAGCTAGCACCTAGGGTCGCAGTTAAGCTGGGTACCGGGATAACAGCTGACTGCACTGCTATAGAGATAGGTGAGTACTTAGACCCCTTCATAGGGGTGAAGCACGAAAAGCTACTGTACCAGATAAGGCCTACCTTCGGTGGGACGATTATGGCGGCCATAGTAACCCCGAATTACAGACCTCAGATAGCTACTGTAAGGCCGGGGGTCTACCCGGTACCGCCTAAGGACACCAGCAGGTCCGGTAAGGTCAGGGAGTGGACCCTAGACCTCAGGGTCAGGGGGGCCGAACTCGTAGAGGTGCTGGAGGTTAGGAAGGAGAGGAGGAAGGTGGACCTAAGGTCAGCCCGCATCATAGTCTCAGGTGGTAGGGGGGCCACACCCGAGGGCTTCAAGCTGATCAGGAGGCTTGCGGAGCTCCTAGGAGGCGAGGTGGGGGCTTCGCGGGCAGCCGTGGACGCTGGGTGGATATCCTACGACCACCAGGTCGGGCTAAGCGGTCAGACGGTGAAGCCCGACATATACATAGCTGTCGGGATCTCCGGAGCCATACAGCACGTAGTCGGGATGAAGGACTCCAAGGTCATCATAGCTATAAACAAGGACCCGGAGGCCCCGATATTCAGGATAGCGGACTACGGGATAGTGGGAGACCTCTTCGTAGTACTACCCAAGCTCATAGAGAGGTTGGAGAAGCAGAGACTCTAGACTACCCCGCGTCTAAGACGTTAGGTAGGTAAAGCTTCCCCAAGTTATAGAAGGCGTGTAGAAAAAGCTTTTTACATCGCAGCAACCACTACGTGGAGGTGCTCTTTGAGTGGGGAGTACGTTAATAGGTTGAAGCGTAGAGCTAGAGCCTTCCTCGTAGCGGCATCTATGAACGTAGACTGCGACCTAGCGATGTTCTTTGCCGAGCAAGCTGTACAGCTGTACATTAAGGCCGTATACTACGAGCTCTTCGGAGACGTGCTGAGAGGGCATAGATTGAGGGAGCTACTCTCAACCCTAGTAAAAGCCCTTGAAAAGCACGGGTATAGCGAGCTCGCGGAGAGCATAGTTAGCTTCGTAGATAGTAGCAGGAGAGCTCTCATAGACCTAGAGGAGGCTTACACCACGAGCAGGTATGGGTACGTAGACTACACGAGGGAGGATGCTGAGAGGGCTGCCAAGACCGCACAAAAGCTCATAGACCTCCTGGAGGAGGTGGTCAAGCACGTCAAGCTGGGTTAGGTACCACTTCGAGCACCTTAGGAGGTGGTGCGAGTACTCCGAGAAGATCGCGAGAGCAGCTAAAGACCTCCTCCCGGATGCCGAAGTCTACGTCATCGGAAGTATTGCTGAAGGGAGGGTCACAGTTCTCAGCGATATCGACATACTTGTATCCGTGCCGAGGACCCTAGGTAACGAGGAGCTGAAGAGGCTTCCGGCGGACATACTGCTGAAAGCTATCGAGGGGTACGGGCTCCCGTGGGACGCTCCCGTCGAGGTTCACGTAGCGGATACGAGGACCTTGGAGCTATACCTCAAGACCTTTAGGAAGGCCGTAAGTGCTGACTCCGTGAGCCTCAGCTGCGTCACCCTAGCTCAACCTAAATAGTTCGGGTAGC
>CAYTXX010000092.1:0-3938 GCA_964442165.1 uncultured Desulfurococcaceae archaeon | reverse complement strand
AAGTAGCGGGACCCTAGGTAGCATCCAGGGGGATGGGCGTACGAGTATAAACAACGTAGGGGCCTGGAACGGAGACGGGACCGTACACGCCTTCACGTCTAACCTTAGGAACGGGGTCGACTTCGACCTATACCTCTACGTACACGGGAAGGGCGTTAGGGGCCCCGTAGCTACCCTGGAGGGTATGAACAGCGTAAGCGCCTGGATCTCCGAGAGGCATGTATTGGTTGTCCACTCGAACACCAACTTAGATAGGGACATCTACCTAGTTGACGTAGCTAGCGGGGAGGTTAGGAACCTAACTAAGCACGAGGGTGAGGCCGATAACAGGAGCCCGGTCCCCCTAGACTCGTCTAGGTTCCTCTACATAACGAACGCCGACCAGGAGTTCTCGAACATAGCTGTCTACGACCTAGGTAAGGGGGTCTGGAAGTACGTCCACAGGCCCCCCGGGGACGTTGAGGCGGTAGACGTATCACCAGACGGGAGGTACGTAGCGTTCGTAGAGAACTACGAGGGGTTCTCCAAGCTCTACGTATCAACCACGAGCTTCGACGAGGTCGCGCTACTGGACTCCCCCCAGGGGGTGATAACAGACCTATCCTGGGGGACCGCGGGTATAGCCTACTCGGTCTCCGGGCCTCGGGTAGGTCAGGAGGTATTCCTAGTAAGCCCCGGGACAGCACCGCGGGTACTAACCCACTCACCTAAGTTCGGGCTTAGGATGGAGGAGATGGTCGTACCGGAGCACGTATGGTACGAGAGCTGGGACGGCATGAGGATACCGGCCCTCATCTACAGACCTAGGACCGGGAGGCCCCCGTACCCAACCGTAGTGGTAGTACACGGAGGTCCCGAGAGCCAGGCTAGGCCCAGCTTCGATATGCTACCGCAGGTCTTTGCTAGGCTGGGGTTCCTAGTCCTACTACCTAACTTCAGGGGGTCCACCGGCTACGGGAAGAGCTTTGTACACCTAGACGATAGGGAGAGGAGGATGGACTCCCTGAAGGATATAGGGGCTATAGTCGACTGGGCTGAGGAGAGGGGCCTCCTAGTTAAGGGTAGGGTAGCCATCACAGGTGCCTCCTACGGTGGCTACGCGACGCTGATGAGCCTAGCCCTGTTCCCGGACTACTGGAGCTGCGGTGTTGAGAGGGTAGGCATAGTCAACCTAGTGACATTCATAAGGAACACGGGGCCCTGGCGTAGGAAGTACAGGATCTACGAGTACGGAGACCCGGACACCATGTACGAGGTGATGATGTCCCTAAGCCCGATAACCTACCTAGATAGGATCCGGGTCCCGCTGATGGTAGTGCACGGGAGGAACGACCCCAGGGTCCCGGTAAGCGAGGCTGAGCAGCTGGTGAAGAAGATGAGGGAGCTGGGCAAGGAGGTTGTGTACATAGAGATAGGTGATGAGGGGCACGGCGTAGCTAAGGTACGTAACAGGACCACGGTCTACGCGGAGATGGTGAGGTTCATAGTTAAGTACACGCTATCAGCTGAGACAGGTTAGATCACGGATCACTAACGCTGAGCTCATCACCTAGTAAGACGCCCTATAGGAGCTAAAAAGCTCAGAGCTAGACCTCCCCGGAGATCAGTAGGTCTGATACAGCTCTCCTCAGTACAGCTAGGGCCTCCCCAGGTAGGGGTCCTGAGGTCAACAGCTTCTCAAGCCTCCTCCTAACTGACTCAGCAAGCTCTAGGACCTGGGTGTACCCCCTGTTTACATACCTAACAGCTTGGAGTAGGGTTGCTAGGTTATCGCAGACCTCAATCAGGTAGGCCTCAGCACTACTACCTAGCTCTAGCTCCTCGAATAGCTCAGCGTACTCACCCATGTCGAGCTCCTTAAGGGCCTCCACCTCGATACTCCTAGAGTTAGGTATCCTCTCCTTAACCGCCTTCACTATATCCCCGGTAACGCTCTCAGCTATATCGTGTAGTAGGGCTAGCTTCAGTAGCTTCTCTACGTCAACACCGAACCCGGAGCTCCTAAGCCTACCCCCTAGGACCAGGGCTAGTACAGCTACCTCATAGGAGTGCGCGGCAACTGTCTCGGATTCAGACGGCGGTACACCGCGCATCATCCACCCGGTCCTAGCTATGTTCTTAACCCTCATAGCTAGCTCGTACCTAACCTCCAGCACCCTAAACCCAGCTACACCCAGCTCTTAAGTACGGGGGTATAAGCCGGTTTAAACTTAATGCGTTAACTATATAATTACTTTTAAACCTAGCTGAGGTAGTAATCCTGAGGTACGTGCTATGAGCAGTAAGGTTAGCTACCTACAGTGGATGCTCCAGGTTCTTAGGAGGGCTGTCGACCTAGGTGGGTTCCCGGAGGAGGTCTACACGATACTCAGTAAGCCTGAGAGGGTCCTCATGGTAAGCATCCCGGTAAGGATGGATGACGGTAAGATGGTGATCTTCGAGGGCTACAGGGTTCAGCACAACAGCGCCCTAGGCCCTTACAAGGGAGGTATAAGGTTCCACCCCGAGGTAGACCTGGAGACCGACATAGCTTTAGCCCTCGGCATGACCCTCAAGAACTCCCTCAACGGCCTACCCTACGGAGGTGGTAAGGGAGCTGTTAGGGTAGACCCGAAGAAGCTGTCCCCTGGAGAGCTAGAGAGGCTGAGCAGAGGATACGCTAGAGCTATAGCTCCGCTAATAGGGGACCTGGAGGACATACCCGCGCCGGATGTAGGTACTAACCCGCAGATGATGGCCTGGATGGTCGACGAGTACAGTAAGCTTAAGGGTCGCAACGTCCCCGGGGTCTTCACAGCTAAGCCTCCGGAGCTGTGGGGTAACCCGGTAAGGCTGTACTCAACAGGCTTCGGGACCGCGGTAGCCGCTAAGGTAGCTGCTGAGAAGTACCTAGGTACCTTCGAGGGGCTTAGGGTAGCTGTCCACGGCTTCGGTAACGTAGCTCAGTACGCAGCTTACTACTCAGCTAAGTTCGGAGCTAAGGTAGTAGCAGTAAGCGATACCTCTGGAACGGTCTACGACCCTAACGGGATAGACGTAGAGCTAGCTATGAAGGTTAAGGAGAGCACCGGCAAGGTCGTAAACTACCCGAGGGGTGAGAAGATACCGGACTCCGATGCATCTCTCTACGTAGACTGCGAAGTCCTAATGCCATCAGCTATAGAGAACGTCATAAGGGCCGACAACGTCCACAAGGTTAAGGCTAAGGTGATATCCGAGGGAGCTAACGGCCCGACGACCCCCGAAGCGGAGAAGGTACTCTACGAGAGGGGTACTGTGATAGTCCCCGATATAGCTGCTAACGCAGGCGGAGTCATAATGTCCTACCTAGAGTGGGTCGAGAACCTGCAGTGGTACTGGTGGAGTGAGGAGGAGACCCTAGCTAGGCTTAAGTCGATAATCGAGAACAACATAAAGAGGCTGATAGCTAAGTACGAGTCCCTGAGGTCCGAGAAGGGCCCGGTAACCATGAGGGACGCAGCCTTCGTAGTGGCCGTAGAGAGAATCTACAAGGCTATGAAGGTTAGGGGCTGGATCTAGGCTACTCCATAAAGTAGGGCTACCCCCTACACAGCTTTTTCCGTCCCCTCAGTACTACCTGCTTTAACCCGCTACAGCACCTCTTTACAGGAGCTCCACGCATAGGCGGTACGCTACGGGTGCAGCCTTAATAGCCCTGCCGTAGCCGTGCCAGCGGTGGCTGTAGCGGTACCGGTAGCCTTACGCGCTCTACCTAACACTACGCTTAAGGGCTGTTCCTTAATTGATGTTTATAGAATGGATTAGGTTTGTAAGCCCTGACTCTGTTCCGATTGGCAGGAACCCGCCTAGGTGATGGGAGCGGTGCTCCGAGCCTAGGCGGGGTAGCCCTAGATGGGAGCCCCGTGCCGTTGGGCTCGACAGCCACCCATGACCCCACAGGGGATACCGAGATCCCT
>CAYTXX010000091.1:0-4061 GCA_964442165.1 uncultured Desulfurococcaceae archaeon | reverse complement strand
AGCTTTACCACCTGCATCATCCATAAAGAACCCTGTGGACATTCTTGGCGACGCCCCTCCGGAGAGGTACGCCGTAGCCGTAGAGGCCATTGCTGAAGACCCCAACGTAGACTCCGTAGTCATTATTACCCTAATGCAGTCCCCCAGCCTTCGACCCGAGGAGGTTCATCGAGCTTATGAGGGGCATTAAGGAGAAGGTGAGGAAGTCTATGGTACTAGTAGCACCTGGTGGTGGCTATACGGTAAAGCATTCTAGGGAGGTTGAGAGGGAGCTAGCTATACACTACTTCAGAACCTCGGAGGAGGCTGTTAAGGCCCTAAAACTAGCTACAGAGTGGTACGAAAGGTACAAGAGTGTAGAGGGAGAGCGGAAATAGCCGTTAAGGCGGACCTTCACATACACAGCTACGTAAGCGATGGATTACCAAGCCCGCGTGACGTAGTTAGGTACGCCGCTAAGGTAGGTCTAGGTGCTATATCGATCACAGACCACAACACGTTCCTAGGCTCAGCACTAGCTCTTAGAGAAGCATCTAGAGTTGTGGTAATTCCCGGTGCCGAGTTTAGAACTCACTACGGAGACATCGTGGTCCTCTGCGAGTCGCTGCCCTACAAGGTACAGAGAGAGTCAGACTCGGCGAAGACCATTAGCCTAGTATCTCTAGTAGATCTAGCCAGGAGGGAGAACTGCGTCCTAGTAGCGGTTCACCCCTATGCTAAGTTTAGATACGGTATCGGTAGCCTCTACAGGGCTAGCTTCATAAACTGCGTCGAGGTATTCAACTCCTCGTCAGACCCCTTAACTAACGTATACACAATACTAGCTACAGCTGATAAGCCGTGTAAAACTGCCGGTAGCGACTCCCACCTCTTGGAAGCCGTAGGTAGCGCCTATACTTTAATTGATAGCGTCAGCCTACGTAGAGAGGACCTCCTCGAGAGCCTTAGGAAAGCTAGGGCTACCCCAAGCTACAGCCTAGCTAAAAGCCTAGTAGACTTGGTAGTATTGACTGAGAAGAGGCTTCTCCACTCACTTAGGCTAAGACTGTATCTACAGAATGATATGTGGGGTAGAGTTCGAAGGTATGACGAGATCCTTGAATCCCTATGGAGAGCCCGAAAGTCCTCGAAGCTTTAGTCTAAGCTCTATGGGAATGGTCCTAACCTCCGCAAGACTGTTTCGAATGTTAGCATATATTAGCTTTTCTCTAAAGCTGTTTAGGGTGCAGTATGGTTAAGGTCAGACTTTACGGACCCTTAAAGGAAACTCTAGGGAAGGGTGAGGTAAATATCGCAGCACCTACAGTAGAGGAGCTAATAAACACTCTACGCGAGTTCAACTCTAAATTAAGGGCCCTGCTTGAGCGAGGGGACTTCATAGTACTTGTAAACGATAGACCCCTCCCTACCAGCCAGTTTAGTACGGCTTTAAGGGACGGTGATACAGTAGACATAATGCCAGTAGTTTCCGGAGGTTTGAAACCCCGTAGACCGTGTTCCTAAGTAGATAGTGCTGTAGGTGGTTTACCTGACCACGGTACGTAATTCCAAGTCCCTGGAGCTTAGGGGTAGGGTAACTGAGGTATCTAAGTCAGTCATCCCTAGGGTTGTTATATACTCCGTTAACTGCGGGGACTTAAAGGTAAGGTTCGACTCCCTCTTAGACCTCCTTAAGCTAAACACCGGTGATGAGGTGGTTATTACAGTGAGTAAGGAGAAGCCTAACTACGTTAAGGGCGAGGACTACGTAGCTTGGGGTTACGTAGTAAGCCTGAGGAGCGATGATAGGGTGGGTAAGGTGGTCATATCCCTTTGGGGCTATATAGCTATACTGGAGACCTCTAACGCCGATATACTTAGGCTGTTTAACTACATGGATAAGGTGTACTTTAAGGTCTCTAAATTAGGTATCTCAGTAGGTACCTAGCTATAGCCCTAGACAGAGCTGGGGGAACAGCCTCACCTGCCTGGTTGTACTGCTCATCCTTTCCCCCAAAGAATACGTGGTCGTCGGGGAAGCTCATAAGCCTAGCCTGCTCTCTAACTGTTATAAGCCTAGGTTCGTAAGGGTGTATGAACCTCGATGAGCCGAGTATTGTAGGCGCTAAAGAGCCCGGATCAAGCTTGATTAGGTTCGGGTAGAGCTTACCTCCAGACCCTCTATACCTAACTAGAGCACCTCCAGGCTTAAGCTTAGAGACCTTCTTAAGCTTTCTAAGGCTTAGAGAGGGAGGTGGTTCGTGATTAGGGATGAGCGGGTCCTGCGATGGTGGTGGGAGGTCTCCTATAGCCTCCCATACGGTTACAGCCTTACGTGACTTAGGTGGGGAGATAGGTACGTTCGATATGAAGACGCGGGTCCTCCTTGAAGGCGTTCCGTATTCCTCAGCTCTTAGTACGTTGAAGTACACGGTGCTGTAACCTACTGCACCTAACTCCTTTCTTAGAGCCGCCTTAAGCGGCCCCTCCAGAATTCCCGGGACGTTCTCCATGACGAATAGCTTCGGCTTAACGCACTCGAGTATCCTCACGAACTCTAGTACTAGAGTACCTACGGGGTCGGAGTAAAGCCTCTCGAGGGGGTCCTCCCTCCTCCTTGGGTTGGAGGCTGTAAAAGGCTCGCAGGGAGGTGAGCCGATTACTACGTCAACTTGTAGTAAACCTAGGAAGTACCTTATATCATCACACGTAACCTCTCTAATATCCTCCCTAATAGTTATAGCTCCAGGGAAGTTAGCCGAGTACGACCTTGCTGCCGATTTATCGTTATCTATAGCTAGTAGTACTCTAAACCCCTCATCCTTAAAGCCTCTGGCAAAGCCTCCAGCACCTGAGAAGAGGTCAAGAAGAGATGGCCCTCCGCTCATTCTCTACTTCACTGCTTAACTTCTCCACGAAGCCTTTTAGAGGAGCTAAGTACGGGTTCCTATCCTCCTGGACTAGGATGGACGAACACTTGGGGCACCTAAAGTCGTGCTCTAAGGCCTCATCAAAGGATAGTCTAAGCCCGTCCTCTAAGCATATGAAGAATACTGTGGAGAGCTCGTACTCTAGCCTAGCTTTCAGCTTCTCCAGCGCCATTCTCTTGCGGTTCAGCAGGGCCTGGTTAATACCGATGGAGTTTACCGACCAGTAGTATATGAACCTACCCCCCTCAGGGGCTTGCACCCTTCTGTAGGCTACTAAACCCAGCTCGTTTAGCTCGTAAAGAACCCTCCTTACCGTCTGCTCATCTAACCCCGTCTCAGCGATTATATCGCTATAGCTTAGCTCCTTATTACTATCTAGAAGGAGCTTAAACACCCTAACCCCATCGTGCCCTGAGTACATCTCAATAAACTTAAGCAGATACCCTACTTGATTGCTCAACTCTTACCACCCTCTTACCTCTCTGCTGGGGTACTATGTATAGCTTAGCATCAGAGCAGATAAGCCTTAGCTCCCTCCCACCGAATAGCCTATCTAGGAAGAGAGCTAGTGCAGCTACCTCTGAGTGAGGCTGATGCCCTATAGCTACGTTAAAATCCGCTAGCTCATAGAATACCCTAGGAACTCTCTCAGCCCCCACAATAACCAGTAGGTCCTTATTTAGTGACCTTATCTGCTCGATAACGTCGTCGACGTGAACCCCGTACATAGTTAAGTGCACTACAGCCCCACCATTCATCTTCCAGCGCTCTACGTACTCTATAGGATCGACACCGTCCTCAACTGAGAAGTCCCTACAGCCCCACAGCTCCCTAACCTTCAATAAGCTTCTAACCACAGACTCATCTCTTACCCCGGCTATGACTATACCAGACGCACCGAAGGCCCTAGCAACAAGACCTACGTGAGTAGTAACCCTCTTATCCCTACCAGGTCTATGGCCTAGCCTAAGCACTACGACCCTGACCAAGGGCTTCTCCGAGAGCTCGCACGTTAGGTGTTTTTATAAGCGCTTCTCAGGTCTGAGCTCCTGGCATAGGTATCCTTGGGACCTCGGGGACCCTAGAGATAGCTAGCCTCAGCCTCAGCACAGTGTACCTAGTTAGACCGTACCTACCGCTGACCCCCGAGTC
>CAYTXX010000090.1:0-4070 GCA_964442165.1 uncultured Desulfurococcaceae archaeon | reverse complement strand
GGGCTTTAAATACCTATACGTAAAACTCCCCCGGGTTAGAGGTTGGAGGCTATAGTACTTGCAGCAGGTTTTGGGAGGGGCCTTGAGCCTATAACCCACACGAGGCCTAAGCCCCTCCTACCTCTTCTAGATAGAACTCTACTGGAGTACCACCTAGATAACCTCAAGGTGATTGGAGGTATCTCAAGGGTTGTAGTAGTAGCGAGCTACCTACTGGATAAAGTTGGGGAGCTGATTAGAAGGATTGAGAGTAGGTACCCCTTTGATGTAGTGGTCGTCGACCAGGGTAGGCCTTTAGGCACAGCTCACGCCCTCCTTAAGGGTCTCGAGGCCTCCGTAGGGGATCCCCTGCTGGTAATCTACGTAGACTCAGCCTACTCTACTGATGACCTTACTAAGCTTGCTGAATCCTCCGGTAGGTTCGTAGTAGCAGCTTACCGTGTAGAGGACCCACGTGACTACGGTGTACTGGTAGTAAGTCCGGGAGGTACGCTGAGGGACCTTGTTGAGAAGCCCGCTGTACCCCTCTCTAACCTAGTTAACGCCGGTATCTACCGGCTGGATCACTCCATAGGTAGGTACCTGGAGAGGATGGAGCTAAGCCCTAGGGGGGAGTACGAGCTAACCGATGCTATAAGGACAGCAACCTCCGAGGGGGTCCCGGTGTACGTTTACGAGCTTAGCTACTGGCGGGACCTCGGTAGGGTTTGGAGGTACCTCGAGTTTTGCCAGGAGCTACTGAGGGCGGGGGTTAAGGGAAGTACGATCCTTGGTAGAGTAGAGGCGGGGGTTAGTATAAGAGGTCCTGTCTACGTAGCTGAAGGTGCTGAGGTCCTCTCCGGGACCTACATCTCCGGACCTGCCTACATAGGTAGGAACGCTGTGGTAGGGCCTAACGCCTACCTAAGACCTGGTGCTATACTGCTGGACGGTGCTAGGATAGGCTTCTCAGTAGAAGTTAAGGAGAGCATTGTAATGGAAGGAGCTACAGCGGCACACCTAGCGTACATAGGGGACTCAGTAGTCTGTGAGTACGCGAATCTAGGTGCTGGGACGGTGCTGGCTAACCTAAGGCTAGACGGTAAGGAGGTTAAGGTAGGCGTTAAGGGGGTTAAGGTACCTACGGGTAGGAGGAAGCTCGGTGGCTTCGTAGGTGGTTACGCTAGGCTCGGTGTAAACGTCTCGGTAAACCCCGGGGTTAAGGTAGGGGCCTACTCCAGGGTCTTCCCAGGAGTCTCGGTATTTGAGGACGTACCGCCGTGTACTACCCTACTCCCAGACGGCTCTACGAGGCCGATCCCAAGGGAGGAGTGCGGGGTGGATCTAGAAGTCTGGGGCGGAGTCTCCCCTGCTAGGTAGAGCTAGCTACTCACCTATGAAGAGAGCTGCGAGTAGTGCTGCTACCGTTAGCAGCGCAGCAATACTCATTACTAGGCTCGTGATGAACGTGAATAAGAAGACCCCCGACCTCACCATCATGACTAGGTACTCTAGAGCTGTGTAGTAGCCTAGAGCCTCCCACTGAAGTCCTACAGCTAGGTAGTACACGATGGTGTAGAGAGCTGAGCCTAGTACCGATACTAGAGATCCGAGAGTAGCTAGTTCTACGAAGCCTCCACCTAGCTTAACTACCATGTATGTTAGCAGTATACCTGTTAAAGCCCCTGCGTAAGCTGGCGCGTAAACCCTCTCCTCAATTGCGTGGCTGATGAGTAGGGTAGCTGTAGCTAGAGCTACTGAGCAGATAGCTAGAACTAGGACTCTATCTCTTAACCGCACGCATCCTCACCCTAAGCTTGTATAGGTACGTTACCACCATGTAGAGGACGAACCCGTACATAGCTATGAAGACCAGTATCTGGAGAAATATCCTGAGTAGGGGGTCTATATCCAGGCTAGCTATAAACCAGTATATAGGGAAGGCTAGGTAGGCTAAGAGTAGCCCGATTATGAGGGGCCTGAGTATCTCGAATAGGTAGGCTACTGCTAAGGCTATGGCTATTATAGCCGCTAGGACTATGAGATCCTGCACCGAGCTACACCTAGAGGGTTAGTTGAGGTGCGGGTTAGGGGTAGGTATCGGAAAAGTGCTTCACCTTCTAAGCCTTGGGTTAACTATCTCGTCAAGTGCCATACCGAACAGTATGAAGCCTGCTGCCAGCATTATGAGCCCAGCTATCGGCGGTATGATCCACCACCAAGCGTTCATGATGAACGCTCCCTGGTAGAACATCTCGTTTATCATCCTACCCCAGGTAGGTGCCTCGGGGTCTCCGAAGCCTAGTAGCTGTATACCAGCCTCCAGGAACACCATACCCGGTACCATCATGACGATCCTGTAGACTAGGTAGGGTACTAGCTGCGGAGCTATGTGCTTCATCATTATCCTCCACTCGCTAGCCCCCAAGGCCTTAGCTGCCTCAACGTAGAGACTTGATCTCAGAGTGATGGTCCACTGCCTTATTATCCTAGCACCACCCTGCCACGAGAGAGCTATTATCACTGCGTAGATGTTTAGGAGGGTCCTACCGAAGACTAGGCCTACGACCATTACCATAGGTATGAGCGGTATGAAGTACATTACGTCTGTTAGGAACGTTAGAGACATGTCAGTAGTGCTACCAGCTCTATAGCCAGCTGCTAGCCCTACTATCAGCGCTACTAGGGTTGTTACAGCAGCTACGCCTAACCCCAGGGCTATAGCCGTCCTAGCTCCGTAGAGCCACTGAGTCCACACGCAGTTCCCGTAGGCTGTTGTCCCGAGGACCCCGAAGGCGTCTCCCTTTATGAAGACCCTAACCGGGGAGTAGCTAACCACTAGAGAGCCGTCTCTGCAGCTCATCATGAAGTCCGCTGGGTTACAGTAGTAGGTTACGTTGATAGCTATGTAGAGCCGAGTACCCCTCTCAAGCAGTAGTTCCCTAGCGGCGTTCACCTTCCCGAACTCCTCAGCTACCCTCTCCCTGATTGCCGGATCCCTTATGCTACGTATGTAGGGCTGCTGGAAGTTCCTCATAGAGTTAGGTAGTACCGCAGGTGCCGATACTATCGCCGCGCCCCTGTAGTAGTCAAAGACCCAGCCTACCCTTGTTGTGACCAGGTCGTAGAGGGAGTAGATCCCCTTAGGTATCTCATACCTTACCGTCGTTCCACCAGGACCTGGGACCTCTAGGACTAGCTTCTCACCCCTCTCGACTAGGTCCTTGTTGATCATCAGGGTGTCTACGTTGTACCACGCCTGCCCCCTACCCTCGAGGTAGCTGGCGTTGAAAGCTATCCTAACGTCTAGAGACCTAGCCGGTCTATACGGGTACTCTACGTACTCGTCGCTTACTACCAGCAAGCTCGCCGTACCCGTACCCGTGATAACTAGCTGGAACCCTCCCTCAGGTAGGGACCTGAAGTCTACCCTCACATTGCCGGAGACCTCCCTACTTTCTACTCTAAAGCTGGTTAGGGTCTTGACGACGTTCCTAGCTACGTCCGGCGGTGCTGCCCAGTCCGGTACGGCGAAGTCCCCTGCGACTACGTCCCTCATCCGCGGGCTGTAGGGGGTTAGGACCGGTGCTAAGCCTCCCAGTACAGCTAGTAGCACTATTAGAGATATACCTACTACTGCCGTTCTCTTCCTAAACACCAGCCTCAAGGTCTCTGAGAGCGTTAGGATGCGTGGCGATAGGAGTACCCTAGCTCTAGCGGTAGCCTCCCTAAGCCTACTGCCTCCAGGTACGGAGCTCATGGCTAACCACCTGTCCTAACCCTAGGGTCTATTACTACTAGAATTAACTCGGCTACGAACAGAGATACCACTGTAAGTAGGGCTGAGATAGAGAAGAACGCTGACATCACCGGGAAGTCCCAGTTAAGTAGGGATTGGTAGCTGAAGTAAGCTATACCTGGCCAGTTCGATATTATCTCGAATATTATAGCCCCGCCGAAGATTCCGGGTATCGCGTAAGCTAGGGATAGCACTAGCGGGGGCCTTACGTTCGGTATTACGTGCTTACTCAACGCTGTCCTCTCGTCTAGGCCCTTAGCTAGTGCTGTGATGTAGTAGTCCTGGCCCATCT
>CAYTXX010000089.1:0-4170 GCA_964442165.1 uncultured Desulfurococcaceae archaeon | reverse complement strand
GACCGTTGAGAGGTAGGTGGTGGGGGGCCGTGAAGTAAATGAATGCGAACGGCTATGAACCGCCATCTACTGAGAAACGGCTAGCTCCATAGCTAAACCCACCTAACCCCCTCTGTAAAGCCTTGCAACCCTTACCCTACCTACTTGGCACGTAGTTGTACCAGCCCTTAGGGGCTCCCCCTCCTTACTCATTACTAGGAGCTCCTCTAGATCTAGAGCTACACCTAGAGCTCTAAGTACTCTGCTAACCGATTCAGCTACGTCTACGCATCCCTCGAACTCTACGCAGACCTCCCCTTCAGTAGACCTACCTAGGTTTCCGACAAGCTCGACGCAGAGCTTCATTCCCCTCTCAGCTCCATCCTAATCTGCTCAGCTACCTCCACTGCGTCGTAGAGCCCTAGCTTCCTAAGGGTATCGGTTGTAGGTACCCCCAGCTCATCCCATCCTAGCTGGCTGTAGTACTCGGCTAGCTTAGCCCTAACCTCGTCAGCGGATGCCCTGCTCCCGGAGTAGGGGCCCGTAGGTAGGGGCTCGTAGAACCTCGGTGGGTTATCGTCGTGTACCCTCGGATCCCACCTAACATCAGGTCCTCCAAGTAGTAGGAGTATTCTCTGGAGGCTTAGTATCCTAGGGCCTACCGTACTGTACAGCTCCTCCCTAGTTAGTCTCCACCCGGTAACGGCCTTGAGGAACTTCAGTAGAGTAGCTTCCTCAACTGCTGTGAACATGCATATAACAGCGCTATCTAGGAAG
The DNA here is from genome assembly GCA_964442165.1 of uncultured Desulfurococcaceae archaeon. GTDB lineage: Archaea > Thermoproteota > Thermoprotei_A > Sulfolobales > NBVN01 > DRZP01. The sequence goes on along the minus strand of CAYTXX010000089.1, from coordinate 3,414 downwards.
GCTGACCACACCTCGGACTCCTCACTAGCTACCGGTAGCCCTGCTACAGACGTGTGGTCGCCTCCCTGAACCGAAGCTGCGTAGGCTATGGGCTGTGGGTAGTCCTTACCGCTCCTAATCCCGTGGGCCCCTACCCCTATACCCTTAACCTGGACCGCGTACTTCAGTACCTCCTCAGGTGGGATACCCTTCCTCCTAGCTATCTCAAGGGCCGCTCTATAAGTACCCTCAGCTAGTACAGCACCTAACCCCCTCCTGTAGGCTACGTCCTCCACAAGCCTCCTAAGGCTCTCGAAGTCCCCCCACCTTAGCTCGTAGCCTACGTCCTCCACTGCCAGCACCCCCCTCTCGAAGAGCTCTACGGCGAAGCCAACTACGTTACCCACCTGAATACCGCATAGCCCTAGGTCGTCGGCTAGTGAGGAGAGGGCTATCACCTTATCTACGTCGAATACCCCTAGGTTAGAGCCTAGGTAGGCCCCCATCTCGTAGTCAGGTCCGTCGGTTACGTAGACTCTACCACCAACCTCAGCCTTACTGACCTTCATGCAGGCTAGGGGGCAGCCCCAGTCTGCCCACGGGTTCTTAACCCAGTACCTCCTCTCTATAACTACGTGGCTGAACCCCTCAACGCTGTGCCACTCCTCCTGCCAGTTCCTCACGGGTTCGGAGCTGGTGTCGTACCCGACCCTCCAGAGGCCTGCTGTAGTACCCCACCTCCTGAAGGTATGCCTCGAGGCTACCTTATCTATGACCTCGTACCTTAGCTTAGCGAACTCCTCCCTATCTGCAACTGGTGGTAGAGGACCTTTACCATCGACTACAACGGCCTTCAACCTCTTAGAGCCCATGACGGCTCCGTAGCCTCCGTAGCCAGCTGCGTGTACCCACCTAGACATGACTGCAGCAGTCCTAACCAGCCTCTCACCGGCAGGCCCTATGTAGAGGGACGGTAGGTCCCTGCCCAGCTCCCTCCTAAGGGCCTGGACCAGCTCGAAGCCCCCTAGCCCCCAGAGCTTAGACGCGTCCCCGATCTCCACGTGGTCCTCGCTTACGTAGAGGTAGGCAGGCCTCTCCGAAGCCCCTCTAACCACTATACCGTCGTAGCCTGAGGCCTTTACGGCGTAGGCTACGTGGCTACTGATAGCTGAGCCAACTACACCGCAGCTCTGGGGGCTCTTACCACTGACAACCATCTTTATACCTGGGTAGTAGCCTGTTAGAGGCCCGGTTAGCAGGATCAGCGGGTTCTCGGGCCCTAGAGGGTCTACCTCCCTCCACTTCCTACCTAGCTCCCTCCATAGTAGGTAGGTAGCTAACCCCCTACCACCTACGTAGGCTCTGAATACTGCTGGTGGTACCCTCTCCTCACCTACCTTACCTGTGGTTAGGTCTACGGATAGTAGCCTACCCCAGCACCCGTAGAGCTGGACCAAGCTCACCACCTCACCTGTAGGACCCTAGCACCTACCTCCTCAGCCAGTACCTCCGGAGGCTTAGCGTAGTGCTTGATCACGGTGTTGAAGGGCTTCCTAACTACCTTCAGGGCGTTGTAGCCAGCTCTAGAGCACTCCCTAACGCAGGCAGGGTCACCTGAGCATAGATCGCATATCAGTACGTAGGACTTACCCGGTACTACCCTAGGTACCCTACCGGGGCAGGCCTCGATACACCTACGGCATAGAGTGCAGAGGGATGGGTCCACCAGCACAGCCCCGGTAGCTCCGTCAACTGAGAGGGCCTTAGTTGGGCAAGCAGATACGCAGGGGTAGTCGGGGCACTGAACGCATAGGTGCGGAACCGGGGCTCCGGGGTAGAACTCGTAGACCGTTACCCTCGACGCTGCGGGCCACACAACCCCCTCGTGCCTAAGGCTACAGGCGATCTCGCAGAGCCTACAGCCGGTGCAAGCAGGGTAGTCGACCAGTACCCAGATCTGAGCCTGAGGTTGGGATGAGCTCAACCTAAACCCCTCTAGATGTTGGGCGCTTAGGAAAATATACCACCACCCTAGACCATAGGCTGGGCCGGCTTCAGGATAGCTTAAGGTATTACCTCCTGTAGTAACCGCCTCACCTAGCCTAAGGTACCCTACTAATATTAGCAGGCTTAGGCGATCCTCTGTAGTGCTATGGATGATCGACACCGTTAGCGAAGCTCTATCTAAGTACGGGGGTAGGGCTTACTACGTCCTCAAGGCGGCTGTAGAGGTTGCTGAGGAGCTAAGGGGCTCTGGGGTAGCTAGGTTAGGGGACTTCGACTACAGGTCCCTAGTGGCTAAGCTTAGGTCTTGGGGGCTTAGCTACAACCCGTCCAACCTCCTTAGGGTGCTGGAGCGCGAGTACGGCTTGGTGAAGACGGTGTATAGGTCCTCCAACCAAAGGTGGTGGGTATTCGCAGACTATGCAGCGGTTAAGCTAGCTCTAAGCGATGAGAGGGATCTCCCAGACCCCGACGAGGAGCTCCTAGCTCTCCAGATAGCCGTAGTAGATGTGGATAGGGTACTAGCTGAGCTAGGTAGGCTGGCCTCGAAGGAGAGGCTGGGGCCCACTGATGTGAGGAGGCTTAGGGAGCTAGTACTCGTAGAGCTCCCGCAGGTGGTTGAGGTGTATAAGAAGGCGTTAAACTACGGGGAGAAGTACGCAGACTTCGTAGGTAAGGTAAGGAAGGCTGTGGAGCTAGCTAGGAAGGTCGTAGCGCTAGCTAGGAGGGGTAGCCACGTAGGTGTAGGGTTAGAGAAGGCCTTACCCGTAGAGCTTCCAGCAGAGGCTAGGGATGCAGGCCCGCAACGGTAGCTTGATGCTTAGACCTAGGTCTTAGCTACGTAGAGCTTTAAGCTACTGTAGCGAGCTCTAGTTAGTGGTGATGAGAGTTTCGCGCGCGGAGTAGTGAGGAGATCCCGCATTGCTGACTAGGGTGCTGGGCGTGGGTAAGAGCTCAGTTGAGGAGGCTGTTAGGTCCTTGAGGAGGCTGGTCGAGAACTACGGGGACTTCTTCGATAATAGGGGCTACCTCAACTCGGAGGGTAGGAAGGTACTCGAGGTAGCTCTTAGGAGCTTACTTAAGGAGGTTAGCTGGGTTAGGGGGTACGTGCACAGGGTTAGGAGGAGGGGGACCTACGAGGAGGTTCTAAGGCTTCTTGAGGTCTTGAGCTCCTCCACCCTCGCTGAGGGCGTCCTCGACGAAGGGGTTAGCCCTGAGCTCCCTCCTGAGGGTTGTTGAGGGTCCATGCCCTGGGTATACGTAGGTATCCAGCGGCAGCGTTCTGAAGACCTTCCTTATACTCTCTACTAGAGCCCTCTCAGAACCTCCAGGTAGGTCCGTCCTACCTACCGTACCGGCGAAAAGGGTATCACCTGAGAACAGAGCTTGGAGGCTAGGTACGTACACCGATACCGAGCCCGGTGTATGGCC
>CAYTXX010000088.1:0-4352 GCA_964442165.1 uncultured Desulfurococcaceae archaeon | reverse complement strand
AGCGCCGGCCTTGTAAGCCGGTGGTCGCGGGTTCGAATCCCGCCGGCGGCTCTAGACGGGGTTGGCTCTTATGTGGATTCTCATCGCCTCATCTCTGTTTCCTCTCATCGCTTCTTGGGTTTGCATCTGCTCGGGGGCGTTCGAGGGCACCCCGTAACCCCCGCATCTTAGGTGCTTGGTGCCTCTCTTACTTCTAGCTCTCTTAGAACTTATAAGCACTTCTCATAGCAGAAGAGTAACATCAAACCATGTTAACCTACATAAAAACTGAAACAGTTGCGAAGGACTTAACTCTACAGCACCACCTTATACTCAGGGGAGCTAGATTCTGGAGTCAGCGGTAAAACGTGAACTTAATGCTCGAAAGCGGGTGAGAAGCTAGCTATTGCGGAAAGCTATACCTCCACCAGCTCTTCTGTGTAGTTCTAGGATACTGTATATAGATACTGGATCCACACCGCACAGCTCTGCTATAAGTTGTGGGGGTCCACCGGAGTTCTCTACAACGCATCTAACCCCCTCATCGAGCTTTATGAGCGCATTTAAAGCTGTAGAGGGATTTAGGATGTTTACTATGTACCTTCCCCTACCTACCCTAAGCTCAACTAGGAGCTTACTCCTAGTTAAGATCCATAGGTGCCAGTCTATCGTTGCTCTACTACCGAACTTCATGAGGTCCTTGTAGCGTAGAGCTCCCGCAGATGCTACAGCTTCGTATATAGCTCTCCTAAGGGGGTGCTCTAGAGCCTCTTCCCTACTTACCCTAAACCTAAGGAGTGGGGGCACTATAACGGCTCCGACCTTCTTTAGGAAGTCCTCGACCTTCTCCCTGAGTACCTGGAGGAGGGTTATGGATGTAGCTACGAGAACTGCGGAAACTGCTAGAGCGCTGGTACTCAGGGAGTGTGGAGTGCTACTAACTAGGTTAACCCCTAGAACCACCTCGGCAATCCTTCTAAGGGCTTCGCTATCCCCGTACGTGCAGTATAGCCAGATATCAGTAGAGCTTACCCTGGAACTAGATAGGTTAAGTAGGTCCGTAGTGATGTAGGTAGCGTAGGCTATCTCCCTAGCCCAGGCTAGAGCCTGCTCCACGTAACTTCTAGGCGAGATATTCGTTACTAGGAGTACCACTACAGCCCCCTGAGGTGGTGGATAGGGTAGCTGCCCAGGAGGGTGCACCTCTCCCTTAGCTTCAGGGTAGGAGGACACCAGAGCCTTCACAGTCTCATAACCGCAGCTATCGAAGACCACGTAGACCCTACCGGGGCTAGCTACCCCGAGTTCGGCTACGTAGAGAAAGAGAAGCAGCAACGTTACTCCAGCTACTACCAGCGCTACTGAAGCTCGGCTTACCACGGTGCTAACCCTCCCCAACTGTTCCTTACCTGGTAAGAGCTTTAAATTAAGCTAGCAGCATAGGGCTTTAAGCACCTCCTAAAGCACGGCAGTAGCCGAGTTTACGTGGAGGGAGTTCGGGAACCCTTTAAATGGCTCTACACTGGTGGTGGTCTGTTGAGGGGCGTGGCCCAGCTCTACGTAGAGCTAGCTCTGCTAGCTGTAGTTCTAAGCGTAGGGCTCTCCATACTCTACGCAGCTAGCTCGGTAAGTACCTCGGTCGGGCGCTCCCCGCAGATACCGAGGCTCTCAGCTCTTTACGTAGATGGCTACGTGGTACTAGTTAACTGGGATAGTAGGGTACTCGTAGTTAAGCTAGTTTGTCTAGAGGGTAGCTACCCCGAGGTCCTCGAGGTACCGCCTGGAGCACATACCTACAGAACCTCCTGTAGTGAGCTTGCGGTAGTCTGCGGAGACTATGTAGTGAGGGTGGTTAGGGTGGTTTAGGTGGCTAGAGCCTCCATCTCTACACTAGCTGCAGCTACTCTAGTGCTGGTAGCTCTAGCTACTGTAGCTGCAGCAGCTATACGGGTTAGCCGTGAGGGTGGTGTACAGCTAGCTGACTACCTACAGGACCTCTACAGAGTCTACTCAGCATCTATAGAAGCTAAGGTTGTAGAGGACGGAGTAGTCGTTACTAGCTCAACCCCCCTTAGGCTACTAGCAGCCTACCTCATAGAGAGTGGGAAGCTGGTGGAGGTATGTGGGGAGGTCTACGTAGCTGGCCCGACCACCATAGGGGACGGTTCTCTAGTTGATAGGCTTAGGTCTGGAGGGAGGTTACTGCTGGTCTTTGAGGGGGGTAGGTATGTACTCCTAAGACCTAGGGGGGCTGGTAGCTCTAGTGGCGAGGACTACGAAACATCTAGGCTCCTTTCCCTACTAGCGCAGTACCTGAAGCCTGAGGACTACGATAGCATTACTAGGCAGTACGTACCTGTAGCTGCTGCATACTTCAGCTTAGACCCCTACTACACCCCTCAGTGCGGTAACCTACTCTACGTAAGTATGAGGTGGTACCCGTACTTTAACCCAACCCACTGGATCGTGATCTTCAGGAAGTGCTCGGAGGATGGACCTGTACTCGAGAACCTCACGGTACCTAAGTCTCAGTGGAGTATCCCCTACAGGGAGTGGCTATTCGAGAGCAGGTGTACGGAGTCGGAGGGTATTAGGTACTGCTTCGATGTCTACGTAGGTGCTCAAGGATCCTGCGAGGTGAACACCTGCCCCTCACCACCCGACGCAGCTTGGTACTACGAGGTTACGATGAGGGTTGTCTACAGGTTCGAGGCTATCGACCCCGGGTACTACGTACTGGTAGTACTCAATAGGACTACCTACGACGTAGTTCTAGGTAGGTACCCAGCTACCTGCACCCTAGAGCGCGATGAGCTGGGTAGGAACTACGTAGTCTGCGGGGACGTGTGGGTAGGGCCTAGCCGCAGATCCTACGATACGAGGCCCTCCAGCGTTGTTAACCTGGTGGGCTACAGGACCCTGTTCTGGTGGGAGGTAGGCTATAACACCACCGTAGAGCTTAGGAGGGGCTTCGACGACGGGCTTGAGGAGGGGGCTTGGTACGGGTACGTAGGCCACAGCACACCCCTCAGGCTTACCCCCAGCTACGCCTACACCTACATACCCCAGGGCTGCGTGTACCTCCAGTATAGGTTGGAGGGTCTTAGGGTACGCGACTACCTAGCCCACTCAGCAGAGGGCTACAAGTACGGCTACTACAGAGCCTACTTCAAGCTGGTATACGACGAAGGAGGCTTCAGCAGGGACTCCAAGGTCTGGGACTACAGGGTAGCGGTATTCCTGCTGAGGAAGCTCCAGTAGGGGTTCAGCTCTTATGTAGGTTTATACGAGTTGATGTGCTTTCATCGCCTCACCCCCGTTCCCCCGCATTCCGCTCGGGTTCTCATCGAGCTTGGGGGCGTTCAGGGCCACCCCAGGGACCCCACATCTTGAGCTGCTCTGATTACTCCAGAGCATATAAACACTTCTCATAGCAAAAGAATAAAATACCACATATAAACCATCATAAACCGATATGAAAACTAAAAGAGTTGCAAAAAGCTGTACACATGCGTACACCTGAGTGTGTACAGGTTTACCCACATCCCTTAAATGGGCTTCCGTAGAGTTAGGTAGTGAGGGTATACGTATGGAACCCAGGAAGCTATACTCAGCTACGCTAGTAGCTCTACTACTCCTAGGCCTAGCAGTAACGGCAGGTACGGCAGTCCTAGCGCAGATAGCAGGAGGTAGGATAGTCGAGATCAAGACCCCTAAGATATACCCAGGGGAGCCCGTAGTAGTAAGCGTAGAGGTATTCATAGCAACTACGTACACCGTTAAGCTATGCCCCGATCTCGGCTGCACGGTAGTCTGGGCATCCGTCTCCAGGTACGCATCGGTACCCGGGGTCTACGACACTATACTAACCCTACCCGAGAAGTTAGACTCAGCTACCGACGCTAACGGCGATGGGCTGATAGACCTCTACGTAGTCCTAGAGATATGGGGTACCCTAGCTGACTACAAGGAGACGGTAGTCTACCCGAAGACTGTTGTAACACCACCCTCAACCACTATAGTAGACCCAACAGGTACACCTCAAACGGTTACCGTTAAGTTCCTAGGCTACTTACCCGGCGATACCGTAAACGCCCTAAGGTTCGAGGGCCCGTACACAGGTAGCTTCCCGATAGCCCCCGTTACCATAGGGGATGACGGGACCGGTAGCACAACGGTCAACCTACTCGCGCTAACCGGTAGGGGCTTACCTAGGGGTACCTACAAGGTCCTAGGGCTCGGCGTAAGCACCGATACCACTGAGGCTAAGAAGGGTAGCCTGGAGATAAGGCCTCAGGTAGTCCTAACGCCTAGTGCGGGTAACGGTAGGTGCGACGCCAGTGTGTGCGAGCTTACAGGCATAACCGTAACAG
>CAYTXX010000087.1:0-4541 GCA_964442165.1 uncultured Desulfurococcaceae archaeon | reverse complement strand
GACCCTAGGGATGGCGCAGAGGTTCGGCTCTGTAGTTAGCTACGTTAGGTTCGGGAACTCAGTGCTATCACCTACGTTCTCGGAGGGTGAGGCCGATTACCTCATAGGGTTGGAGCTGACCGAGGCTCTCAGAGCTCTAAAGCTCCTAAAGTCGGGGGGTCTAGCTCTAGTAGCTAATATAGTTAAGCCTCCGGTAACGGCCGGTCTGAAGAAGGAGGAGCTTACAGCTGAAACGCTTCTAAGGGAGATCTCTAAGTACGCTAGAACTATTCAGGTACCTGCAGCTGAGATAGCGCAAAGAGCTGGGAACCCTAGGGCCATTAACATGGTGATGCTAGGAGCCTTCGTATCCATCTCAAGCACACCCTCGGATAGCTCCATCAGGAGCGCGATAGCTGAGGTTATACCTCAGAGGTGGGTGGAGAGCTCCATTAAGGCGTACGAACTAGGGCGTAGCTTCGTACTCAGAAAGCTCTCGAGCTCCTCACCCTAGAGGGCAGCTTTCAGATGTAAGTGCGTAGCTTAGGGTATGGCCCCTCACACCCTGTACTTCCTCTCCCTAGCTACGGTTCCCCCACGTAGGTACCAGCCCAAGTCGAAGACAACCCTAGCAACAGCGTCTTCAGCCCTAAGCTTCTCTAGCTCAGAGCAGCTACCGACCTCGGAGAGCCCTAGGGCGTAGACCCTCCCATCGGTACCTACTACTGAGACTACCTCACCTACCTCGAGGGGCTCGAAGCACCTAAGTGTAGAGCTCTTAAGTAGGTCCCTCCCGTAGAGGACTACCCTAACCCCCTGCTCGGCAGCTTCGAAAGCCCTTACGTACTTACCTAGAACTCCGTAAACCCTCTCCACTAGTAGGTGGGACGGTATGAAGATGGGCCTAGACCTCCTAAGCCTACCTGCGTAGAGACCTGCGGAGTAGGGTACCCTACCGCTGTTCAGGACCCTCTCAACAGCCTCCAGAAGCTCCTCCCTAAGTAGGTAGACCTCGGTAAAGGAGCTCCAGCAGTACATCGGGACGTAGCCTACGAGAGCCCTAACAGCCCCAGCTCCGTAGAGCCTAGTAACGTGCCTCTCTAGCTCATCACCGCCAAGCCTACACCTCACAGTACCCTTAGAAGGCATAGGAAGAACCCCTCCATCCCGTGCTTATGCGGGTAGATACGCCTACACCTTCTCAGATCCTCGGGAAGCCTTACCCTGAAGTACTCGCTTAGCCCTGGAAGTAGGTCGAGCTCTAGGGGTAGGTCGACTACCTCAACTCTACTCGAGGACTCCAGTACCTCGGCTACTGTAAACTCATCCTCCTCGGGAGCTATGGAGCATGTAGAGTAGAGTACGAGACCTCCGGGAGCTACCGCCTCTACAGTAGCCTTCAGGAGCTCTACCTGAAGTCTATGCGCTCTAACCAGGTCATCGAAGGAGGTCTTAACCTTCCTCGACTTATCTAGCTGTATAAGACCCTCACCAGTGCACGGTGCGTCGAGTAGGGCCTTAGTGAAGAACCTACCGAAGACCTTGTGTACCAGCCTACCGTCCATCCTCAGTGCAACCACGTTCTCAACACCCATCCTCTCCAGGTTGGATCTAAGGGCCCTGAACCTCTCCCTATCTACATCTACCGCAACAACCAGCCCCCTACCCTCCATTAGCTGAGCTATGTGGGTTGTCTTACCACCGGGAGCTGCAGCTACGTCAAGCACTCTATCACTATCCGTAGGTCTGAGCGCTAGGGGGGGTAGGAGGGATGCTAGCCCCCTATACAGGTAGTAACCGCCGAGGAGGAACTCGTGCGTAGCGCCTAGGGGTACCCTCCCGCTCCTTACTACGGTGTAGGAGTACCTCTCCCAGGGTACGGGGGTGAAGGAGTAGCCTAGGGCCTCTAGCCTCTCGATAACCTCCCTAGGGTCTCCAAACCTCAGGGTGTTCACCCTTATCGACTTCACGAGGTCCCCCTCGAAGGCTTTGAGTAGCTCGATAACCTCCTCCCAGCTACCCAGCATCTCCAGGTACCTCGTAACCATGTAGCTTAGGTAGCCGTAGGACGAGGCTACCTCCTCAACCCTACTACTAGTAGAGCTCCTAATCCTACCCCATACAGAGCTTAGGGCGTCGGTATAGCTCGGCAACCCTACCCAGCTCTTTTAGCTTAGACTACCTTAAGAGTTACGGTGCGGTTCGAGTGAGCTCTAGGGAGTTCGAGGTTAAGGTGGACCTCAAGGGAGTTGACTTAGGGAGAGTAGTGGAGCTCCTTGATGGAGCCGGCTTTAGGTACCTAGGTGAGGTCTACGAGGAGGATCACTACGTAGACTTAAGGTACTGCAGTAACTATAGGCTTGGGACCGTCCTTAGGTTTAGGAGGTCCGAGACCCCCTCGGGTACTGAGTTTGAGCTAACCTACAAGGGTGTAGTAGAGTCCGGCAGGGTTAAGGCTAGGGAGGAGGTCGAGATCCCGCTACCCGATGGGCGCTTACTTGAGGTGCTCAGAAAGCTAGGCTTCCAGACTATTAGGGTAGCGAAGCGTAGGAGGGTCTACGCTAGGGGGGAGCTGAAGGTCTTCCTAGACGTAGTCGAGAACCTAGGGACCTTCGTGGAGTTCGAGATGGTTAACCCAGAGTCTGAGGAGAGGTTCCTTGCGGAGGTTAAAGCGGTACTTAGAGACCTCGGCTTAGAGGGTAGGCCTCTAATTGTTGAGTCCTACCTAGAGCTAATGCTAAAGGCTTCGGTAGGTAGCTAGGGTTAAGCTGGAGGTAGGGGTCTAGCTCTTAGGGCTCAGTGATCTAGGGTTATACAGTAGCTTATTTGCTATTAAGGGTACTCGTCTAGGGGCTATGGTCTGGAGCGATGTAGTTAGAGCTGTGTACCCAGGTAGGTTCCAGCCGGTACACCTAGGACACGTAGAGGTAATTAGGTGGGCTTTGGAGAGGGTTGACGAGCTCATAGTAGCTATAGGTACAGCTCAGGAGTCCCACACCATAGTTAACCCGTTTACAGCTGGTGAGAGGGTTGTAATGCTTAGGCTAGCTATGGAGGAGTTCGGCGTAGACCTTAGGAGGGTCTACATAATCCCTGTCCCGGATATACTGATGAACTCTGTGTGGGTTAACTACCTCCAGCTGTACGTACCTAAGTTCAGGTACGGGGTAGCCAGGAACCCTCTAGTCATTAGGCTATTCAAGGAGGCCGGCTACGAGGTCCTCGTACCACCTCCATACGAAAGGAGTAGGTACTCCTCAACTAAGATCAGGAAGCTCATGGTTCTAGGTGATAGTAGCTGGAGGGAGCTTGTACCCCCGTCAGTTGCTAGGTTTATAGATGAGCTCGGAGGTGTTGAGAGAATTAGGGAGGTCCTAGGGTCTGACTGAGATGCTCGTAATCGACGGGTCGTACGGTGAGGGTGGGGGCCAGATACTTAGGACGGCGGTAGCTCTCTCAGCTATAGCGGGGGTTGACGTAAGGGTAGTTAACATAAGGGCTAAGAGGTCGGAGCCTGGGCTGAAGAGGCAGCATCTAACGGGTATCCTAGCAGCAGCTGAGGTCTGTAGAGCTACAGTTGAGGGGGCTTACGTAGGGTCTACTGAGGTAGTCTTCAGACCCGGCTCTATTAGGGGTGGTAGCTACGTATTCGACGTAGGTACAGCTGGCTCAGTAACGCTAGTACTCCAGACGCTACTACCTATAGTAGCCTTCGCGGATTCACCGATATCCCTTGAGGTTAGGGGCGGTACGGACGTACCGTGGTCCCCACCCGTCGACTACCTTAGGTATGTAGTTAGGTCCCACCTAGCTAAGCTAGGCTACACCTTCGAGGTAGAGCTAGTTAGGAGGGGCCACTACCCTAGGGGGGGTGGTGTAGTAAGGGTTAGGGTTGATAGGCCTCCGAGGGGTTTCAACCCGGTAGACCTCGTCGAGGCTGGTAGGACTCTATCGGTTAGGGGTATATCCCACTGCGTTAAGTTGCCGAAGCACGTAGCTGAGAGGCAGGCTAGGGCGGTTGCAGAGGAGCTTAGGAAGTTCGGGGTGCCGGTTAGAGTAGACGTTGAGTGGTACGAGGAGGGTAGGGACCCCCACCTAGGGCCGGGGTCTGGGGTAGTCCTATGGGCTGAGACAGAGAGGAGCATACTGGGAGGTGACTCCCTAGGTGAGAGGGGTAAGCCAGCTGAGGTGGTAGGTAGGGAGGCTGCAGCCAAGCTAATCGAGGATCTGAGGACGGGGATGGCCTACGACAGGCACATGGGTGACATGGTGGTACCGTACCTAGCCCTAGCCGATGGCGAGAGCGTAGCCGGACTAGCAAAGCTCACCCTGCACGCGTACACGAACACCTGGCTAGTCCAGAGGATCCTCGGGGTGGAGGTAGAGTACAGGGGGGAGCTCAACCAGCCAATAGTACTTAGAGTACGCGGGAGACCGCCTAGGTAGAGGTTTTAAACTCTATCACCACACACTACAGCGGGGGCCCGTGGCCTAGCCAGGATAGGGTGCCGGCCTTCTAAGCCGGTGGTCCCGGGTTCAAATCCCGGCGGGCCCGCCACACC
>CAYTXX010000086.1:0-4610 GCA_964442165.1 uncultured Desulfurococcaceae archaeon | reverse complement strand
CTACCTTAAGGAACCTACTCCAAGATCTCTCATCGAGTAGCCTACGGTAAGGTATTGCGTGCCCCGACACAGACTACATCACCCTGGAGTGCATACCTCCTACGTACCACTAGCTATACCTCCTGAGCGAGCTCAAAAAGAGGTGTAGCGCTCCTAACTCTTAGCAGAAGCATAAATACCGCAAGAGCTGTAGAATTCTCGGGTGTGGTTATTAAGCGCGAGTCTGCAGCTATAGCTACGCTAGTACTACTCCTAGCTACTACTATAGCTACCACGGCTACCGCTTTAGGTAGCGATGAGCTGTACGTGGTAGTGAGCCCCCGGCTTAGCAGTAGACCCCTAGCGCTCGTTAAGCTCGAGGTCTCTCTACCTCACGTAGATGCTGATGACCGTGCTGTTATTGTTAGGAGGTTTCCAACTCCCTATAGCCTGGCGGAGGACGGCTATACAGAGCTCATCTACCTCAGTACCCACACGCCAGGGACCACGGTTACGGTAAGGAGTACCCTACCTACCCCGGCAGGGTACTACGAACCTCAGGAGTACCTAGTACCCGCTACGTACAGGAAGGACGGTAGTGGGGTACTTAACTGGGGCAGGGTTGTCGAGGTCCTCCCGAGAGGTAAGGTACACGTAGAGAAGGTAAGGGTAGGTGAGGAAGTACCGCAGGTCCTGAGCTCAGGAAGTGCGGGGAGCGTAGGGAGCTGGGAGGGGGTTGTAGATGCCTTCGAGTGCAGGATCCATATTAAAGAGGTAGACCTGCGTAGAAAGGTAGGTGAGTGCCGTACTTGGGTTAGGGGGCCTAGGATATACTCACTAGATGGACTAGAGACCTCCTTCATACTATACGCCTACCCTAAGCCGTCGGTTGTATACCTAGAGGCCTTCTACGACTTCGACCGCGGCCCTGTACTTAGAGACGAGGGAGAGGTTCGGTGGAGATCCGCCGGGAGGTGGCTTACGAGGATGGCAGCACCAAGGACCCCCCCACCTCACTGGATATACTTCTCTGAGACCTCCCCACTTACAGGCAACTACAGCGACAGGGTCTACCTACGCGTTGTATACGTGTACGAGTTCTATAGGGACTGCCACGCGCCACTCAGCTGCTACCAGTACTGGCTCCTCTACCCAGCGGTAGTCGAGGATGTCGTACGTAGCGGGGAGAACCCCCTACTCCCACATGAGGTCGAACCATACTCTCCGCCGCCACCACCCTGGCACGCAATTTCCGCAACTCCAGGAACTGTGATAATAGGGTTTGCAGTACCCTACGAAACGGTAGAAACGGATGTAAGTATAGCTAACACTACTATAACCTTCAGGTACGAGGGCTTTTGGGAGGCATCGCTAGCAGTAGACTTCTATAAAGCTGTTAGGGAGGATAGGCAGTACGCGACGCCGGCAGTTAAGGTAGTCAGTACACGCTACTACTGGTGGTGGTATAGGGATAACGATGAGGCAACGTGCGAGATCCTACTAGCTCCGAGAGAGGTCCTAATAGCCCCTAAGGCTTTGGAGGCTAACCCCCGCTCGTCGTGGCGCGATGAAGAGGGTACATACATAGTACCCTAGGACACGGTACCCTCCATGCAGGCCCCTTCACGGAGAATGTTACAGGGCTTCTAGGGTCTGCTAGTTCCCGTCGAGTACTTCGACGGCTAGGAAGGGTTTCAAACTTGAGGGCGGTAGTTCTCGGCTAGCTACTCAGTTAAGGGGTTAGCTACCGCACCTCCGGGTTTCTTCACCGCTTTGCAGAGTACCTCAGCTCTCCCCAGCTCCCCAGCTGCGGATAGCCCCTGGGGGCACCTCGGCTTCCCGTCGGAGCACAGTACCGATATGGCTACCTCCTCGGTGGAGCTCAGGTCCAGTACCCTAAGCACAGCTTCAGGGTTACCGTAGCCGCACGTGTACACCGTAAACGAGTAGACGTTGGTGAACACCCCCGCGCCGTCCCTAATCGGTAGCCTATCGATGTCCCCCGCTACAGCCTCGGCTAGGCCTTCACGGGAGTACCTAGCCCTAAGCTCCCTCAGAGACTCGAAGCTGAGGTCTATACCTACGTAGAGCTCTACCTCCACGCCCAAGCTTACGGCGTACTCGTAGAGCAGCCCTACGCCGCAGCCTAGGTCGAGGATCCGCGACCTCCTCGAGAGCCTAACCGAGGTGGAGTACTTAGATAGCTGCTCGGCCCCGTAGAGCTCCCTGTACGAGGGCGCTATGGTGTCGTAGTAGACCATGACGCCGTACTTACCCGTAGCCGGGGGCTGCTCCACCCCTAGACCCCTGATACGAGTACGTAGACTACGTTGAAGACCGCGACCCACGTTACCAGGGTTATGGATAGGTAGAGGACCACCCCCCTCCTAATGGAGCACTGGGCTCTAGCTATAGCGGACGCAGGTAGGTGGGCGAGGAAGGCTGATGAGAGGTACAGCGCTGCAGTAGCGTAGTGGAGTATGTCCGAGGAGGTCTGCACAGCTACTAGGGATAGTACTGCTAGTAGGCAGCCGACTGCGGCTCCGACTAAGGCCTTCGAGGTACTGCAGTCCACACCTAGCACCGAAGTAGAGTAGCTCCTAGGGTATATCACCACCCGCTCCCTAGACCTCCTTTAGGTCCCTGAGGATCCGAGTTAGGTGCGCCACAGCCTCCTCGCAGGGGAACGTAAGCCCGCTGAGGTCCCCGTAGAAGCCGGACTCGGACCTAGCTACCGGTACTAGCCTCAGCCTTGCGGGACCTGTAGCAGACCTCTGAACTGTGTAGTAGTATCCGGGTAGGCGGACTACGTAGACCGTGCCCTCAGCTGAGGATAGCCTAGCCACCGCGTACCTGCTCAGCGGCCTCCAGAGGGCCTCCGAAGCGATTACCTTAACCCAAGCACGGCAGCCGAGAAGCTCCCTAGATACTACCTCAGCTAGGTACCTAGCTCTAGACTCCGCATCCTTAGGGTCGAGTAGGTTAAGCCTTAGGGTAGCCACCAGCACACCGCTGGAGAGGTCGTGGGAGACAACCCTAGCACCGACCCTACCCAGCTCCTTAGATAGCCTAACAGGGTTAGACCTACAGAGACCCGAGAACTCAACTACAGCCACTACCTCCACAGAGCCCCTAGGAAGCTGTAGCTTGGGGGAATTTGGGCTAGTAGTCCCTATAGCGACATAGCTACAGCCCAGCACGGAGAAGCCTAAATTTAGTGTGAGGGAGATGATCCAGAACTCGAGACGGAGGGCGTCGTACAGCCTCGCGCCGTACTTCGGGAGTAGCCACAGGCTGTAGGCGATTCCGCAGGAGGGTAGAACTACGTGGAGAAGTCTAAAAGCCCTCCTCCTAGAGCAACTCTCACGGAAGGTGTAGTACCTCCCGGCGAGCTATCGGGAGACCCTCTCCCCTAGGGAGCTGGCCACGCCTACCACCAAGCGAGCTAAGCTACGCAAGCCCCACCTCCTGGCTGGACGGCGCCGAAGCCTGCCTTACCCATCGACGTACTGCTGGGCCTAACCGAGCACCATGCTAAACGTAACCGGCGACCCACTAGGTGTTCTAGCAGTAAGCAAGCTAATCCTAAAGGACTTCGACGAGCAGAAGTTTAAGTCTAAGTAGGAGATCCTCAGGTCAGTTTACGTTTTCCCTTCTAAGCTCTTCTCGCACCTTTGACCTACCTATAAGCTGGTGGGATGTTGCACGTACGTAAAGTCCTAGTGGCTGGACACGTAGGTGTAGGACATACGTATAGCCACAGTAGATTCATTCAGAACAACTCCCTAGGCTTCTCGGCAGCTCTAGAAGTGTTACGTATGTTCTACGACTTCGATACATCGGTTAGGAGGGTTCGAGTAGAGACCCCTAGGTCCTTCTGCGTAGAGACAGCTGGTGGGGGAGTAGGCTGTGCTGCCCCTAGAGGGGGTTTAACCGTGTTTGAAGCAAAGCTCCTAAGGAACCTCGAGGGGCTTAACTCCTCCTTACCGCACCTAGCAGTTCTTAAGGTCTTCGGTGGGGTACGCGGAGGGGGATGGCTGAGGTTCCTACTGCAGCGGAGTACGTTCTCTCCACCGTAGCTCTCAATACCGTAGCGAAGTCTGTACTAGGCTTCATCCTCACTCGTATAGGTACTGAGGGTGATGCTGTTGGAGGTCTCAACGTAGACCTCCCCAACGGGGTACTTTCAGTACTTGTAACGGTAAATGGCTCGGGTAGCGGTGCAGGCCCTGCTGAAGACCTTGAGGGTAACGTCCCACTAGGCCCTAAGCGTCAGGTTATGGAGCTCCTCAGCTGTAGGGTAGCGCCAGCTATAGTACTTGAGAGTAAGGTCTTCATACCAGCGCTAGCTAGTAGGGTTAGGGGTTCGGTGGTCCTCCTAAGGTATAATAGGGACTACGATAACACGGCTGTAGCTAAGGCTATAGCTAGAGCTCTCTCAAAGCTTGGGGTAGGCTACGTAGAGCTGGACAACGCCTTCCCAAGGTACTCGAGGTCTGTTGAGAAGGTTAGGATGGAGTTATCTACAAGGTTAAACGAGCTAATCTCAGCCCTAGGTAGGTCTACGAAGTCGTTAGATAAGGTGCTGGTGTCTGCAGAGCTAGCTAGGGTTGTCTGCGAAGACCTTGGAG
>CAYTXX010000085.1:0-4687 GCA_964442165.1 uncultured Desulfurococcaceae archaeon | reverse complement strand
GCTACGAAGTTGACCCCCGCCTCGTCCATCCAGAGCCTAATGGCTGGGGGTAGCCCCTCTACGAACCTACCGTACTCCTCTAGACCTTGGTAGCTGACTAGCCTGATAACAGGTTCTCGGAGGGCTAGCTCAAGCTCAGCTACATCCTTGAGGTGGGTGCCTAGTATAGTGCTTAACTGCCTCTCCTTATCCCTAAGCCTCGCGCTTAGGTACTGGTTTAACCTATACGCGATCTGCTTTACCTCCTGAGGTGGGTTACTACTTAAGCTAGGAGGCTCCCTCAAGAACTTGAGGGGCTTTAACCTACCGCTCTCGTATAGCTCTACAAGCCACTGAAGTACCTCTAAACCTCGGTAAACCCTCCACTTACCATCTACTCTAAGTAGAGCTACGGGCATGGAGTACCTAGTCCTCCCGTCAACCGTGAGGTCCGCAACACCTAGGTACCCCTCCTCAAGTCCGGGCTCGCTGATCAGTAGCACTAGAGGTGGCTCTGCTACCCGCCCCTTACTGAAGAGCTCGTCGTAGAGCTCTCTCAGAGCTTTAGCTGGGTCTACGACCTTCTTACCGAAGAATACCTCAAGGACTTTCGAAAGAGACCCAGCGAACTCCTCGTGGCTACTGCAACCAGTAAATTCCTGGACGTACTGCTTAACGGAGTACGCTCGGTAACCCCTCGATGTTAGTTCCTCAGCTAGAGCCTTGTACATCCTTAGCTTACTTAGTAGCTCCCTGTAGGCCTCCGCTAAGGCATCCTGTAGAGGTACACCTTCAGCGTAGACCCTCTCGTAGATACCTACAAGTACCTCGCCAACGGACCTCTCGGTAAGTACTAGGTACTCCTCACCTACCCCGCTCCCTCTAGCTACGTATAGCTCTAGTAAACCCTCGATAGGTCTTGTCAGTAGCCTCTGCTCAACAACGTTAAGAAGCTTTAATACTAGCTTAGCGTAGAAAGCGTACTCAGCTGTAGTCTCCCTTACTAGGTCTACCACAGTACAGTCCCTCCTCTGCCTCAACCTGTAGACCCTACCAACTCTCTGCTCCCTTCTAACGGGGCTCCAAGGAACATCGTAGTTAACGACTACGTTGAACTGCTGTAGGTTCAACCCCTCCGAGGCTACGTCAGTACTTAGTAGAACCTTTAAAGTCCTCCCAGTAGCGTACCTATCAAGAACCTCCACTACGTCTGGGATTAGGTATACTACATCCTGATTCCAGGAGGACACCCTCCCCAGGAACACCAGCGTACCGTCCTTCTCTAGGATAGCTGTAGATGAGTTGAGGAGGTTCTCATACCTACGCTCTCTCCTCTCTAGGTACCTCCGCTCTCGGTAGCTCCTCAAAGCCTCCTCTATGATTAACCTCTTAGCTCGCTCATCCCGCTTAAACCCCCTAC
Organism: uncultured Desulfurococcaceae archaeon; assembly: GCA_964442165.1. Lineage (GTDB taxonomy): Archaea > Thermoproteota > Thermoprotei_A > Sulfolobales > NBVN01 > DRZP01. The sequence goes on along the minus strand of CAYTXX010000085.1, from coordinate 3,288 downwards.
TCTCAAAGAACTCTATAAGCTTGTTGAATAGGTATTCAACGGTGTCCCTGTACTCGCTGAAGACTATGTAATCCCCCATAAGTTCCCTGGGGATCGTGCTAGAACCGCTAGCAACTAGGTAGAGTAGGTGTGCAAGTGCCTTAAACCCCGGGTCGCCCTCCTCATACAGCCTCCCGAACCTACTCAGCAAGCTCAGAGCTTCCTCTACGAGCTCTCGCGGGATGTGCTTAAGGGTTGCCCGCAGTACCTCCTCAACAGCGAGGTCAGGTTCTCTCTCAACTAGGTAGTCGCTCGGTACAGCCCTACCGGCCTTAACGCTAACCCCTTCAACAACCTTCTTAAAGGTTTTAAGGAACGCGTAGGGACTCGATAGAGCTCTCTTGAGTACTATGACCTTCAGTATCGCGGAGGTCCCGGGGTCCATAGACTTCAGTACCCTCGCTACGAAGCTTCCGAGGTTTTCGTAGAGATCCCTGGCCTCACCTAGCTTTATTAGTGCGAGGAACTGCCTTAGCTTCGTAAACACCTGCTTCCCCTCTAGCTCATTAACCTGCTCCTTAGTTCTCCTGTAGACTACGTACTCTGAAACACTCTCGTAAAGTCTCCGCCTAGCAACCTCATCCCTTCTAAACCTCCTTACCCTACTGCTAAGCTCAGGTACTAGTAGGGATATCCTACCGAGCATATCCTCGTGAGTTCCGCGAGATGGGGTTGCTGAGAGAAGTACTAGGTGCTTTGCCCTCTCGCATAGCGGAGCTAGCCTCTCGGTTCTAAGCGGTAGGCGGGTCCTCGTAAAGCTTAGGTGGTGAGCTTCATCAACTATAACGAGGTCCCAGCTAGTACTGGATACGAATTCGTAGTACGGCCTATACGGACCGTGCGCGTGCCTATCCGAGCTCCCCCTCTTAACTAGGTCTAGGGGAGCTAGTAGTACTAGGGTATCCCGCTTACCTAGTTTAAACTCCTGTACGATATCCTCCAAGCTCTTCCTAGTTAGAAGCCTAGTACTACTAGGGGAGTGCATTAGGTCTCTAAGCTCGTTATGCCGCCACTGCCTAATCAACTGCCTCGGGGCTATGATAAGTACCTTCCTAGCTTCACCTACGCTAATTAAGTACTTAGCTATCCTAATAGCTTCTACGGTCTTACCTAGCCCAACCTCATCCCCAATGAGTACCCTAACCCTCCTCCTAGGTAGTACATCGAGTAGTAGTGCTACCTGGTGGATGTAGTTGAAGTACTGGCTACGCGGGATCTCAGGTGATGGCGGGTTAGCGAGAGGGTTGTAGTAGAGGGTGAAGAAGGGGTTAAACCTAAGTAGAGGGTCTAGTACGAGCTTTAGAAGCCCCTCAACGAGCTCCCTATCCCCTACCTGCATAAGCAGTAGCCTCTTAGAAGCCCAGAGAACCTCCTCACATCCGTAATCCTAGACAGCTCCCAGAGAGCATCTACTACCGGGCTAACTACGTCTACCCTAGACCAGCACCTCGCTAAGCAGTCAACCCTCCTGGAGGACCTAACATTCAAGATGCTGTAGACGTAGAGTAGGAAGACCTTGAAGTGCCTCTCCACGAGCTCGCTAAAGGATACCCTAACGGTACCGCCATCCCTCCTCCTTATAGTAGCGAGCCCCTGATCTAGGAGGGACTGGTTGTAGAGGAACCACCTTAGGACGTAGTCCGGCTTAACTATCCTCTTAGCTTGTAGTACGGGCCTTCCGTAATCGTAACACCTTACCATGTAGTAGGGTCTTCTAGCTGGAATGTACTGGATAACGACCTTCAGCCTTGCATCTCCCTTAGATGGTCCTGTCCCCCCAGTCATGCTAGATCCTAGTGCACTCACGTAGAGATATCTGGGTAAGAGCTGATAAAGGTGATAGAGGGTCAGTAAGCTTAGCCCTGATACCGCTATTCGTAGTTAGTAAGCTATTCACGTCTTCGGAGAACTCCACCTCCACTTCGAGATCCGCTTCAAGACCTACAGACCCCACAAGCCTTGCTAACCTTTGGGTGCTGGTCTTCTTAAACTCTACCCGTACTTCCTCAACCCCGCTCTCTAGCAGGATCCTACCGGTAGCCCCTACCCCGTACCTTCCGAGCTCGTTCAGTAGCTCAGTAAGGCGGGGTATAGCATCCCTCCTAACTAAGCCCCTTAGGGATACCCCCCTAATCTCTATTCTAATACCCGCACGCTGAGTTTGAAGTGCCTTAACGAGGTCGAGGGATCCGTAGGTCCTCTCTACGCATCTCTCCCCCCTAACTCTAACCCTAGCAACGGGGAGCTCATCAACCCTGTAGCCACTGGGCTCACTAGCTGTTATGAGTACCGTGTACTCCCCTACTTTATCCAGTTTCTGCTCCAGCTGAAAGCTGGCAGGTGCTTTTAATTTAGCCTCAGTAGGGGAGGCTACCACCTTCCCGGCTTCATCAACTACCTTAAGGGTTACAGCTACGGGGAACACCTCATCCGCATCAACTCTACCCTCGACCCTCACTACAGCAGACCCATCACCTTCAACCTCTAAAAGCTCTCTACCTGCGTAAGCCCTATCGTTTACCCTTACCACTACTAGGTTGAATACCCTACGCGGAGTCTCCTCCTCAACTACTACCGGATACCTAGACAGAGCATCAACTAGATCCACCTCACTCCTAAACCTTGCGAGGAAAGCTGTAAAGTCCTGCTTACCATCTGGTAGGTGTACTACAAGCCTCCTTACTACCCTCTCACCCGGTCTTACAGCTGCATACCTCCGGATCTGGTTAACGTACTCCTTAACTATAGACTTCGGTGATATGACCTCTAGATCGTTTAAGCTTACTCCAAGCCCCTTTAACTTAAGCTCCACATCCCTCTCCCAGTCGTTTAACCTACCATCCCTCCCGTACTTCACCCTATAGTACTGCTCCACATCCTGAGGGCTGTAGGGGTGCCTTAGCCAGATGACCGTATCGGAGTACTTAAACGCTATGAGGTTCTCGCTGTAGGCTCTTCTAAGAGCTTCCTTAAAGTCCTCGAAGCCGGTTAGGTGGGGTTTAACGCTCCGCGACCCCAGTAGCTGCTCCCACAGGTCTCCAACTCTAATCGGTCTCTTAGGTGAGGTATCTATATCCCATACGTCCCAGTCCCTCAGCTGGTTGTAGATGTCTACCCAGGTCCACGAGGTTATCACTCCACGCCTCTCAAGGAAGTCCTCTAGGAGCTTCGCAAGGTTGGACAGGTCCTTCGCCTCCTCTTCGCTAGGTCTTAGATCAACCTCGTAGGTAACCCTCTGAAGACCTAGTA
>CAYTXX010000084.1:0-4928 GCA_964442165.1 uncultured Desulfurococcaceae archaeon | reverse complement strand
GGTAGGTAGCGAAACGTTAGAACGCTTGTGTAAGTACTGCCATCCTCAGCCTCTCAAGGAGCTCTCTATGTAGTCTCCTCCTAGAGGGATCTTCCTCTAGGTCCTAGATATCCTGTCAGCCACGTACCACGACATCATTTAAATAGAGAGCTCCCATCCTCTCAGTTACTTTCACCTTGTAACTACGTAACCTTCATCGGAAGTTTACGGAGTATCTTCAAGTAGGTAGCAGCACGGCCTTCGAAACTACTTAGTTACTGCAAGCTCTGTGAGTCTGCGATTTATCTAAGAGGTTGCGGCTTATCAAAGCATTAAAGCACTCTACTGGAAAGCTTGGTGGTTGGGAACACTGCTAGATTACATAGGTAGGCTGGTCGAATCCCTGGAAATGGCTGCGTACTCCTACATCAAGCCTGGAGCCCCCCATAGATTTTCCACTAGGTTTAGGTATATCGAGGACTACCTAATCACGGCTACCTCTTCCTTGGATATCTACGGTCAAGCCTATGAGGCTGGGCTAGGTGTAAGCTCTGGTAAGGAGACCCTACTCACTATCGGGCTAGGTAAGATGCTGCAAACAGCTTTAGCTAGATCCCACAAGAGGCTGGGTTCTAGAGCTCGGCAAGCCGTTAACCTGGTTTTCATCCCGGTTACGGTTTCTGTGGCGCACTCTCTGAAGCAGCAGAACTTTATTGGGAGCTTTAAGAGAACGGTAAAGTCCTTACTCCAGATCGACGACCCGAAAGATACGGTAGCCCTATTCGAGGGTATAAAGCTATACTGCGGTGAAGGTCTAGTACTAGCTGAGCGAGGACTTACCCAGTCTAAGCTGGTATCGGAGAGGATCCCGATTGGTGAGCTCCTAGAGCTCCTATCACTAAGAGTTAGGGAGCTGAACTTTCTAATTAAGAAGCTGAATACTGTACTTGAGGTAGGGTCTAGTATAAAGACCCTCCTAGAGAGAGGTTTAGAGCTAAACGATGTACTGGTTAGAGCGTACATAGAGCTAGCTAAGACGGAGGTGGGGGAGCCGTTTTCAGGGCTAAAGGAGGTCGAGCAGAGGGTACTGTACGAGATCGACCGAGAGCTTCTCAAAAGCGGTAAGGACCTCTCCTACCTCATAGTCCCCCTAGCTCTAGCTCTACTCCTATCGTACTACATATAGCGGAAAGCTAGACGGTAACCTACTTCAGTTTCTAGCTAAGTGCTTCAGCAAAAAGATTGAAGTAGTGAGAAATAGCCGGGAAAAGCTACTTGCTGAATAGCGAGAGCTATAAGAGCATGGGTATCTTTATCGCACTTTTCTCGAGTTCCCTAGGTATATCAAATCCGTACTTAACCTCTAAGAAGTTCTTTCGAAACTCTATAACCTTCCTCCTAATCTCCGCAGGGTCTTTCCCATCTACAATAACGTTCCTTATGAAGAGCGCTACCTCCTTAAAGTCCTCCTCCTTCATGCCGAACCTAGTCATCTCTTGAGTTCCAAGCCTAATACCGCTTGGATCCTTAACAGCCTCCGGCGGGTCCCAGGGGAGGAGGTTCTTGTTGACTATGATATTCGCTTCCTCAAGTAGCTTAGCTACCTTAGCACCACCACCCCAAGGCCTAACATCCACTACTATGGTATGCGACTTCGTGTAGCCTAGGTGCTCGGCTAACACCTTAAAGCCCTCCTCAGCTAGTGCCTCGGCGAAGGCCTTGGCGTTTCTAATTATCTGCTCCGCGTAGGCCTCTCCGAAGTACATCATCTCAACAGCCGTTACGGCTGTTGCGGGTAGCCTATGGAGGTGGTGGTTGCTTACGAACCACGGGAAGATGTACCTAGATACCTGCTTATACATCTCCTCGTCATCTGTGAATACGAGCCCTCCCTGAGGGCCTGGGAAAGTCTTATGCGTTGAGGAGGTTGCAACGTCAGCCCCCTCGTGTACGGGGTTAGGCCACCTCCCACCAGCTATGAGCCCCAGTACGTGGGCTACGTCGTGGACTACCTTAGCATCAACGGAGTGAGCTGCGTCAGAGAGCTCCTTAGTTGGGTGTGGGAAGAGGTACACCGAAGCACCTAAGGTTACGAACTTAGGCTTCACCTCCTCTATCAGCTTAACAGCCTTATCTACATCTATATTCCAGGAGTCTAGGTCGAAGGGTAGCTCTATGTGCTCTATCCCTAGGGCTCCTAAGGTACCGAACTTCGTATGCGATACGTGCGCACCTGCCTGCACTGGAGCTATTAAAGCCTTATCCCCGGGGTTTGCTAGAACCCTGAAAACGACAGCGTTAGCTACCGTACCGCTTATAGGCCTAGGCTCTACGTACTTAACCTTAAGGAGCTTACTCACTAACTCCATTACAAGTAGCTCTACCTCGTCAGTGTATATGTTCCCCTGATAGTACCTCTTACCTGGCTTCCCCTCAGCATACCTATGCATCATATCCGTAAAGTAGGCTGCCTCAGCAAGGGGGGACATAACGTTCTCTGAAGCTATTAGGTTTATACACTCAAGCCTCCTCCACCTGTTGTGGCTGGCCGTAGCCTCTATAACCTTAACCAGCTCCGGAGGTAAGCTCATACTACCTACCAACAAATCTACCCTGAACGAGCTTATATAGAGCCCGTAGCTACACGATACTAGTCGTGGAGTGTAACTAGCTTCTACCTCACGGAGTAGATGCGCTCCCCCGCGGGGTAGCTACTTTTTAGCGTGATTACCAGTTAGGTTGGGGAGTCGTTAACTACGTTAAGGGGCCAACCAATGGCATCTGGGGGGAGAACTTACTTCGGAGTAGATGTAGTTAAGCAGGGCCTTAAGCTCGGAGACTACGTCTACTCCGTAGCCATTGTAAAGGAGGGTAAGGTTGTTAAGGTAGATGAATTACCGGCAGCTCGCCTAATAAGGCTTCTGTGGGAGTTTAGGCCTGTTGTCCTAGCTCTAGATAACATCCTAGAACTTGGTGGTAGTGTTAGGAATATGCTGAAGTTCCTTAAGCTCCTACCGCCTGATACGAAGTTAGTTCAGGTGAATATAGGTGAGGAGGGGTTAAGGGATGTCCGTACAACCGCCCGTCAGGTAGGTCTAGAAATACCTCACGGTAAGCTAAGCCCTAGGCTTACAGCTATCGTAGTAGCTAGCTTAGCTAGTAGAGGGGTTGGTGAGGAGATCGAGGTCTTCAGCAGGAAGGTTAAAATATATGTACATAGAGGGCGCTCTGGTAGGGCTGGCGGTTCTAGTGCAGCTAGGTTTAGGAGGAGCCTTAGGGCGGCTGTAGCTCAAGTAGTTAGGAAGATCGAAGAGAATCTGAGATCCTGCTCAATAGACTACGACCTGACCGTTAGGAGGAGTAGGGGTGGGATAGACTCGGCCGTATTCACCGTGTACAGCGACCCGGAGAGCCTCCGGGGCTTAGTAAAGAGGGTGTCGGGATACGATGTAGTTGTACGGGTAAGGCCTGTGCTTAACCCCCAGCTACTCAGGAGGGTGGTCCTTTCTAGACCCACGGCCCAGAGGTACCTTATCGTAGGTATAGACCCAGGTATAGAGACCGGGATAGCAGCTCTAGACCTAAATGGAGATGTAGCTCTACTGAAGTCAGGTAGAGGGCTCGATAGGGAAGATGTAGTTTCCATCATCAGGGATCTCGGGAGGTGCCTTATAGTTGCCACAGATAAGTGCCAGCCCCCCGATTTAGTCAAGAAGGTAGCTGCAGCTCTCGGAGCTCGGGTATACACTCCGGGGCGGGATCTTGAGGTTTCTGAAAAGGAGTTCGCGGTCTCTAAGTACGCCGAGGAGTGCGGGATTGAGGTTAAGAACACCCACATTAGGGACGCTCTAGCAGCAGCGCTGGAGGTCTACAGGTACTTAGAGAGTAAGGCTAGAGAGCTTGAGGAGAAGTTGACCGAGATGGGGTTAGACCCCCTAGCTCTAGATCTAGGGAAGTACAAGGCTAGACTTATAGAGGGTTCCACCATAGCTGAGGTGATAGAGGAGCTTATAGCGGAGTCTCTCGGTGAACCTGAGAGCTACGTCCAGAGCTCAGATAGCCTGCACGCACCTAAGCCTGCAGAAACGGAGGAGCTACTTAAGAACAGGGTTAAGAAGCTGGAGAGCTACGTAAGCTCCCTAGAGGCTGAGAAGAGGGAGCTTCTAGCTAAGGTTAGAAGCCTAGAGGAGGAGCTAGCCAAACTTAACCGTGTGATAGATAGCAGGTTAAGTAGCATATCTCAGAGTCTACTGAGGGACCGTAAGGTATACGAGCTTACTCAAAGGCTTTTAAACGCTATAAAAGACCTAGACAACTATAGGTACGAATACGCTAAGCTTAGAGAGTCTTATTACAGGCTGGTTGAGCTACTCCCAGAGGTAGCTTTAGGACGTATATCAGTCCTTAGGAAGGTCCCCTCATTAAGCGACCTAGTGAGACTAGGTTTACTAAGGTATGGTGAGGTAGTATACGTGGAGAGGGTAGAGCTGGAGGAGCTGAGGAGGGTCCTCGACTTTATAGAGAGAAACAACTTGAAGATCCTCGTACCAGATAGTGTGCCGGACGACCTAGTAGAGAAAGCTGTGGAAGAGCTTACTGTCCCAGTTGCTAAGGCTGTAGATCACGGAAGCGTTGAGGGGGTAGCCCTAGTTGAGAGCGCGGCGCTCTCTAAGCTTAGCGAAGTAGCTGAGAAAGTAGCTGAGATAAGGAGAGCTAGAGAGTTGGAGAGAAGAGCTCTCTCATTAGAGGATATCGAGAGGATCATAGCAGAGTACAGACTTGAGAGAGATCTTCGAGAAAGACGTGAAGCCGTAGACTAATTCGTAAGCGAAGATAGAGGAACCCAGTATAGGGGTCGTGGGCGGCCGCCGAGCCCAACGACAAGGGGCTCCCATCTACGACTGGTCCGTCCAGGCTCGGAGCGCAGCTCCCATCACCTAGGCGGTACC
>CAYTXX010000083.1:0-5014 GCA_964442165.1 uncultured Desulfurococcaceae archaeon | reverse complement strand
GAGATCTCTGCTAGAGTGGTGGTGGCTTTGGAGAGAGCTGTTGAGAGGGTCGTTGAGGTTATTGAGGAAAGCCTAGCAGCCGGTAATGTTGAGGAGGCTGTTAAGCTCTTCACCTCCTTAGACCCTCCGAACGCTTTTGAGGTACTTCTGAGGCTAGGTAGCGATGAGAGGAAGAGGATCTTAGCCTCGGCTTCCGTAGAGAACCTCGGTAGCTTGCTTGAGGTACTAGCTAAGCTACCCGACGAGATAATATACGAATTAGCCTCGGTTAAGGGTGTTGACGATATAGCTAAGATGCTGTTGAAGCTACCCATAGACGAGGTAGTCGATATACTCCCCAAGCTTCCCCCTAGGGTTAGGGTAGACGTATTGAGGGTCCTCCCCCAGGAGCTTGCCTCAGAGATCTTAAGGGTAATCAAGTACCACCCGGAGAGCGTTGGAGGCATAATGACTACCCAGGTACCGGTATTCGAGGACCACTTAACAGTTGGTGAAGTTCTAGAGACGTACATACGTAAGGTTAGGCAAGGGCTTTACGATACCCACAACTACATCTACGCTGTAGATAGGGAGGGCAGGCTAATAGGTTACGTAGATACCAAGGTACTCTTAACTAAGCATAGGGAGGTAAAGTTAGCTGATTGTGTTGAGAGGGTTAGGGTCTACGTAGAGCCTACGAAGGATAGAGAGGAGGCAGCTAGGCTAGCGATAGCGTACGACCTGGTTGAGGTTCCCGTAGTTGACACAGCTGGTCATTTCCTTGGTGTAGTAACCCTAGACGACCTACTAGACGTAGTTGTTAGCGAGTTCACAGAAGACCTCCTAAAGTACGGAGGCTTCATAGAGACCGTCAGGGGCGGCTACATAGCTCAAAGCCCCCTTAGGCTTGCCCTTAAGAGAGCGCCCATGCTAGTCTACCTGTACCTAATCAACACCATTACCGGCGGTATAGTGGCCAGCTTCGAGGACGTGATAAGTAGGGCAGCCATGCTAGCGGCCTTCATGCCCATGCTAGCAGATAACTCAGGTAACGTAGGGTCCCAGGCCTCAGCGCTCATCCTAAGGAGTCTCGTTACTGGGGAGATAAGGCTCTCCAGGGCGGACATAGCTAAGGTACTGACCAAGGAGTTCGCTACGACTACCCTAATGCTAGCCATACTAGCCCCACTAGCCTTTGCTATAGGGTTCTCCATACCATACATAGCTACCTGGAGCTTAGGCTACGCTCTGAGGATAGCCCTAGTAGTAGCAACGGCTCTAGCGGTCTCGTGTTACGTAGCCGACATAGTAGGCGCCTTACTCCCCATACTCCTAGCGAAGCTTAAGGTAGACCCAGCAGTAGCCTCCGCACCGGTGGTAACAAGCATAGGCGACGTGGCAACAGTACTTACCTACTTCCTAATCGCAACAGCTCTCTTCAGACTATGAAGATGTTTTCTTGTTTTAATCACACCCTCAGAGAGCGCTCGCAACTGAGAGCCTCGTCCTTTAGGGCGGGGAAGGAGGTCGGAGGGTAAGGTACAAGGACACCATATACTACTACCTGTATCCGTACAAGGAATCGTACAAGGAATAGTACGACTCCGAGACAAAGAAGAGGAGGTCTAAACTAATTGGAAGATGCGACGATATTGGGAAGATTATGGCTGAAAGGTGCGGGGGGTGGGATTTGAACCCACGCAGGCCTACGCCATCGGGGCCTAAGCCCGACCCCTTTGACCTGGCTCGGGCACCCCCGCACCGTAGAAACTAACTAGAAAAAAGAGTAATAAAGCTTTATCTATGTGGATGCAGCCTTTACAGCTTCTTCGAATATGTCCAGACCTATCTTAGCTTGCTCCTCGGTTATTACTAGGGGTGGTATTAGCCTTATAGCGCTCTTACCGCAACCTAATATGACTAGCCCCCTTCTAAGTGCTTCGTAGACCACTTTATTCCTAGTCTTAGTGTCGTGCTCTTTAGTCCTCCTGTCCTTAACGAACTCTACGCCCCACGCTAAGCCCAGCCCTCTAACGTCTCCCACTTTCTCGTACCTCTCCTTTACCTCGGCTAGCCTCTCGCAGAATAGCTTCTCTAGTTCAGCTACCTTAGATAGTAGCTTCTTAACCACCTCTATGTTCTTGAGGGCTGCTACAGCTGCTAGGGCGTGCCCTCCAAAGGTGTTGGAGTGGGCTCCGGGCTCTAGGTCCAGGTTCTTCCTGAAGATCGTAGCTCCTAGGGGTACAACGCCAGCCCCTAGCGCCTTCGCTAGGGTTACTATGTCGGGAGCTACGTTGAAGTGCTCTATCGCGAACATACTACCAGTCCTACCTAAAGCCATCTGAACTTCGTCGTCTACTAGCAGTATGCCGTACTTATCGGCAAGCTTCTTAAGCTCCTGGAAGAACCTCCTAGGCGGTACTACATAGCCTCCCTCACCCTGTATAGGCTCGAAGAATACCGCAGCAACCTCCTCCGCAGGTACCTGGTGCTCGAAGACCCAGTACTCGATGTACTCTAGGACCCTGCTGATGAGCTCATCCGGGTACTCGTAGCCGTCTATGTGCCACGGGTTTCTATAGGGGTTGGGGTAGGGTACGTGGACAACCCCGGGCATAGTCATGTAGTACCTCCTCTTATGTACGGGCTTGCTAGCGGTTAGGCTTAGGGAACCCATGGTCCTACCATGGAAGGCCCCTATGAACGCTATGAAGTACTTCCTGTTGGTTGAGTACCTAGCTATCTTCAGTGCAGCCTCGTTAGCCTCGGTACCACTATTGGAGAAGAAGACCTTCTTAGAGAACTCGCCAGGAGCTATGGAGGTTAGAACCTCAGCTAGGTGTACCTGGTAAGGGTTGTAAAAGTCGGTACCAGCAGCATGAGCTAGTACGTGGAGTTGCTCAGCAACGGCCTTAGCTACCTCAGGGTGGGTAGGGTACCCTAGGTTATTAACAGCTACGGATGAAGTGAAGTCTAGGTACACGTTACCGTCTACATCTACGAACCAGACTCCCTCAGCTCTCTCTATAACTAGAGGTAGGTTCTCCGGGTCGTGAGTAGAGGTCATGATGAGCTCGTGGTGTCTCAACATAAGCTCCTTAGCTTTAGGACCGGGTGGCTCTACCCTAATAATAGGCCTCTCAAACGGCATGCGTACACCAAGCAACCTTTAGTTTAGACTTAAAAAACTTTTAGACCCTGATGAAGGAGCTTTAGCCGAACTTAGCAGGTCCCCTACAGCGCTCAGCTAGGGTTAGACAGAGCTCAGGAACTAACTTCTCAACGCTATCGAAGACCTTGATCTCCGCAACCCTCCTATCATCTAAGTAGGGAGCTAGTGCGGATACCCTATCCGATGGTAGCCCACTTAGGAGTAGCAGTACCGGCTTACCCTCGGTATACGCCGTCACCAGCTCCTGTACGGTACCCGAAGCACCTCCTAGAACAACTAGAGCATCGCAGCTCCTAACCATAGCAACGCTTCTAAGCCTATAGCTAAGCCCGGTCCTAAGGACGATGGCCTCCTCCGGGAACTCCGCGTCCTCCCTCTCCACAGGTGGTAGTACAACGACCTTCAGCCCCCTCCTTAGGGCTTCGTCTACGATTACCTTCATGAACCCCCAGTACCCACCAACTAGTAGAGCTAGGGAACCTCCGCAGCTACTGGCAAGTAGCTCAACGAATCTACGTATTCTCTCTAGGTTAGTAGCGTCCGGAGCTTCACTATGTGCTGCTACAGCAACAAGCCTCAGAGCCATCACCTCGCAGCTCGGTCTACCTTCCCCAGGACCTCTAGGAAGGTATCGACATCCTCGTAGGTGTTGTAGAAGTGTGGTGAAACCCTAATGAGACCCGGCCTTCCAGATACTACTACTCCAGCCCTCTCCAAGCGCTCAGCTAACTGTACGGGATCTCGGTGCTTGAAAGATACTATAGCGCTGTGCCTACCCCTAGGGGTGTAGAGCTCGTAGCCTAAGCCCTCCAGTCCATCGATAAGCCTCTCAGCAAGCCTCTGCGTATGGATTCTGAAGAGGTCTGGAGCTCCGTACTCCATTATGAACTCGAGGGCCCTACGTAGGGCTACGAAGGCTATGAGCGGTAGTGTACCCCACTCTAGCTTACTCCCATCTACCGCGAGCTCAGCTTTAAACGGGTCTATAGGTCTGAGGAACTCTGGCTCTCCCCTCAGTATCCTCTTAGGAACGGAGTCTTCCAGGGCCATCCACCCAGCGTAAGGGGGTACCAGAGATTCCAGGAGCTCACTCCTTACGTAAGCTAGGGCAGCTCCGTGTAAGCTCATAAGCCACTTATAGGACCCCGTTATGAGGACGTCTACTCCCAGCGCCTTAATGTCTACCGGCATCACCCCAACGGCGTGAAAGGCGTCGGATATTAGGATAGCTCCGTGCTCGTGAGCTATCCTAGACACCTCCTTAAGGTCCTCAACGTAGCCTGAAAGCCAGCCTACGTAGTCTACTAGAACCACAGCGGTGTTATCGTCTACAAGCTTCTCGTACTCCGAGATCTCGGTAAACCCTCCGCGGTCCTCAACTACGTGGATCTCCTTAATAAGGCCCTGCCTAGCCATGGACCTAGCGATAGCTACGCTCGTTGGGAAGTTCATGGAGCTTACAACGATGTTCGACCCAGGCTTTAACCTTAGAGAGGAGAGCACTGAGGCAAGTCCGTAGCTTACCCCAGGGAATGCTGAGACCTCCTCTGGTTTAGCTCCAGTAAGCTGAGCGAAAAGCCTCTTACACTCGTAGATAGCTCTGATACCCTCCTCCCAAGGCTCTCCCTCAGAGGCCCACCTATCGGCGAACTCCCTAATGGAGGCTACTACCCTGGAGGGGAGAGGCCCTGCGCTAGCGTTATTCAGGTAGACGTACTTCCTGAGAATAGGTACCTCCTCCCTAGCTCTGTAACTCAATACCAGCACCGAGAGTAGGTAACCCCTCTAATAATAAGCTAGGGTATAGGGTTGTTTCGTAACTGGTTGCTGTAGGTAGGGTTCATAGGCTTTCTCTACCTACCG
>CAYTXX010000082.1:0-5028 GCA_964442165.1 uncultured Desulfurococcaceae archaeon | reverse complement strand
CCGTTAGGACCTACTACGTAGAGCACCTCACCTTTAGAAACTACTAGGTCTACCTCTCTCACTATAACCTTACCGTACACCTCGATGGACAGGTTCTCAGCTCTCAGTAGCTCCACCGCGTTCCCCCGATATTTTCGGCGTTAAAGTTAAAACCCATGGTACTTAGCTAGCCTAGGTAGAAGCGTTCCTCAGGATGGGGAGGGGGCAGGAGGACGTAGATCGTAGTGATGGTAGTAAGCTTAGGCGGTAGCTCACGAATATGTAGACCCTAGACTGGCATTAGGCCGTGCTTCTTCGGCGGGACCCATACCCTTACCTCTCTCTTAGTCGAGAGCATGTCTAGAGCTTTAGCTAGGACCCTCCTGGTATCCCTAGGCTCTATGACGGCGTCTATGTAACCCCGGCTAGCAGCTACGTAGGGGTTAGCGAACTTACTCCTGTACTCCTCGGTGAACTTAGCTAGTAGCTTAGCCCTCTCCTGCGGGTCCTTAACGGCCTCCAGCTCTCTCCTCCATATTATCTCGGCAGCTCCCTCAGGTCCCATGACGGCTATCTCAGCTGTAGGCCAAGCTGCTACGAAGTCCGCTCCGAGGTGCTTGGAGCCCATAGCTATGTACGCACCTCCGTAGGCCTTCCTAACTATGACCGTGAGCTTCGGGACTGTGGCCTCGCTGTATGCGTATAGTACCTTAGCTCCGTGCCTTATTATACCTCCGTGCTCCTGCCTAGTACCGGGCATGTAGCCAGGTACGTCTACGAAGGTTAATATCGGTATGTTGAAGGCGTCGCAGAACCTAACGTGCTCAGCTATCTTATCCGAGGAGTCGATGTCCAGCACTCCGGCTAGGTAGTTAGGCTGGTTAGCTATTACGCAGATTACCCTACTGTTCAGCCTACCAAAGCCTGTGATAGCGTTACGAGCCCACTGAGCCTTAACCTCTAGGAAGGTACCTAGATCTAGGACCCCCTCTATGACTCTGTACATATCGTAGGAGGCGTTAGGGTCCTCTGGTACTACCCCGTCTAGCTCCGGTACAGACCTATCCGGCGGGTCGTCAGTCTTAACTACTGGTGGATCCTCCATGTTGTTGCTAGGTAGGTAGCTGAGGAGCTTCTTTATTATATCGATAGCCTCCTTATCGTTCCCAGCGACGAAGTCGGCCTGGCCGGACTTAGTTGCGTGTACATCAGCACCTCCAAGCTGGAACTCGTCTACGACCTCACCTATAGCTGCGCGAACTACCCTAGGCCCGGTTATGAACATGAAGGAGGTCTTCTTAACCATTATTACGAAGTCCATGAGCGCCGGTGAGTAGACCGCACCACCGGCGCACGGACCCATTATAGCAGCTATCTGAGGTACGACCCCCGAGGCCATCACGTTCATGTAGAATATGTCCCCGTACCCCTTGAGGGAGTCCACCCCCTCCTGGATCCTAGCACCACCGGAGTCGTTGAGGAAGATTATCGGTACCCCCTGGCTTAGGGCGAACTGCATGGCCTTAACTATCTTAGCCGCGTGCATCTCACCGAGGGAGCCCCCCATGAACGTGAAGTCCTGAGCTATGACTACAGCCCTCCTACCACCTATCGTTGCGAGACCTGTAACTACAGCATCTCCCCACACCCACCTCTTATCCATGCCGAACTCGGTAGCTCTATGCCTAACGAACATGTCGACCTCTAGGAGGCTGTCAGGGTCTACGAGGAGCTCTATACGCTCCCTAGCTGTAAGCTTACCCCTAGCGTGCTGCGCCTCTATAGCCTCCTTACCCCCTCCTAGTAGGGCCTGCTCGTATAGCCTCCTTAACTCCCCTATACGTGAGCTCATACCGCGTGCTTCACCGAGCTTATGAGTACCTTAAGGAATAAATTTGCCATCCTGTAGAGCTGGACGAGCTTAGGACCTGCAGGAAGCTACGTACTCGGTACCTAGCTCCTGGGTTATGTTATCCGAGGAGTCTAGGGGTATGTAGGTAATGCCGTAGGTCTCCAACCTACTCACTAACTTCTTAACTGTTCTAGAGATGTCGTCACGTGTAGGTACCTCACCTAGGTCCACCCAGGAGACGTCGAGAGCATCTCCACCAGCTCTTAGAGCGCCCTCCATGGATTCGCTATCGAAGATTACGTCCACTATTAGGTAATGGTACTTAACCCTACCCAGAGGGTCTAGGACCACGTTGTTGAGGACCCAGACTACCCCCAAAGGTCTCGCCCTAAGCCCCGTCTCCTCCTCAAGTTCTCTAGTAGCTGCATCAGCTAAGCTCTCGCCAGCCTCTATGACACCACCCGGTAGGGACCACTTACCTACAGCAGGTGGGTACCCCCGCTTAACTAGGAGTATCCTACCATTACGAATGAGAACTGCTCCTACAGCTGCTACTGCGTACTCGGGGTACTCACGTGGCAACCTACCGCACCACCTACATCTAGAGAGCTGTTTTAAAGCTAGTACTCCACATAGAGCTAGCGACAGCTCTCTAGGGCGTGAGCTGGGAAGCTAAAAAGTAAAGCAGCTCTACGCTTCGGGAATCCTTTCGAGTATCTCGGTAAAGAACTTAGAGACTCCGAACGCCTTCTCGATAGTGGAGAGTAGCTTTAGGCTATCTAAATCTAGCTCTACGTCCTCACCTATAGCCGTAGCTGACAGACCCTCAAACGGGTTTAAAGGCGGGTCAGGTAAGGCCGGATCCGGCTTCTCACGCCCTAGGTAGATCCAGGAGACCCTTCCCCCCTTCCTACTAATTCTGTACCAGTACCTACCGAAGTAGAGGTATCTTAAGGTAATACCGCTCCTGTTCTTGTAGGTTACGTGGATGGGCTTTACGTAGTACCCTGACCACCGTATGGAGTCATTGTACTTCATAACCTCAACTTTATAGGGTGTGTAGAGGTCTAGTAAGACCCGGAGACCTCCCTTAATCAGTACCCTCGACCTCCCCATGTACCGCACCACAGGTCGATGGATCGTAGAGGAGCTCGTACCTCTCTAAGGCTGAGAGTACCCTAGATACTAGCTGCTCCAGTCTAGAGCTCGTAGCACCTCTCGACGAAGCTACCCTGAGGACCTCCCTCTCAACTAGGTAGTACCTCTTTAGGCTCTCGTTTAACTTCCTCCACGGAATTCCGGAGAGGGCTCTTTCCGCAACCTCATCCCTAGGTAGGTAGCCTAGGACCATGAGTACCGAAATTATCGGGTAGCCTACGTATCCTCTAAAAACAGTTCCATTATCGGTACTGCAGGTGATGAACCTCCCCTGACCCCTAGGCTCGACGTAGACTGAGTATCTCCTACTACTATCGGAGGAGGTTACTCTAAAACGCCCACCACCTTCCTCAACAACCCTACCGTCAGCTATGGCACCTAGGGCTTCAAGCACCTTTATCCTCGGCGGAGTGCTCAACCTCCTTAGCTCCATTCGATCAGCCCGAACCCTCTCTCTTCCTAATGTAGTCAGCGTACTCCTCGGGGCTCATTAGCTTAGGTAGGGACCCGGTAACCCTGAGCTTAGCTATCCACCCAGCTCCGTACGGATCCTTATTTAGCATATCAGGAGAAGTTACTAGCGCCTCGTTTACCTCTAGCAGGAGCCCATCTAGAGGAGAGTAGACGTCAGCAATAGCCTTTACGGACTCGAGCGTAGCTATGACCTCACCCCTCCTAACCTCACGACCAGCGCTGGAGAGCTCTACGCTAACTATGTACTTAAGCTTCTTCTGCGCGTAGTCCGTTATACCGACTACAGCCTCGTCTCCGGAGACCCTCACCCACTCATCCGTATCCGTGTAGTAGAGGTCCTCCCTAACTAGGTACTCCCCGACCCTAGTTCTTACCAGCACGCACACCACCAAGCTATATAAATGGGGGCTCGACTATTTTAGCTTCGTACAGCCTTCCACGACAGCTAACGTAGGCTGTGCCACCTAGGTAAGCGTACCTAGAGGACACGTAGCCCATAGCTGCAGCTCTTTCCAGGTACATAGAGTAGGTACCGCTAGTTACGTAACCCACCTCCCTACCTCCAACGAGGATGGGGTCCCCGCGTCTTGGGACAAGCCTAACACCCTTCTTAAACCTAAGGCCGACCCTAACTCTGTCAACCCCCTCGCGGTACCTCTCCTCGAGCTTCTCGTAGCCTACGTAGCCCCGCTTATCCAGGTCGAAGGCCATCCAGTACCTCGCCTCAACAGGGTTAGTGCTCTCGTCGAAGTCCACTCCCGAGAGTAGGTAGCCGGCCTCAAGCCTTAGAGTATCCCGAGCTATAAGCCCTGCAGGCCTCACTCCGAGCTCTACGAGCTTCTCGAAGATCCTCCATCCGAGCTCAACCGGTGCCCAGATCTCGAATCCGTGGGACCTAACCTCCTCACCGGTCCACCCAGACCTGCTAACTAGGGTAACCCTACCACCTAGAACCTCAACGTCCTCTACGAACTGGAGTATCCTCAGGCTACCCGCCTCCTTAACCCCGAGGCCCTCAAGTACCTCAAGAGACTTCGGTCCCTGTATTGCTATGAGGGTCGTACTACTGGTAACGTCCTCGATCTCCACATCGCTAAAGCCCAGCCTACCCCTCCAGGTACTAAGCCACTCAAAGTCTCTCGAGATTCTCGGAGCGTTAACTACAGCGTACCAAAGGTCCTCCTTAACTCTGTAGAGCATTACGTCGTCGATCATGCCGGCAGCTTCATTAAGTAGGAGAGCTGGGCCGCTCATGTAGCCCTCCTTAACCTTACTTAAGTCCTTAGCGAAAACCTTCTGCAGGAACTCGAAGACCCTCCTGCCCCTCACTACGAAGCGGCCCATGTGGCTTACATCGAAGAACGCTACAGCGTTCCTAACAGCTAGGTGCTCAGCTACAGGATCCCCGAAGTCGAAGGACGTTAACCAACCGCCGAACTCACCTAGACTACCACCGTACCTCCTGTGGAGCTCTACTAGGGGTACCTCACGCAAGCTAAGACCCCGGAAGACCTGTTTCCTCAGAACAATAAATTTACCTACTGAGAACTCGCCCTAGATAGGGG
>CAYTXX010000081.1:0-5068 GCA_964442165.1 uncultured Desulfurococcaceae archaeon | reverse complement strand
GGGGATACCCGGCAAGCCGGCGAGAAGATCTGGGGAGCTGTAACAGCCTTAGTAAAGCTCCACGCAGCTAGGAAGGGAGTACCAATAGTACACTGGGATCACGGAAAGCTCTACAACTACGTTAGTAGCTCCGTAGAGAGGGAGCTGAGGGAGCTCTTTAGGAACCTCCTGCTAGCAGCTGAGGAGCTTCACGAGCACTTCTACGAGGGCCACCTAGATGCTAGCACCTTTGCGGATCACTTCAACGGCGTACGTAGGCTTATCGAAGAGGTTAGGAGAGCACTAGGGCTCTAGGCCGTCGCGGATTCAGCGATAGGCTTAAGGTTTAAGTATCCGTAAATACCTCTAACTCCGTTAGCGGGGAAACTCCTCCCGGAACCTAGCTGGGGCCTCTCCGCGGGAGGGTAGAAAAAGCTTCGGGGGGTAGGCGGTTATGCTTGTAGGGTGGTTACGACCTCTTGACTAGCTTGTACCTCTCGTAGACCATGACGACCCTACTACCGTCTATGAAGAACTCCGCCTCGACCCTACCTCCGAGGCTGGGGGTGTAGAACTTAGCGTAGTCCTCACGCACCTCTACGGGTATCAGCGGTGTTAGGAGCTCCCTATACCTATCCTTGTACTCTACGGCTAGGATCTCCCCTAACCTCCTGACCTGGACCCTGTACGTCCCCTTGTAGGTCTCGTAGGTCCCCTGAAGCTTCTCGAGGGTCTCCTCGTACTTGAAGTAGGGTACGGCCTCGTAGGGGTCCCTACCCAGTGCTAAGGCCAGCGCGTACATGCCTATTAGGGATAGCGGGTAGCCGGAGGCGTTGGCCAGCACAACCACGCCCACCCTATCCTCGGGTAGGTAGCCCATGAAGGCTGTGTAGACGAGGACCGAGCCGCTGTGCCTAACCAGCTTCCTACCTAGGAACCTCTCGGTTACCGTAAGCCCGTAGCCGTAGCCGTCGTCCCCGAACATACCCGAGGGTACGTCGACGTACTTCCTCTCCATCATCTCAACGTACTCCCTACCTAAGACCCTAACCCCGTCGAGCTCCCCCCTACCTATCAGCATCGATACGTACCTAGCCATGTCCTCGCAGTTACTGAGTAGCCCCCCATCAGCCGTTATACCGTAGGGGAACATGCTCCTGATGTACCTACCCTCCCTATCGACTATGTATGGTGTAGCTACGTCGGGGTCCGCGGATACCTCCACCTCCTCGAAGTACGTCCGAGACATCCCCAGGGGCTTGAGTATGTGCTTCCTAACGAAGTCCTCGTACCTCATACCGCTTACCTTCGAGACTATGTAGCCTAGCAGTACGTAGCCCTCGTTAAGGTAGAAGAACCTAGTACCGGGCTCCGCGTGGACCCAGTCGGCGTAGTCCGACATGAAGGAGATAACGTCCTCAGCTGTAGCCACCGGGAGCCACGGCCCGTCCAAGCCTAGGCGACCCCTTATGAAGGCCTCGGCGTAAGCTAGGGCCGGTATACCGCTGCTGTGGGTAAGTAGGTGGTGGACCCTGACCGGCTTACCCTTAGCCTCGAGCTTCAGGGGTACGTACTTGGATACCTCGTCATCTAGGGATAGCCTACCCTCCTCGACCAGCTTAAGCACAGCTATGGCCGTGAATGACTTGGTGACCGAGCCTATGCCGTAGACTGTCCTGGAAGTCGCGGCGAGCCCCCTCTCAACGTCCCTGAAGCCGAAGCCCCTAGAGTAGACTACCCTACCGTCCTTAACGATAGCTAAGCTAAGCCCTGGTATCCTGGTCGAGGACATCTTACCGAGTACGAAGGACTCCAGCCTAGCTACGTCCAAGCTAAGCCACCGGGGAGTCTAGCTACCTCGAACTAATAAGGTACTGCGCAGTAACCCTACGGTGGTCGGATTGCCCTTAGTCAGGGCCCTAACCCTGCACATGAGGTCCAAGGAGCTTAGCGTTGGCGAGGCCCTCGAGGTCCTCAGGAGGGCCGAGGCCGAGCTGGAGTCGGTAGGCCTTAGGGTCTGGACTAGGAGGGTCTCGTTCGGTGAGCACGTAGAGTGGAGGGAGGTCGAGGAGTTCTGCGGGGTAGAGAACCTCCTCGTAGCCCCCTTCCACAGGAGGGTCGACGAGCTAAGGGTCGACGAGCTCGTTGAGTTCCTAAGGAGGTGCCCCTCGGGCTACGCAACCATCCTAATACCCGGTGAGGAGTACCTGAGCACCCTACCGGAGGTCTACCTAAGGGTCTCCAGGGAGCTGGGCGAGGACTACTTCACCAGGCTGGGGGTAGCCTACGGTAGCTACGTCCACACCCCGTACTTCCCCGCGTCCACAGCCCTCAGGGAGTCCATATCGCTAGCCTACAGGTACGTAGACTTACTCGTAGGTACCGACTCAGCTAGCTGGTACGGGGAGGTCGTAGGGCTAGCTAGGAGGGCCTCCGCAGCCCTCGACGGTCTCGCGAGGACCCTCGGCTTCGAGGTACTCCACGACCTATCCCTCTCCCCCTGGATGGAGGAGAGCGTCGTGGACGTGGTGGAGAGGCTCGGCGCCCGCTTCCCGAGGGTAGGTACGTTCGGGGCGGTTAGCTACCTGAACAGGGTCCTAGCGAGGGCTGCGGAGGTAGTTAGGTCGACGGGCTTCAACGAGCTCATGCTACCGGTGGCCGAGGACCTGAGGCTTAAGGAGCTAGCTAAGTCCGGGGAGCTGAGGGTTGAGGACCTGGTGGCCCTAAGCACGTTCTGCGTAGCTGGGCTAGACATGGTTGCCGTACCTAGGGACTTGGACTACCTTAGGAGGTTGTTCGAGGATACCTACGCGGCCTACTACGTGAAGAGGAGGCCCTACGGGGTTAGGGTGATACCGACGGATAGGGACGTGGTGGTACTGAGGAGGTTCGGGGAGCTACCTAGGGTTAAGTAGCTAGAGCTCGACCTCAGCAACCCTATCCGCGCCGAAGGGGATGTCCAGAACTAGCCTAGCCTTCAGAGCCCCCGCAGAGTAGCCTAGCACCAAGGGGGGCTCGACCCCCAGCTCTCTAGCGACGTCCCCAGCTCCACCATGCTCCAGCCAGCCCTTACTCAGTACGAGGATCCTCCTCCCACCTACATAGGGTAGCTCACCTCGAGCTTCCTCGTTAGGTCTAGTAGCCTCAGCGACTACCACACGTACGTACCCCCTACCAGTATCCCCGTAGACCTCCAGCCTAGCCGCCCTAGCCTTAGGTTTGGAGGCGTATTCCTCCACGACCTTGTAGACACCTGAACCCCTATCGTAGATGAACCTCCTCACTACCTGAGCCCTGAAGACCCACGTAACCCTACCCCTAATACTGCTACCGTCTAGGGCTACCTCACCGCGAGCACTCTCATCCCCTTCGAGGACCTCTAGGGGAGCTACCCTTATGGGTACCTTCGATGGGTCTAGGCAGACCCCCACGACCCCCTCGTACTCACCGCTAGCTACGCGGAAGCCAGGTGCTCTAAGTAGGAGGGTGCCGTCCCCCTTAAGAGCTAGGTAGTAGCCTTCAGAGCATAGCTTACCTAGGTCTAGAGAGGACGTAGATAGCCTCTCAACGGGGCTTACGGTAAGCTCAGCAACGTACCTACGCCTACCAGCTGGAGCGTGGGCTGGGGCTCCCCCTATACCTACGGATACCGTAACTGGGCTACCGGTCCAGAACCCCTTTACCTCAACTCTACCGAGCTCTACGTCCACCGTAGTGGGTAGCTTGAACGTGCCCCCCTCTACGGAAGTACCAGCCCTAAACCTCTCCACCCTACTCCTCTCGGACTCCCACTTAGCTAGGGCTACAGCTACGAGGACCGCGACGAGTATGATGAAGAGGGCTACCAGACCCTCCATAGGGACCCGGTAGCACCCTCTAGGGAGGGCTAATAAGTAGGGGATGGGGCTCCGGCCGGGACTTGAACCCGGGACCTCGGGGTCCACAGCCCCGCGCTCTACCCTGCTGAGCTACCGGAGCCGCCGAGATAGTATTGGGCTAGTTACTTATTAACCTTATCCCTAGCTCAGTGTTAGACCTCCTTAGATGCTTATCTGAGTCTCTGAGGATAGCCAGGCGTTTATATCGAATACGCTCTCAGCTATCGACTCCAGGGACTTACCTGCTACTGCGAACCTCTCAAGTACGTCCTTTATACTTAGGTATGCTTCGTCAAGGCCTAGGACTCTGTACACTAAGTCCGCGTACTTCTTGAAGTGCCCCCTGTACTCAGCTACTAGGTCTAGGAGTTCGTTAGATAGCTGGAGGTCTCTAGTTGCTAGGGACTTACTTATCCTATCCATTATTAGTACAGCCATGTCTATACACTCACTTAGTACGCTAACCTCCCTCCTAAGCTTCTCCAGTAGGTACCCTCCCCTCTCCTTTAGGATCATAGCTATCTCCGATAGGGCGTCGGCAGCCTCCTCTAGGGACTTAGCTATGTTCCTGTACTCCGTAGCTAGGTAGTCCCTTACCTCAAGCTGCTTAGCTAGCCCCCTATGCCTTACTAGCTCAACTAGCTGCCTAACTATTAGAGCGTTAAGCTTATCTACCTCAACCTCGAGCTCTAGGACCTCATCAAGTAGGTGGGAGGCTCCGGAGGCTACGTAGGTCTCTATGTACTCGAACATGGACCTAACGAGCTCCAGCATCCTACCTATGACAGTAGTAGCTGAGTACTTAGATGGGTCGACCAGTATCTGGAGCACTATCCTACCAGGGGAGTACTCAACGATCTCAACACCTATTAAGCTCTTGGAGACGGACCTCAGGGACTTAAGTAGGTTCTCGGGCATGACGCTCTCCTGGCTAACTACCTCAATCCTATCAGTACCTACTAGGTACAGGGAGTAGATAACCCTACTTAGAAGCTGCTCAGAGGTCCCCCTACCAACGGATATCCTAGCGCTACGCTCCTTAGTAACCCTAGCAAGAGCTAGGGGAACTACCTTGATGGAGCCGTCGTCAGCTACCTCGATGGATACCGGGTCACCTGGGCGTAGACCTACAGACCTAACCCACTCAGCAGGTAGGGAGACCATTAGGGTGGACTTACCGAACTTCTGAACCCTCCTAATCTCCCGCACAC
>CAYTXX010000080.1:0-5102 GCA_964442165.1 uncultured Desulfurococcaceae archaeon | reverse complement strand
GTTAAGCTGGAGTAAGCACGTCAAACTGCCGGTAGCGCTCTCGATTTCGGTATCCAGCTAGGAGCCCCGTACCCCTAGCTCGTAGCGTGACCGGTTGGGCTCCACGTAGCTACTCGCCTGGCGCTAGCGCTGGGGCTTCAGTCGGGGGTGCGAGTTTATGCAGGGCTTCAGGCCCCTCCCAAGAGGTGGAGCCCAGAGAGCGCGGGGACCGGTAGGCACCCCCTCTGCCGATTACGCGCCCTCAAAGCGGGGGGAGATCGGACAAAGACCGCTCCCAGCTAACCCTCCGTGAGGCCCGTCACCCACCTAGGCCATCTCTACACACCTTCCGCAACACCGGGTAGCATATTAGGAGGGCCCGGATCTCCCTGTGGGTAGCACCAGCAGTGGTCTCGAGGGTCTGGGACCGGCTTAGGCAGTCGAGGACGAACCTAGCCTCGGCTCTAGCTAACTACAGGGAGGGTCTGTACGAGGAGGTCTGCTTCGAGGCCTACCAAGCCGGGGAGAGGGTCGTTAAGGGGCTACTAAGCTTCCTCCACAAGGAGAGGAGGGGCTCCATAACCTTAATCCTGTCCGAGTCGAGGCTGTAGGTACCGGATGACGTTAGGGAGCGCGCATCAGCTCTCGATAAGCACTGCATCCCGAGCAGGTACTCAGACATATTTGACGAGGATGTCCGCTGACCACTACACCGATGGAGACTCTGAGGAGCTAGCGTAAAGCTTAAAAATTTGAAAACGCTAAAATATGGGTAAATCTATGCCCTCGAAGGGTCGTGCAGTAGTAGCATTACTGACAGTGATACTACTTCTAGCTATCCTGGCATCGATATACACCTTCAGGGCCAGGGCGGAGGCTCAAAGCATTACATGCCCCTACAGAGGTGGAACCCTAGTTATAATACACATCGGTGACCCCAAGAGCTTTAACCCCGATGCTAAGGCCGATGATCCTCTCTATGCCATAGCTTCAAACATATTCAATAAGCTCGTTACTCTAGACGTGAATTACAATGTCATACCCGACTTAGCTGAGTCATGGAAAGTATCCCCAGATGGGAGGACCTTCACCTTCTACCTAGGGAGGGATGTAAAGTGGCACGATGGTACGCCCTTTACGTGCAAGGACGTTGAGTATACCTTCGAAGCGTTAAAGAAGTATAGAGGGGTGGCTTACGGCCTCTTGAAGTTCGACATATTAGTCGATGTGAAGTGCGTTGACCCCTACACCGCGGTATTCGAGTTCTCAGAACCTAACGTACCGTTTATAAGCTTCTTAGCCTGGTATGGAACCTTCATCCTACCCGAGCACATATACAATAAGACTGAGTACGCAGACTGGATGGACCCGAAGATCCCCGCGCTATATAACCCCATAGGTACTGGACCCTTCAAGTTCGTCGAGTACGTTAAGGGAAGCCACGTGATCCTAGAGGCAAACAAAGACTACTTCAAGGGGGCTCCCTGCATAGATAGACTGGTGTTTAAAATAATACCAGACCCGGTAGCAGCTCTTCAAGCCTTCCTCGCGGGGGAGGGGGACGTACTAACGGTTACCCCACCGCTAACCGAGATACCGAAGCTAAACAAGACCGAGGGAGTCCTAGTCCTAGCTAGACCCATGCCGAGCAGGTGGTTCCTGGCCTTCAACATGGTCCCCGAGCAGGGTAGGGTTACCTTAAACAAGGACTTCAGGTACACTATAGCCTACGCTATAAACAAGACGGAAATAGTTGAGAAGGCGTTTAGCGGCTACGGCTTCGTAGCTAAGGGTATGTACGTCCCGGCAATAGCTTGGGCATATAACCCGGAGACCCAGCCGCCCGGGTTCAATCCAGCTAAAGCTGAGGAGCTACTGGATAGGCTAGGCTATAAGAAAGGGCCTGACGGTATGAGAAGGAAGCCGGATGGGAGCCCTCTAACGCTGAAGCTGGTGATATTCCAGGGTGCACAGACTGAGGCGATGGCCCAGGTAATTAAGGAGAACCTGAGGAAGGTCGGCATAGATGTGAGCATAGAGGTACTAGAGCTAGGCGCGTTCCAGGAGAAGGCTTACAAGGAGAAAGACTTCGATATGGCTATAACCGATGGCTTCTGGGGTCCAGACCCGCATAACATGTACTTAAGGTTCTCGAAGGGAGGCCATAACTTACCTGGCTACTCTAACCCAGCGGTGGACGACCTCCTAGAAAGGGCATCGAAGGAGCCCGACATAAGCGTTAGAAAGGAGCTCTACTGGAAAGCCCAGCAGATACTCGCCGAGGAGCTACCGTACTTCCCGTTAGTTGACGTAATGGGGTTCTACATAGCTCGAACCGAGTGGAAAGGCTTTTACTGGGAGCTACCGGGTAAGGTAGGTATAAACGTCTATGAATCTGTTTGGTGGTCTAAGGGCGTTGCCCCAACTCCTACAACGCCCACACCTACTCCTACCTCAACTCCAGTAGCCCCGCAGCCTACGGGAACTCTAGCCGGCATAGCTGTAGCTACAATCATCGTAGTAGTAGCTGTGATATACGCACTTACACGTAAGAGAAAGTGATCCGGGTTGTCCATAGCCTCGTATGTAGCTAGAAAGGTCATAGAGGGTTTTTTAACTATTATAGCAGCCATAACCGTAATTTTCCTCCTCGTAAACTTGGCTCCCGGAAACCCTATATACTTCATAGCTGGGGACCCCATATTCCTCTCTCCACAGCTAGTAGAGTACTACACTAAGCTGTGGGGTCTAGATCGACCACTTATCGAGAGGTACTTCATCTACCTATCGAACGTCCTTAGAGGTGACTTAGGTAGGTCCTACAGGTTTGGCGGTTCCGTGGCTCAGCTAATACTCGAAAGGGTACCGCTAACGCTTAGCTTAACGTTAACCGCTAATCTACTAGCTTTCACTCTCGGGACGTACCTAGGGCTACAATCAGCCAAGAGGGTTGGTGGGAAGCTGGATAGCACTCTAACTACTACAACCTTCTTCTTTAACTCGATTCCAGCGTTCTTCCTCGGTATAATCCTTATGCTGATCTTCGGGGTGCACCTACGCCTCTTCCCAGCGGCTGGGCTTATGGATTTGAAGAATCCTAAGAGCGGGTTTATGCTATACTTGGATATAGCTCACCACGCTTTCCTCCCAGTCTTAACGTTAACCCTAGTACTACTACCTGCATACTTTAGAACCGTTAGGGATGCAGCCATCCAGCAACTCGAGGAGGATTATGTGATGACCTTCAGAGCTATCGGTTTAGACGAAGGTAGGATACTTACTAAACACATATTGAGGAACGTCATACTCCCCCCAATAACTCTACTTGCTGTTAGGCTAGGCTTCTCCCTCGCTGGTGCTGCTCTAGTCGAAAACGTTTTCGGGTGGCCTGGGATGGGTAGGCTACTTCTAGACTCCATTAGGGAGAGGGACTACCCAGTGCTTATGGGGATATACCTTATCGTAGTCACAACCATAGTAACCATAGGTAAGGCTTTAGACGTCGTATACGGGCTCCTCGACCCTAGGATCAAGGCTAGGTGATGTGCTGTGGTATCTCCGTTAGTGAGAACCTTCCTGAGGGGTAGGGATACTATAACCGGGTTAGTCATGGTAAGCTCGATAGCGATTTTAGCAGCGGCCGTACCCTACTTAAACTTACCCCACTTCAACTCCATGGAATTCCCTAGGCTCGTACCGCCCTCGTATAGAAACCCCTTCGGGACGGATCACCTAGGGAGGGATATATTTACTCGAGTCCTCTGGGGAGCTAGGATCTCGTTGATGATAGGATTTTGCGCAGCTGGTCTAGCTTCGCTCATCGGTATAGCGCTGGGCTCTATCTCAGGATACTTCCGAGGCAGAGTAGGTATGGTTATCGACGCGATAATAGACATTTTCCAGGTTATACCTGCGTTCTTCCTAGCACTCGTACTTCTAGTGATATTTGGTAGTAGCATATACTTGCTAATAATAGCTATAACTGTAACTACGTGGCCCATGGTTGCCAGAATCATGAGAGCCCAAGTTATGTCCGTTAAAGAAAGACTCTTCGTCGAAGCTGCGAGAGCTATTGGTGCGGGAAATCTGCGTATACTATTTAAGCACGTAATACCCCATGCTCTACCACCTGCCCTAGCTTATACTATACTTGAGATAGGAGCGGCTATAATGATGGAGGCAGGGTTAAGCTACTTAGGCCTCGGAGACCCTAACTACCCGAGCTGGGGTAGGATGATCTATGAGGGACAGGTATACGTAATAAGCGCTCCCTGGATATCCCTCACACCAGGTGCTTTCGTGGTCTACACACTAACCGGTATAAATCTACTTGGCAACGGCCTAATGAGGGTTCTAGTTCCTAGAAGAGCTATAAAGTAACCTGCTATAGGTAGGAATATACTTATGTTCGCCGACCTTGAGGATCTACAGGGAGGTTGTATGTCCTCAGACCCTGTGCAGAGAGCTATTGAGGAAGTACTGAGTTACCCCAGCTTCATGACCTACCGGGAACTCGAGGAGTCTACCGATAGGCTCGCCGAGGAGTTTGGGGATGTGGTGAGAGTTCTTGATGTAGGTAGGAGTAGGTGTGGTGAGAGGGTTAGGGCTTTAGTAATCGGTAGGGGCTCTAGAGATGCCCTCCTCTTCGGTGCCCCTCACCCTAATGAGCCTGTAGGTACCCTAACCTTGGACTACCTATCTTGGAGGCTTGCCTCCGATGAAGAGCTTAGGGAGCTCCTCGACTACACCTGGGTTATAGTTAAGGTAGCTGACGTTGACGGCCTTAAGATGAATGAGGGCTGGCTTAAGAAGCCCTTCAGCGTGGAGACCTACGCTAGGAACTACTACAGGCCGGCCGGCAACGTCCAGATCGAGTGGAGCTTCCCGGTTAGGTACGGGAGGTACTCGTTCGAGAGCCCCACCCCTGAGACTAGGTGCTTGATGAGGCTTATAGACGAGTACAGGCCCCACTTCATCTACAGCCTCCACAACGCTGGGTTCGGCGGGGTCTACTACTACCTGTCCGTCAGTGCACCGCTACTCTACCCAATACTGCAGCTCAACCCGAGGAGCCTGGGGATACCGCTAAGCCTCGGGGAGCCCGAGGTACCGTGGGTTAAGCA
>CAYTXX010000079.1:0-5104 GCA_964442165.1 uncultured Desulfurococcaceae archaeon | reverse complement strand
CACGAAGGAGCTAAGCCTGAGGAGCTGAGTGCTAGGTTTAGGGAGGTGCTATCCGAGGTAAGCCCAGCTGAGATAGTACTGGTAGAGCAGCAGCTAGTTAGGGAGGGTATTCCGATAGGCGATATACTTAAGCTATGCGACCTACACGTACAGCTATTTAGGGAGTACCTAGCTTCTAGAGAGCTAAGCGGGATCCCTAGGGGGCACCCCCTAGACCTACTCCTCCGCGAGAACGAGGTTATACTGAAGCTATCCGAGGTCCTAGGTCTCTACGCTCAATCGGTACTCGGACTACCTAGGGTAGAGAGCGAGACCTTCGAGCAGCTTAGGAGGGCGCTCCGCGACCTTAGGTCTATCAGGCTCCACTATAGAAAGATCCAGATGCTGATCTTCCCATACCTAGAGAGGAGGGGTATAGTAGCCGTTCCAAGGGTTCTCTGGGGCCGTGAGGACCAGGTGCTGGTTAAGATTAGGGAGGCTATCCAGCTAGCTGAGAAGGCTACGGATAACGAGTCCGCTAGGGAGGTAGCTAGGAGGGCCCTAGAGATCTCTAGGGAGGTTGCTGAGCTAGTCTTTAGGGAGAATAAGGTACTCTTCCCAGCTGTGTGGGCCCTCTTTAGTGAGGGCGAGTGGGCTGCTATAGCTGAGATAGCCAAGGAGTTCGGCTACCTGGTACCGGTTGACGTAGAGTGGGTACCGTCGGCAAGGCCTGTTATGCCCTACGAGTTAGTGCCCGAGGTCGATATGAAGGGGCTGGAGAAGCTTCCGCAGGAGTTCAAGCAGCTAGCCCTAGCTAAGCTAGAGCCAGATACCTACAGTATTAGGAAGGAGGGAGATGTGGAGCTCTCCACGGGGTTCTTAAAGCCTGAGGAGTTTGAGGCTATAGTAAACTCCCTACCCCTCGAGATCACCTACGCTGATGAGAACGACAGGGTGAGGTTCTACAGTAGGAGTAAGCTCGTAAAGGGGTTCGCTAGGTCTAAGACAATACTAGGTCGTAGGCTCCTCTTCTGCCACCCACCTAGGCTAGAGGCTATGGTGAGGAACGTAGTCGAGAGGTTGAAGAAGGGTGAGGTGGAGTACAGGGAGTACTGGACTAAGCAGGGCGATAGGATCCTGAGGGTCCTGGTAGCCCCGGTTAGAGGTAGGGACGGGAGGTACCTGGGTACCCTGGAGGTAGTCGAGGACCTAACCGAGGTGGTTAGGAACCCAGAGGAGGTCTTGAGGAAGGTCCTGGTGCTCTAGGTTGTCCTCAGTCCTAGAGTTAGGCTACAGGTACATCATACCCTCACTAAGGAGGAGGTTAGTTGAGATACTACACCACGAGCTTAAGCTAGGTAAGATAGAGATAGCTAGGAAGCTAGGTATAAGCCCCTCAGCTGTTAGTAGATACCTAAGCCGTGAAAGGGGGGCTACCCTAGACGTATCGAAGATACCGCCTGTAGATAGCTGGCTGAGGAAGCTTGCTGAAGGTATAGCTAGGGGAGATCTAGACGCATACGCAACGGAGGAGGAGCTCCTCAGGATAACCCTGAAAGCAGCTGCATCAAGACTTTTCTGCAGATACCATCTAAGGTACTTCAGTGTAGACCCAGTTAGGTGCGGTATATGCCCAAAGCTTTTTGGCTACCTTCTCCGGGGTAGCACCGGAGACCAGGTTATAACACATCTTAGGTAAGATCTCCTTAAAGAGATTTAGCAAGTTTAAAACTTTTAATTAGATCTAAGAAACAGCTTTTTATTTACCTGCAACGAGTAGTAACTTTGATGGTAAAGTGAGCTGGGAAGGTACCCCAAGGAGGAAGGTGCTCATAGCTAAGCTAGGGCTCGACGGACACGATAGAGGAGCTAAGGTTATCGCCATGGCCCTTAGGGACGCAGGCTTTAGGGTGGTTTACCTAGGGGTCCACCAGTCGCCGGAGAACGTCATCAGGGTAGCTCTAGAGGAAGATGTTGAGGCGATAGGGGTTTCAATACTATCTGGAAGCCACGAGGAGCTGGTCTCAGACCTTATCAGGGTAGCTAGGGAGAAGGGGCTTAAGGTACCCATACTAGTCGGAGGTGTCATACCGCCTGAGGACGTCGGTAAGCTGAAGGAGATGGGGGTTTACGAAGTCTTCCTACCGGGGGCACCTCTATCCAAGATTGTTGAGATGTTTAAGAAAGCTGTAGGTTAGGCTGTATGAAACTGGACCACATAGGTATAGCCGTTAAGGACCTAGATGAGGCTATAAGGTTCTACAGGGATGTGCTAGGTCTAGAGTTAGAGAATGTGGAGGAGGTACCTGAGGAGAGGGTTAGGATAGCTATGTTCAGAGTAGGCGACGTCCACATAGAGCTCCTCCAGGGTACCGACCCAGAGTCGGCTATCAGTAAGTTCATAGAGAAGAGGGGTGAGGGGATACACCACATAGCTATCCACGTAGACGACGTCGACGCTAAGACCGAGGAGCTTAAGGCTAAGGGGATTACCCTAACCTACGATAAGCCTAGGGAGGTAGCTGGGGGTAGTAGAAGGATAAACTTCATACACCCGAGGAGCTCCTTCGGGGTCCTACTGGAGATAATGACTAGGAGGGAGTAGAAGTGAGCAGGCTGGAGAAGATCAGGGAGAAGCTCCTAGAGTGGGAGAGGGAGGTACTGGAGCCCATACTGAAGAGAGCACCTGAGAGGAAGAAGGTATTCACAACAGAAGAGGGTATCGAGGTTAAAAGGGTCTACACCCCACTAGACCTAGAGAGCTGGGACTACCTAGAGAAGCTAGGCTTCCCAGGTGCCTACCCGTTCACCCGCGGAGTATACCCAACGATGTACAGGGGTAGACCGTGGACTATAAGGCAGTACGCCGGCTACGGCTCAGCTGAGGATACCAACGAGAGGTACAGGTACCTACTTAGCATAGGTCAGACAGGGCTTAGCATGGCCTTCGACCTACCGACCCAGCTAGGCTACGACCCCGACCACCCGCTAGCCTGGTACGAGGTCGGCAAGGTTGGCGTCTCGATGCCGTCAGTCCAGGAGATGGACATAGTCTTCAAGGACATACCGATGGATAAGATATCTACGTCCATGACGATAAACGCGACGGCTATAGAGGTACTATCCATGTACATAGCCGTCGCCGAGTCCAGGGGGATCCCCAAAGCTGTCCTAGACGGGACAGTCCAGAACGACATACTGAAGGAGTACATAGCTAGGAACAACTACATATACCCACCGGAGCCATCGATGAGGTACTCCGTGGACCTGATACTTTACGCAGCTAAGGAGATGCCTAAGTGGAACTCTATAAGCATAAGCGGCTACCACATGGAGGAGGCCGGCGCTACCCCGGCTATGGAGGTAGCATTCACCCTAGCTGACGCTATAGAGTACGTTAGGTGGGTTATGGAGAGGGGTAAGGTACCGGTAGATACCTTCGCGCCGAGGCTATCGTTCTTCTTCGCAGCTAGGACCAACCTCTTCGAGCAGGTAGCGAAGTTCAGGGCAGCTAGGAGGATGTGGGCCAGGATAATGAGGGACATGTTCGGGGCTAAGGACCCGAGGTCCATGATGCTGAGGTTCCACACGCAGACAGCCGGGGTCCTACTAACAGCTCAGCAGCCCATGGTAAACATAATAAGGACTACCATCCAAGCCCTGGCAGCCGTACTGGGGGGTACCCAGTCCCTCCACGTAAACTCCTACGACGAGGCCCTCTGCCTACCGACTGAGGAGTCCGTTAAGCTATCGGTGAGGGTCCAGCAGGTAATACTCTACGAGTCCGGCGTCGTAGATGCCGTAGACCCGCTCGGCGGTGCCTACTACATTGAGTGGCTAACGGACCAGATCGAGGAGAGGGCGTGGAAGTACATAGATGAGATAGAGCGTATGGGCGGTATGCTTAAAGCTGTAAAGCTAGGGTATCCGCAGAGGGAGATAGCTAGGGCAGCGTACGAGTGGCAGCTTAAGGTGGAGAGGGGGGAGGTACCGATAGTCGGTGTAAATACGTTCGTAGAGCCTGAGGTACCTAAGGTTAAGATACTTAAGGTAGACCCAGCAGCTAGGGAGAGGGTAGTCAGTAGGCTGAGGAAGCTTAGGGAGAGTAGGGACCAGATCAAGGTGAGGGACGCCCTAGATAAGGTGAGGAGGGCCGCCGAAAAGGAGGACGTCAACATCTTCGCACCTATATACGAGGCCGTTAAGGTAGGCGCCACCGTGGGCGAGATAAGCGGGGTCCTCAGGGAGGTCTGGGGAGAGTGGAGAACTCCCGAGGTATTCTAGAGGCACTAGCCCTCCCTAGCCCTCGAGACCTCCTCGATAAGCCTTTTAACCTGCTCGTAAACCATCTTAGCCCCCTCCAGGGCCTTTCTAGCGTAGGGCTCGGTGTAGAGCCTCGTAGGCGGTAGGCCTAGCTCCTCGTCTCCGTACATGGAGGGCTCCCTCTCCCTCCTAAGCCACCTCGAGATCGCGGCTAGCTCCGGTATCCTCTCCCTAAACCACTGCGGGAACCTATCCGAGAGCTCGACGAGTACCGGGCCGACGTCGTGCCACTTAGGCGGCTCGACGCCGACCAGGCGCAGGGCTGCCTTAAGCATCAGCTCCACGGCCTCCTGGGACTGCCTAATGCAGTAGGCCAAGGCCCCCTCCCTGAGCGCTCCTTCGGCAGTCCTGACCCTCCTCTCCGCCTCCCTAACGTAGGCCAGGGCCATCTCGAGGGTGTTCACAGCTCCACCACCTCACCGAACTTGAAGTCCCTCTTGAGTACCACCACCCACCTCCTACCTATGAACCTCCTCTCAGCTCCGTACTCGTCTAGCTTAGCCCTCAGCTTCTCCAGCACGGACCTGATGAAGCCCTCCCTATCGTAGAGGACCTCATAGTCGAATACCAGGTCTAGGTAGAGAGGCCTAGCGACAGACGCCTGGGACCTGCTGAGGACCACCGGGGAGAGGGTAGCCGAGTAGCCCAGGGACCTCAACCCCTCTAGGCATGGCTTGGAGAGCTCCTCAACCCTATCGAGGAGCCTGTGCACCTCGAGCCTGTCCTCGAAGTCCTCCAGGACTACGAGCAGGTCTATGTCGCTCTCCCTGGTGTAGTCCCCCCTAGCGTAGGAGCCGAAGAG
>CAYTXX010000078.1:0-5172 GCA_964442165.1 uncultured Desulfurococcaceae archaeon | reverse complement strand
ATCCCCATCCCCACCCTAAAGGACGGGGCTTTCAGTGGGTAAGACCCCAACATTAACAGTAGGCGGCTGCCAGAGACTTATTTCTAGGTCTACGTAGAAGCTTGGGGGCGTGGATGAGGATCCTACTAGTGCACTCTAGAACCTTTGAGTACCGGGCTTTAGAGAAAGCTTTAGAAGGTGCTGAGGAGCTGGACCAGGAGAGCGCTTCCGGTAGTTTCTCCAACTTTCTCGTAGTCTTTGTAAGTGTAGAGAAGGGGGATAGAGCTGGTGGGAGTGAGCTTCTTAGAGTGGTTGCTGAGGACATAGCTAGGGTGGTTTCTACAGTTAGAGCTGATGGGGTTGTACTCTACCCCTATGCACACCTATCGAGAGACTTAGCTGGAGCTGATGAGGCTATAGAAGTACTGAAGAGCTTGGAGAGAGCCCTCTCGGAAATGGGGATCCGCGTACATAGAGCGCCCTTCGGCTGGTACAAGGAGTTTAAGCTCGAGTGCTACGGTCACCCGCTCTCGGAGCTCTCCAGGGAGTTTAGAGCTGAGGGGTTAAGGAGGGCTAGGACCATTGAGAGGAGGTACGTAGTCGTGCTCCCAACAGGTGAGGCCGTGGACCCCGCTAAGTACATGGAGGTAGGGGATGACGAGGAGCTTAAGGTACTGATATCTAAGGAGGTCCTCAGGGTAGAGCTACCAGGTGGGGAGCCGGAGGTTACCTACGCCTGCAATAAGTTCGGCTTCGAGTGGGAGCCTATGTCCGACGCAGGGCACATGAGGTACGGACCCCACGCTGCGGTCATGGTTGAGGCGGTCTCGAACTACGCGTGGGAGGTTGCTAGGTCCCTGGGGATACC
This sequence comes from uncultured Desulfurococcaceae archaeon, assembly GCA_964442165.1. Taxonomy (GTDB): domain Archaea; phylum Thermoproteota; class Thermoprotei_A; order Sulfolobales; family NBVN01; genus DRZP01. The sequence continues at coordinate 4,325 of CAYTXX010000078.1, read as the reverse complement.
GCTCTTCAGGGTTAGGGGTACGAACATGTTTAACCTGAAGTTCAAGCCCGTAGCTGAGCACGCGGAGCTCTTCGGCGATAGGCTTTACGAGGTTGAGACCGATAGGGGGCTGCACGTCCTTAGGTACGCTGCTTGCCACCAGCAGTTCGCGATGGTTAAGGACTGGATCATAAGCTACAAGGACCTACCCTTCGGGGTCTTCGAGGTAGCTGATAGCTATAGGTACGAACAGCCTGGTGAGCTCCAGATATGCTTTAGGCTTAGGAAGTTCCTAATGCCCGACCTACACGTATTCACTAGGGACCTTCGGGAAGCCGTTGGGATCTGCAAGCTGATCCAGAGGAGGATCCACGAGGAGATAGCTAAGCTGGGTAGGAGGTACGTAGCCCTCTACAACGTTACCGAGGACTTCTTCGAGAACAACTACGGGGACTTGGTCGAGTTCGTAAGGGGTGACGGTAGGGCAGCCCTAGTATCCGTACTACCAGCTGGTATCTACTACTGGGTACTTAACGTAGAGTACGTAATAATAGACTCCCTAGGTAAGCCAGCTGAGATAGCTACCTTCCAGATCGACGTAGGTAACGCGAGGAGGTTCGGCATAAGGTACGTTAAGGAGGACGGTAGTGAGGGCTATCCCGTGATAATACATACGGCTATAATAGGCTCGGTAGAGAGGTACATCTACGTAGTAATGGACACAGCTGTACTTAGGAAGAGGTCTGGATTACCACCCTGCATACCTACGTGGCTAGCCCCGGTACAGGTTAGGGTAGTACCTGTCTCATCTAAGTTCCTAGACTACGCAGCCGAGGTCTTGAGGGTACTAGCGAGTGTCGGTATTAGGGTGGACCTCGACGACCGTGACCTAAGCTTGGCTAAGAAGATCAGGGAAGCTGGGATGGAGTGGGTACCTTACTGCGCTATAGTTGGTGAGAGAGAGCAGGCTACTAGGACAGTCAATGTACGTATAAGGGAGCGAGGAGTCCAGAGGGCCATGACCGTGGAGGAGCTCATAGAGATGGTTAAGAAGGATATAGAGAGCTACCCGCAGGTACCTCAGGCAACTCCCTACTACCTAAGTAGGAGACCTACCTTAAACTACCTTAGGACCACCTAGGCTACCTCGGAAGCTCCCGGGGCAGAAGGGTATCAGCGGGGTATCCTGTAGCTAGCCGGGAGATGCTTATAAGGTAGGTATTAACGATCTCCTCTTATTGGAGGTGGAGAATGGGCTCTCAGATACGTGAGGTAGGGTCAGCTAGGAGAGCTGTTGAGGTAACTCTACATAGCCACATAAGAGGTCTGGGTCTGGATGAGCAGGGAAGACCTCTACCCGTAGCTGACGGGTTTGTCGGGCAGATTGAGGCTAGGAAGAGCGCTGCTGTAGTTGTTGAGCTAGTCCGCCAGGGTAAGATGCAGGGTAAGGGGGTCCTACTGGTAGGACCTCCGGGAACCGGTAAGACAGCTCTAGCGTATGCTATAGCTAGGGAGCTTGGTGAAGATACCCCGTTCGTAGCTCTACACGCATCTGAGGTGTACTCCCTCGAGGCTAAGAAGACCGAGGTTCTCATGAGGGCTGTTAGGAAGGCTATGGGGATTAGGATCAAGGAGGTTAGGCGGGTCTACGAGGGGGCTGTTAAGGAGCTTAAGATAGCGTACGGTAGGCACCCGTTTAACCCTTACCTAAGGGTACCTAAGGAGGCTAGGTTAACACTAGCAACTAAGGACGATAGCCTTACCCTAACTGTAGGGGAGGAGATAGTATCCCAGCTACTTAAGCTAGGTATTAAGAGAGGGGACCTAATATGGATAGACGCTGAGACGGGGTTAGTGCATAAGGTTGGGAGAGTTAAGGGTGTTGAGAAGGCTAAGTACTACGATGTAGACATCTGGGAGGTCTCCGAGGAACTACCTAAGGGCCCGGTTAAGAAGGAGAAGGAGATAACTAGGGTACTAACGTTCAATGACCTAGACCTAGCCCTAGCATCGCAGAGGCTGTCCATCATAGGGTTCCTAGGGGTTGAGCTGGAGAGGGAGGTGGACGAGGAGGTTAGGAAGGCTGTTAACTCCCAGGTTAAGAAGCTCATAGACGAAGGTAGGGCTGAGCTAGTACCGGGGGTACTCTTCATAGATGATGCCCACCTCCTAGACCTAGAGTCCTTCGCCTTCCTATCTAAGGTACTGGAGAGCGAGTTCGCCCCCATAATCATAATGGCTACCAACAGGGGGATGACTAAGGTATACGGAACTGATATAGAGTCACCGCACGGTATACCCCTCGACATACTCGATAGGCTACTCATAATACCGGTAAGACCGTACACCAGGGACGAAATAAGGGAGATAATAAGGGTTAGAGCCGAGGAAGAGGAGGTAGAGCTAGCCCCTGACGCTCTAGAGCTACTAGCTGACCTAGGAGTTAAGTACAGTCTTAGGTACTCTATACAGCTACTTAGACCGGCAAGCGTAATAGCCTCTAAGAAGGGTAGGGAGGAGGTTAGAGCTGAGGATGTTAAGGAGGCTAGCGCTCTGTTTATAGATACTAAGAGGAGTATAGAGTTCATTAAGGAGCACGAGGAGAAGCTACTTAAGTAGTACCTAGATCCAAACCCCCACTCTTTAATTTAACTACAGGGCTTAATTATCTGGAGGGCTTAATGCGCGGCTGTATAGAGGTCCCTGAAGTTAGAGGTGAGTACCTCGAGTACCTATGTGAGGAGGTCTACAGAGCTTACCTCGAGCTCCTGAAGAGTGGTGTAAGGGATGTAGTTATCTTCGTGGGGTCCTCTAAGGCCTTAGAGTGGGTAGCTGTCTCCAGGTGCGTTCTAACTAGGAACCTAGCTATACATATCGAGGTGTACTCGGGGAGAGCCCAGGAGGGTAACCCGGCTAAGGATCTTTGCAGTACCGTAAGGAGAGTTGAGGTCCCAGTCGCTCCACCTACATCACAGCTCAGAGAGTGTCGTTAGGTCATCCCGCTATGGAGTACTTTTCAGAGGTTAAAAGCGGTATGGTCCTTTGCGAGGTCTGCCGTAGGCGTGAGGCTAGGTACGTGTGTAGGATCTGCGGTAGGGAGGTATGCGGGGAGCACTACGACCCAGCTAGAGGTATCTGCGCCATATGCTCCGAGACTATGTGTACCGTATGCGGTACTAGGCTAGCTGTCGATTCCTGCGCTGTATGTGGGAGGCTTATATGTAGGCAGTGCTCCGTAGAGCTCCAGCCCGGTATTAGGGTATGCGGGAACTGCTACGAGGACCTCCCAAAGCTTATAGGGGAGGACCTAAGGCTTAGCTACCTAGCTAAACTACTTAAGAGGTCCCAGGATCCCGGCTCTTAAGCCTTAGCTAAGCAGGTTACTAGGGCTACTTTAGCGGTAGTTAGGCTGGTAACAGTGGGGGAGGTTCCACAGAGCTTTACCGACCTAGTTGTAGAGCTAGTATCGAGCTACTCTAGGGTACTGGAGGTAGACTTCTTAGAGGTCCTAGTGTACCCGGATGAGGGTAGGGCTCTAGAGGTACTTACTGCGGATGCTGAGCTAGCTGGTTCAAGCGTAGTCGCACTATACCCAGTACTCCACGATGCTTGGTTCAACTACCCGAGGGTCCACGTAGTCTACAGTACCTGTAGGTCGCTAAGTAGGGAGGAGCTGGAGACCCTCTTAGCTCACGAAGTAGCTCACGCAAAGCTTCACGGTAAGCGGGAGTACTATAGGGTAGTACTAGACCCACAGCTAGTCGGTACCCTCGGCTCCCAGAGGTACCTTGAGCACCTACATGCGGTCTCAACGGTGCTAAAGGACCTTCAGGTTTTCAAACTTCTAGAGTCTAGAGGGTTAACACGTGAGCTCTTAAACTACGCTAGATACTGCCTGAGGCAGCTGAGTAGTGTGGGTAGCTATCTAGAGGTACTTAAGCTCCTAGCTCCAGCTTATTACCTTGAGAAGTACCTAGGGCTAGCCCTAACCTCAGACCCTAGGGTTAGAGCTCTCTCAACGTGTCTCGAGGTACTGTTGGAGACAGCTACCGAGGTACCCTACGTAGATGTAGGAGCGCCTATAGCTCTTAGAAAGCTTATCGAGCTCAACTGCACTGAGTACAGACCCGGCGGCTAAGTCGAAGCGGTAGCCTTATCAGAGCTTTGGCCCCACGTCACCGATCAGAAGCGCCGGTAGGACCCCACTCATCACTTCACTGAAGAAGGGGCTTAGAGCCTTATAAACCCAGGATCCCGGAGGTCTTAACTAACCTCCTCCCGCGGGACATTACAGCGTGAGAGCCCTATCCTAGGTCACACGTTTAACTGCATACACACGGCTACCC
>CAYTXX010000077.1:0-5174 GCA_964442165.1 uncultured Desulfurococcaceae archaeon | reverse complement strand
GCTCCACGGGCTACCCGGGGTACCCAGTATCCAGCTCCGTCTGCAGGATGTTCCCGCACACCCACTTAAGCGACGGCTTCTTCATAACTAGGCTCGTAAAGTCCTCCGACTGAAGCCAGACTACGCTACTCGAGAACTATGGATTAAGTAAAAGGTGCTTACTCATGCAGACTTTCTAAAGCTGACCCCTCTCCTTAAGGGCTAGGGCCTCCTTAACTACGAGCCTCGGGTTTACGAACGTTAACCCCCCATCAACTACGAATAGCTGCCCCGTTATGAACTCTGCGTAGTCGCTCGCTAGGAAGACTACTAGGTTAGCTACGTCCTTCGGTAGGCCGAACCTCTTAATGGGGTTTACCAGTTCCTGGAGCCTTATATCCTCCGGGGACCATATCGATAGAACCCCGGGTGTTAGGATAGGTCCCGGAGCTATGGCGTTAACGGTTATGTTGTACGGAGCTAGCTCCGCGGCTAAGCACCTCGTTAGCCCTACGATACCCGCCTTAGCTGCACCGTAGTGTACTAGACCTGGAACCCCGTGGTACAGCCCTGTAATCGACGATATGTTAACTATCCTGCCGTACCTCTGCTTAACCATGTGCGGAGTTACAGCCCTAGTTACGTAGAACACGCTGTTCAGGTTTAGGTCGATCATCCTGAGCCAGTCCTCGTCCCTCATCTCAAGGAAGGGCTTCCTAGGGTACGCACCGACGTTGTTTACCAGTATGTCTACCCTACCGAAGCTCTCAACTACCCTACTCACTGCGTCCTCGACCTCAGCTCCCTTAGTTACGTCAGCCACCAGCCCTAGAGACCTAACACCGCGGCTCTCAACCTCCTTAACTACCTCGGTAAGGGCCTCTCTACCTATATCTACAATAGCTACGTGGGCCCCGTGGTCGGCTAGCCTTAGTACTATCTCCCTACCTATACCCCTACTCCCACCTGTAACGAGAGCTACCCTACCACCTAGGGTTAGGGCCAACCCTACCACCCCTAGTATATCTATATCCTGAAGAGCTCCACCCCCCTTCTAGCGGTCTCGATGTAGTCCTCGATAGCCTTCTCGTAGGTGTAGAGGGGTCTCCACCCGAACTCCTGCCTAAGCCTACTATCGTCTATTACAGCAGCATACCTAACTGCCTCAGCCGGTTTAATCTCGTACTGGAAGCTAGGTACGTACTTCCTGATGAGCTCTGCGAACTCCTTCACACTGCATACGAATCCAGCAGCGTTGTAGGCCCTGTAGCTAACACTCTCAGCTTCTACTAGTGCTATCAGAGCGCTCGATACATCTCTTACGTATATGTAGTTAACCCTGTCCTCCGGGTTCTTTATGATAGCCTTCTCACCGCGTAGCGCTGCCTCAACTAGTAGGCTTGAGTACTCAGCTGAGGGACCCTTAAACCTACCTGGGCCGAAGACTACGGTAGGTCTGAGAGCCCTGAAGTCTATCAACCCCTTACTCCAGTACCAGAGGCCTACCAGCTCTCCTGTGTACTTGGTGACGCCGTAGTAGGAGACGGGCTTACCCGCGTCCTCCTCCCTTACGGGCTCCGGCGTCTGGGGGTGGTATACCGATGCTGAACTCATGAAGATAAACCTCCTAACTCCGTGGGTTATGCTGAGCTCTATGAGGTCCTGGGTAGCGACTATGTTAACCTTAGTTGCTGAGATGGGGTCCTGCTCGCAGGCATCTGCAAGTAGCGCAGCTAGGTGCACTACCGCGTCTGGCCTGTGCTTAGCTAGGATAGAGTTCATCTGGTGGACGTTAGTGATATCGGCAGCGTAGTAGGCTATACGCGGGTACTCAAAGAAGGGTGACGGCACCTTATCGACTACTACAACCTCATGCCCCCTCTTAACGAGGTCGGCGACTACGAACCTACCTATGAACCCTCCTCCACCTGTTACTAGTAACCTCAGCTATCCCACCCCACACACCTAATCGAGTACCCTTCACTATCCCAGTCTAAAAGCTGTATGTGGAACATGTTCTATCTCATCTATATAACCCGCACTAGCTAGGGCTACGCGGTGGTTACGTAGTGAGCCAAGCAGGTAAGTCAGCTACACCAATTGCTATAGCTATCGTACTAGCGGTAGTAGCCGGTGTTGTAGGGTACTTCGCAGGATCCTCAGCTGCTCCTGTAACCACCGTTACGATGACTGTTGCCACTACGGTAGCTACTGGAGGCGTTCAGACCGTTACCGTAGCAACTACCGTACCGAGGACCGTTACCGTAACTCAGCCCGCTGCGGTTACCCCTCAGTATGAGTTACACGTTGCGTGGATCACAGCCCCCAGCGAGTACGATACCCACACCTACTTCTTCTACAGGTTCAAGGAGAAGGTCGAGGCTAGGACCGGTGGCCGCGTTAAGATAATCCTACACCCAGGTGCTGAGCTGGGCGATCAGGCCCAGTACCTAGAGCTAATGGCTACCGGCCAGCTCTTCATGGCTACGATAGAGGTATCACGATTTGCTGTCTACACCGATAAGCTGAACTTCCTAAGCTTCCCAGGGCTCTTCAGGAGTACTGAGGAAGCTCAGGCCTTTGCAGAGTCGGACTGGCTACTGAAATACAGCAACGAGGTCCTCCAGCCGTTCGGGTGGACCATACTCGGTATAACCGTTGGAGGGGCTAGGTACTTCCTCTCGATACCGGAGAAGCCGATAACCTCCCTCGAGAGCTTCAAGGGCCTTAAGCTACGTGTGATGGCTTCCCCAGTCTTCGTCGAGGCTGCGAAGGTCCTAGGTGCGAACCCGCAGACCCTACCCTACGCGGAGTGCTACACCCTACTGCAGACTAAGGCTATAGACTCTATGGAGAACGAGGTAGCCGCTATAATAGCTATGAGGTTCTACGAGGTAGCTCCCAACATAGCTATAATACCGTGGGCCTACGCCTGGCACTTCGTAGTTGCTAGTAAACAGGTGCTGGACAGCCTACCAGCGGACATAAGGCAGATAATAATCGAGACCGCCAGAGAGACCTCCAAGGAGAAGAACGCTTGGGGCCTCTTCATCGAGCAAGTCGTCGGCATACAGTACCTGATCGAGCGCGGTGCTAGGATAATATACGTGGACACTAAGCCGATCTTCGACCTCCTCGAGAGGGAGTTCATAAACAAGAACCTGGATAAGATACCCTCCGGAGCTCTAGAGTGGCTCAAGAACTACAGAGCTTCCGTAGGTTAGCAGCTTTTTACTTAACCTACTTTAGCTTCTCCTGTATACTTCGCGGGGTGCTAGAGATGTCCGAGAGGTTAAGAGCTGGTAGCACGGTCTCCAAGATCCTCTCCACAGTCGATAGAGCTCTCTCAGCTGTTGAGGTATCAGTACTGCTGGTGACAGGTATCGTAATCGTTGCTACGCTATTTTACGGAGCCGTAGTTAGGTACTTCCTGCACGGGTCCTTCCCGGAGGAGGCGGAGCTCTCGTGGTTAATGTATACGTGGTTGGTGTTCCTAGGTAGCAGCTACGTACTACGCGGTGGAGACCACCCAAACGTTACGCTGGTCAGAGGTAGGTTTGGAGCTAAGTACACAGCAGCTCTGTACTTGGTTTGCCTAGCCTATATAGCGATCATAATCTACTACGCCCTCCAGTACTCGAGGATATTCCTACTCCAGAGGACGGCGACCATGAGGCTACCCATGGCCTACTTCTACGGAGCTATGATAGCTGGCTTCACCTTAATGGCCGTACGCTACTTGGTGAAGTTAATTAGGCTGTTCCTGAGGTAGGTGGTCAGCGTGGTGCTCGAGCAGCTAGCCCTCATACTAGCCTCCCTACCTACGTGGGCGGTGGCCATAATCTTCATAGCAATACTGCTACTGCTAATACTCCTAGGGGTGCCGGTAACATTTTCCATAGGTATAACCAGCGTGCTATTCCTAGTACTCTACGGTAAGAGCCTTACAGCAGCCGTTACGGCTATGATGATACCCCTACAGTCTTTCCCCTTGCTAGGGGTCTTCCTCTTCATACTAATGGGGACGGTGTTCGAGAAGACAGGGCTAACTACTGTGATAGTAGACGCTCTAGAGCCCCTCATCGGTAGGGTTAGGGGAGGGCTTGGGGTAGTAACTGCCGTAGGCTGCGCGTTCTTCGGGTTACTAACTGGGGCTGTAGCAGCTACTGCAGCCGCCTTCTCCAAGATCATGGGCCCGGAGATGGAGCGTAGGAGGTACCCTAGGGAGTATACCGCAGCTGTACTAACGTCCTCAGCCCCCCTAGGGGCCTTCATACCGCCAAGCATCCCAGCTATAGTTATAGCTACATCTACAGGTACCTCCGTACTCACCATGTTCATTGTTGGAGCTGCCCTAGGTATAGCTGTCCTAGCGTGCCTAGTGCTACTGATCCTGGTAACATCCTACATTAAGGGATACGGGGGTATCGAGAGGAGGTACACTAGGCGGGAGGTAGCTACTAGAGTAGCTAGGGCCATACCCCTACTCGCGGTACCTCTAGCCGTACTTACGGGTATATACCTCGGAGTGTTCTCAGTTACGGAGGCGGGGGCCTTAGGAGCTCTAGGTGCTTTCCTGGTGGCACTACTATACAGGAGGCTGAGGCCTAGGCTAGTCCTAGACATAGTGGTTGATTCTGGGAGGTCTACTGCGGTGGTCATGCTGATGATAGCTACCTCCTACATACTGAACTACACCTGGTCCCTAACCGGTATCAACAACTCCCTACTCCAGTTCTTCGTCAGTATATCCAGGCAGTTCAGCCCCTACATCTCCCTAACGGTGCTAGCTATAATACTAGCGATACTAGGTATGTTCTTCGACGTGATAGTCCTAGCAGTAGCCTGGGGCTCGGTAGTGATAAGCGCCTTCACCCCCTACGGTATAAGCCCCTACCACATCAACGCCCTCTTCCTCTTCGGAGTACTACTGGGGACAGCTACCCCACCGGTCGGTGCCGGGGTCTTCGTAGTCTCAGATTCTCTGAAGATCAGGATAGAGGAGATACTCAAGGGCATGAGGTACTTCATAGCCCTCTACGTACTACTCTACATCGCCGTAGTCTACGTACCCGAGATATCGCTGTGGCTACCTAAGCTCCTCGGGATGTCTATCTAAGTCTGAAGACTTTTTACCGGGAGACCTACCACCCCTTCCCACATAGCCCACCCACCCCTCTACTGAAGGTGGTAAC
>CAYTXX010000076.1:0-5258 GCA_964442165.1 uncultured Desulfurococcaceae archaeon | reverse complement strand
GGTATACTTCAGTTTCCAAAGTAACCCAAGTACTCAAGGGTCAAACAGTCGCGCTAAAGTAGTTGAGTACTCAGCTGAGTAGGAACCTCAGGCTTAATATGGTGCTGAAAGTAGCTGGGCTCAGGGGGGCTCCTTAAGTTTTAACATCTTAAAACGCTATACAGGCTCTTAAGGAACTTACGTACAGCTTCCACCTGAGGTAAACTGGAGGAGATGGGGGGAGATAGAGTAGTAGGTAAGCACGTGTTCGGGGAGCTGTACGGTATTAGCGATACCCAGCCTAGTAAGCTAAGGGAGCTCCTCCTTAGAGCTGCTGAGGTAGCTAACATGCACATAGTTGACTCCATGGTCTACGATGGGGGTACGGTATACGGGGCTGTAGTCCTAGTTGAGGAGTCCCACCTAGCTATACACGTCTTCAGAGGCCTCTCCTACGCGTTACTGGACATCTACACGTGCGGTGATAGGAGCACCCCTGAAGAAGCGTACGAGTACGTATTAAGGGAGCTTAAGCCAGCTAGGTACACCAAGAGCTACGCAGATAGGTCCTCAGCTTAAGTCTTACCTTTTTTCTAGTACTTCTACCCTAACTCCCTCAACACCTAGGGAGGTCCTCATAGTGAAGTCGCTTAAGAACTTAACGACAGTTTCAACAGCATCCATGCTCTCTGGCTTAGTAAGAGCTATAGCACATCCACCTCCGCCAGCTCCAGTAAGTTTAGCCCCTAGAGCACCTGAGCTCCTAGCCGCATAGACTACCTCGTTCAACCTCCTAGTAGACACCCCTAGAGCATCTAGAAGACCGTGATTAACGTTCATGAGCTGCCCAACCTCGTGGAGATCCCCCTTCCTCAGAGCTATCTCAGCTCTAGAAGTTACCTCACCTATTATCTCCACGATCCTCCCGTAGATCTCGGGACACTTAGTTACCTTTTCCCTAACGGCTAGCACCATGTCTCTAGTCCTAGCTTCCCTCTCTACATAGGCTATAATTATGGGTAGATCCACCTCAACCTCCAGGAAGCCCCTCTCAACTTCCCCACCGCTGAACTTAACCTTCATAAACCCGCCGAACGTAGCTATGGAGGTATCCATAGGGGACGCAACCCCCTGGACCGCCTTCTCTACCTCCCAGCCTAGCCTAGCTATCTCCTCCTTAGAGAGCTCGTAACCCCCGCTGTACGCGTACGCAGCTACCGTAGCTACAGCTACAGCTGCTGAGGTACCTAGGCCAGCGCCAACAGGCATCTCAGACCGGACGACCAGGTTAACACCGTGCCTACTACCGAGGTATGAGGAGGTTATTTCGATAGCCTTATTGAGGTACGAGATAGCTGGTAGTACAAGCCCGTACTCCGTTTCAACGGTGACCTCACCCTCCTTGTAGGTAACTATAACCCCGGGGACCCTTAGGTCCTTAGCCTCGATCTTTATTACTCCATCAGACCTAGCCTCAGCGTATACGTAGACCCTCCTACTTATGGAGGTAACTATAGCTGGCTGACCGTAGACGACCGCGTGTTCTCCGAATAAAGTGACCTTACCGGGAGCTGAAGCTACTACCCTCACCTCGTACCCCGCATTGTGTTAACGTAGAGCGAGCAAAAATAGCATAGCCCCTGGGGTGCGGTAGTTCCGTAGTAGAGATGTTTATAAGCTCCCGGAGAGCCGCGTGAGTCTAACGTACCTAGGCTTATAGGATGTACCGACTACACTACGCGGTGATAGCGCTTGAGCTACGGTAGGGGGTCCGCAGCTGGAGGCGGTACTATAGGGCAGGTAGCTAGAGTAGCACAGTTCTACTCGAGAGTAGCACTAGCAGGGGTTTTGGTCTCACTAGCTATAGTTCTACATATACCTAGGATGCCGTTCCCACCAGCTCCCTTCCTTAAGTTCGATGGGGTAGGCATACCACTGGCCGTACTAGCTCTCCACTCAGTACCTCTATCGGTAGCTACAGCACCAATACTATTCCTAGCTGTACAGGCTCTAGGTGCTGATATCGTAGGTGCTGGTATGAAGGTTTTAGCTGAGCTCTCGACGTTCATCCCGCTCGCACTAGCCTACAGGAGGTTAGGTGGTGAGGGTCTAACCAGCTACGTAGCTTCAGCGTGTTCAGCAGTGGTTAGTAGAGTAGCCGTTATGACCCTAGCTAACTATCTCATAGCCCCCCACTGGATACTTATGGCTGGGTGGGCTAAGACCTACGAGAAGGCGTACGCTATGACCTTAGCATACTTACCGTGGATAGCCATCTTTAACGCCATAGTCGCCCTATACGTAGCCCCTCTAGCTCTCGCAGCATTTAAGGTGCTGAGGAAGGTTATCCCAAGGTAGACCGGAGGTAGGGGTGTAGTGGGTAGCTCATCTAAATTCTCCCTTTCCTCTACAAAGCCCCCTTCCCTAGAGGTTAAAGACCTCTGGTTTAGGTACTCGAAGAGCTCCGAGTGGGTTTTAAGGGGTGTAAGCCTCAGACTATATCCTGGGGAGGTAGCCCTAGTTCTAGGAGCTAGCGGCTCCGGTAAGACAACCCTTCTTAGAGCTATTACAGGTGTTGGTAGGTGGATCTACGGTGGCGATATCCGGGGTACGGTACTACTTGGGGAAACCCCCCTAGAGGACCTAGACATAGATGGTATTAGGAGGTCGATTCAGGTAGTTAACCAGAACCCTTACACCCACTTTATAGAGCACCTAGTAGGGCGCGACCTACTAAGTGCAGCTGCGCAACTCTACGGCGAGGAGCTGGGGTACAGGGTCTTCACTAGGATTACTACAGCTCTTAAGCTGGAGGGACTCCTGGGTAGGAGGTTCTTCGAGCTCTCCGGAGGTCAGCTACGTAGGGTTGCGGTAGCAAAGGCCCTCCTCTGGGACCCTAAGGTGATAGTACTGGACGAGCCTTTAATGTGGTTAGATGACGAGGGGGTAGCCGACGTCGTTGAAGCTGTATACGTAGCTAAGTCCTTAGGGAAAGCTGTACTTATCTTTGAGCACAGGTTCCTAAGGCTACTTCACCTAGCGGACTCCGTTTACATACTTAGAAAGGGAGTTCTACATGAAGTGGAGCACGACTACCTGAAGAAGCTTCAGAGGTTTCTTAAGCTAGATAGGGCCCTTCAAGGAGGGTCCGCAGTTAAGCCTCCGGGAAGACTTCTACTCCTAGCTGAGGACCTGTGGTTTAGGTACGATAAGCGGGAGGACTGGCTCCTGAAGTCCTTAAACCTAGAGGTTAGAGAGGGAGATACTACCGTAATATACGGAGCTAACGGAAGCGGTAAGTCAACCCTCCTCAAGATACTTTCGGGCTACCTTAAGCCCAGTAGGGGTAGGCTGGAGCTTGGTTCTAGGGCTATATACATACCTCAGAACATCTACCTATTCTTTACGGAGGAGTCCATAGAGAAGGAGTTCGAGGCTGCGTGTAGGTCCCGTAAGCTAGGTAGGCAGTGCGTTGAACGCGGCGTAGGCTACTTAAAAGCTCTAGGTGTAGCTGTAGACCTAGAGGAGAGTCCGTTTAACCTATCCTGGGGTCAGGCCGTTAGGCTAGCTGTTGCAGTAGCTACAGCACCCTCGGAAAGCTCAGTGGTGCTACTACTCGATGAACCGTTTACAGGACTTACGTACTTAGAGAGGCTGCAGGTAGCTGAGTCTCTAGCTAAGCTAGGTAATACCTATGTAATCACGACTAGCAATGTAGAAACCCTAGCTCTCACCCCCTCAGCAAGGGTGTTCAAGCTGGTGGAGGGTACCCTAGAGAAGCTGGAGGGGTTGCTGAATGGCAGTGCTCTAGAGGCGGCCAGGCTCTGTAAGGCTCTAGGTATCGAGGTGGGTTTAGGTGTCGAGAACTAGGGATCTAGCCTACCTCTTCATAGCTTCAGAGAGAGCTGAGAGGCTGGGACTAATATCTAAGATAGCAGTTCCACTGATACTCCTAGTCCCAGCTGTAGTCCCCTACCTAATCCCCGGAGCTGAGGCTAGGCCTACGCAACCTCTAATACTCATAGCTTACGAGCTCCTAGTACTGGGCTATGTAACGGGGGTTGGAAGGGTCTTTAGGATGCTCTCGCTAGTGATGCTCTTCCTAGGTGTAGCCCTAGCTCTATCAGCGCTCTCCTTAGCCCTAGGAACAGGTCCGCCGGACCCTCTCTACTCTATTTCGTGGACTCTGAGGCTTATGTCTATAGTGCTAGCTCTCTCAGTGCTCTTCCAAGTTCTAACGGTAGGTGAAGTTAGGTACTTAATGATGGGGCTAGGGCTGGGGTGGCTATCTGAGGTAGCCGCCGTAGCTATAGCTCAGCTACCGGTAGTTCTGCTCTCATTCTCAGAGGCTATGGTAGCTGCTGTGCTAAAGTTAGGTGGTAGGCGTGTCTCAGCCTTAGTAAAGCCCCTAGTAGTTGATGCTGTAATAGCTAGTAGGCAGGTTGCTGAAGCTCTCTACCTCCACGGACTCCCTCCGGCTCCTAGACCTACGCTGCTTAGAGGTCCTCTTGATGCTTACCTAGTCCTAGGTGCTGTAGTTGCTGCCGTAGTGTCCATCCTGGTGGCTTAGTACTTCAGGGAGCCCGCACTTGCTTAAATCCTCTGCGGATCTACGCCGCAGGGTAGTTAGGCTGTACGTAGTTGTAGCAGTTACCGGAGCTAGCGGGCTGGTGCTAGCTCTAAGGTTAATTGAGGTGTTAAAGAACCTCCGAGCTAGGGTTGATGTGGTTGTATCGAGATCGGCTATGAAGGTAGCTGAGAGCGAGTGTGTTTCGGGAGACTTCCTCCTCTCTAAGTTAAGGGAGCTTGGTGCTGACTCTGTATACCTAGAGGACGAGCTTGACTCCGCCCTATCTAGCTCTAGCTACGTAGCCCTTGTTAACTGGGTAGCGGTGGTACCTGCATCAATTAAGACTATAGCATCCATAGCCTACGGCTTCTCGGATAACCTAGTAGCTAGAGTAGCCCTTAACGCGCTGAGACTTGGTAAAAAGGTTATCGTAGTACCCCGAGAATCTCCCCTAGGTGAGGTAGAGCTTAGAGTTCTCTACAGAGCTGCTAGAGCTGGGGTTTACGTTGTCCCAGCTACGGTAGGCTTCTACACGAAGCCCGAGACCTTAACTGACGTAGTTGACTTCATAGTTGGTAAGGTGCTCGACGTAGCTGGGGTAGAGCACCAGCTGTACCCTAGGTGGCCTACTACCCGAGGAGTTGGTGAGGACATGTGCTCTAAGCTGTATCTAAGAAGTAGGAGCAGTACACAAACCAAAGCTTAAATC
>CAYTXX010000075.1:0-5315 GCA_964442165.1 uncultured Desulfurococcaceae archaeon | reverse complement strand
CAGGTTCTAGACGAGGTGTTGAGGAGAGGTGCTGAGGGAGCTGTTGTAAGGCTCCAGGAGAGGGTGTACGAGCTCGTGGTCTACGATAGCGGTGTCCTAAGGAGCTACAGCATAAGCACCGTGCGAGGTGTTGGTATAAGAGCTGTAGTTGGCGGTGGTACTGGCTACGCCTACACCTCCTCTACTGATAGGGAGAGCGTATCGAGGGCTATCGATAGGGCGGTATCCCTAGCTAGGGTCGCCAGGAGCTACGGTAGGAAGTCCTTCGCCCCGGTTAAGCCTGTCAAGGCCGCCTTCAGGGTGGAGTTTAAGGTAGACCCCCACACCGTCGACCCGCAGGTAAAGGTCGACCTAGTCAGGGAGGTTAACACTGCGAGCATGAGGAGGGCCGGTATAGTGTCCGCGGTTACGAGGCTGGGGCTCGAGAGGGATAGGCGTATAGTACTAACCAGTGAGGGTACCGAGGTAGAGGTAGACGTAGTAGGTGTAGGTCTAGCTCACATGGCTGTAGCTAGGTACGGGGCCGTCATAGAGAGGGTAGGGGATAGGGAGTCCTACATAGGGGGTTACGAGCACATCGAGAGAAGGGACTGGTTGAAGTTCGCGGAGGAGGTCGACGAGCTAGCTATTAAGGCCTCCCAGGCTAAGACCCCTACTCCAGGTACGTACGTAGCTGTAGTAGATAATGAGGTCGTAGGGTTACTGCTCCACGAGGCCTTCGGCCACGCTAGCGAGGGTGATGGGGTAGTCGCGGGAGCGTCGATACTGCGCGGTAAGGTCGGTGAGAGGGTTGCTAGCGAGCTGGTAACCATAGTAGATGCGGGGCTAGTTGAGGGAGGCTACCCAATACCATACGACGACGAGGGGGTACCGAAGGGGCGTACGGTCGTAGTTGAGGACGGGGTCCTGAAGGGCTACTTAAACAGCCGGGATACAGCTCAGGAGCTGGGTATGGGCCCCACAGGTAATGCTAGAGCTCAGGACGTCTCATTCGACACCCTAGTAAGGCAGACCAACTACTACGCAGAGCCTAGGGACTGGCAGGTTGAGGAGCTCTTCGAGGGGGTGAGCTACGGGATCTACCTAAGGGGTAGAGGAGCTATGGGCGGTCAGGTAAACCCATCGGTAGGTACGTTCACCTTCAGTATAGGGCCTTCGTACATCGTTAGGAACGGTGAGATTGCAGAGCTAGTTAGGGGTGTGGTAGTAAGCGGAAACATACTGGAAACTCTGAAGGAGGTTGACGCGGTAGCTAGGGACCTTAAGGTAACGACCAGCGTCTTCGGTGGCTGCGGTAAGGGAGGTCAGACCGTCAGGGTTGGGGACGGAGGCCCGCACATAAGGACTAGGAGGATAGTTGTAGGGGGTGGTTAAGGTGATACACGAGGTAGTTGAGAGAGCTCTAAGGGTAGCTGGTAGGTACGAGCTAGATGAGGTCGAGGTCTACGCGGTAAGGTCCTTCACTACGGACGTAGTTGGTACCATCAGGGGGTTGGAGAGGGTAACGAGCGGGGAGAGGGTAGACGTAGGTATTAGGGTAGTACTGGGTAAGAGAGTAACAGTCCAGGGGGGTATGGTCTCCAGAGTTGAGGACGTGGACTCCGTAGTTGAGGCTGCGTCTAAGGTTGTTAGAACCCTCCCGGAGGATCCGAACTGGATCTCGCTACCTAGGAAAACCGGGAAGGTAGCTATTGAGGGAGCTGTAGACGCAAAGCTGAGGAGCCCTGACGTAGGGTACTTCATAGAGGTAGTTAAGTACCTACTGGGTAGGGCTAAGGAAATAGATAGGAGGGCGTACACTAGCTCAGCTAGCGTCCACAGCGTGTACGTTGAGAGA
This sequence comes from uncultured Desulfurococcaceae archaeon, assembly GCA_964442165.1. Classification (GTDB taxonomy): domain Archaea; phylum Thermoproteota; class Thermoprotei_A; order Sulfolobales; family NBVN01; genus DRZP01. Next base: position 3,478 of record CAYTXX010000075.1, on the reverse strand, counting down.
GCTATAGCTAGTAGCTACGGAGGCCCTCAAGTTGATGAGCATACTGAGTTAGGGGTGTTCGTAAGCGTTAAGGCTGTTGATGGAACTGAGGAGTCAGGCTACTACGACTTCTACTCATCTACAACCCTCAGCAGGCTTAACCCTGAGGAGCTAGTAGGTAGGGCTGTTGAGGTATCGGTTAAGACCCTAGGTGCTAGGAGGGTCGATACGGGTACCTACGAGGTCGTTCTAGTACCTAGGGTATTCGCTAGCGTAATCCAGTCCCTACTTGTACCAGCGGTAAGCGCTGAGTCCGTGCAGAAGGGTAGGTCCCCGCTAGCCGGTAAGTTAGGGAGTAGGGTGTTATCCGAGAACCTAACCCTAGTAGATGACGGTACATACCCGGAGCTTACAGGTACTAGGGGCTTCGACGACGAGGGGGTCCCAACAGCTAGGAAGGTAGTCTTTGATAGGGGGGTTCTGAGGGGGTTCCTCTACGATACCTACACAGCCTACGTAGATAGGAGGGAGTCTACCGGTAATGCTACTAGGCAGACCCCCTACGCACCGCCAACTCCGTGGATGACGAACATACTAGTGGAGCCCGGTAGCGGAGACCTCCAATCCATGGTTAGGGATGTGAGGAGGGGCATAGTGGTGTACTCAACTATAGGTGAGTGGCTCTCCAACCCTGTAAGCGGGCTACTGAACGCTACAGTAACGAACGGGGTTTATGTAGAGGGAGGGGAGGAGAGGTTCCCGGTTAAGGGTGTGGTTATAGCTGGTAGCATCTACGAGGCTATGGGCTCCCCCGAGCTGAGGTTAACAGCGGCTGTAGAGTCCTTCGGTAGGTTTAGGGTACCTGCTGTCTACATACCTAAGCTAACCGTAGCTGGTAGGTAGCTACCGCAGGTCCTTAGCTGAAGTACAGGCTTTTAACTTCCTTATAGCTACTCTTAGGGTGCTCTGAGGTGTCTCAGAAGGCCGAGAAGACGGTATCCAAGGAGGTTAAGATAGTAACTAGACCTGTAGTTACCTTAGATGAAGTATCGAAAGACGTGAGGAAGGTATCCCTACTGGAGGTGGTGAGGGACCTCGGTGAGGTATCTGAGAGGGGGCTGATTAGCTCCCTCTACATACTTAAGTCCGAGGTTGGGAAGGACCTCGGCTACCAGTTCCAGGTAGTTGGGAGCTCAGTAAGTAGTAGGGAGGTACTGGAGGATGTTAGGGTCCTACTCTACCTAGGACTCCTGGAGGTATCCCCAAGTAGGAAGCTTAGACTTACATCGCTCGGTAGGGAGTTCCTAGAGAAGCTGGGGAGCGAGCTTAAGGAGAAGCTAGAGGAGCTTGCTAAGTCTGTAGAGGGGATTAAGCAGAGGGTCCTCTCCGAGGATAGCCTCATGAGCCTAGCACCTCCAGGTGGGCGTAGGGGGCGTAAGCGTAGGTAGGAGTATTTAAGTTCTAACGTAGGGGATAGGTAGCTGGGTGTGTGAAGTGGTAAAGGCGTCCCAGGGCTTAAGGCATAGGACGAGGAAGCTCCTCAGAAAGAGTATTAGGGAGAGGGGAGCGATCCCCAGGTTAAGCCAGGTACTGATAGAGTATAAGGTTGGCGATAGAGTTCACATAGTCCCAAACCCAGCTATACACGAGGCACTCCCGTTTAGGCGGTACATAGGTATGACGGGTACCGTTATCGGTAGGAGAGGTAGGGCCTACCTAGTAGAGGTATACCTAGGTAGTAAGAGGAAGATCATAATAACTGTTCCAGAACACCTTAAGCCTGCTCAGATCAGCCAGGCGAGCTAGGGGGCCTCTTCATGAGGATTCTGGAGGTTAGGGACATCCCCCTAGCTATAGCTCTGAAGAGGCTTAGGGAGTCTGAGAGTAAGGGGCTACCAGTTAAGGGTATAGCTAGGAGGACCATGGAGCTAGCAATGGCCTTAGTGAGGTGCGATGAAGGTGAGGAGCTCTACAGCAAGCTCCTCGAGCTAGGTCTAAGTAGCCTAACAGCCTCCATGGTAGTGGACGTAGCTCCTAAGAGCTTAGATGAGCTCAGGATCCTCCTGAACTTCGAACCAACTGAAGTACCTGAGGAGGTGCAGTCTAAGGTTCTAGAGCTGGTCTCCACCTACTGCAAGTAGGTTTCTAAGTGATACTATGGGCTATAGGGATAGGGACTACTGGAGACGCTTAGTTGGTAGGGAGGAGTATGCGTTAGTACTAGACTTCATGCCTAGGGGTAACCCAGCAGATACCCACCACCCATCCCATAGGGAGAGGCCTATAGCTCAGGCTGTAGGTTGCGATTACTTCATCCTCCTAGAGTTCCACCCTAAGCCCGGTGTTGAGGTAGCTATAAGTGAGAGGGTCTACGTAGGGTTCTCTAGGAGGGAGCTTAGGGATAAGGTATCGTTTGTCTGGGGTGAGCCTATACTCTACGAAGACCTAACAGCTATAGCTAAGTCAAACCTACCCGAGGCTGTGCAGAAGCTGGTAATTGAGAAGGAGAGGTACTTCGTTAAGTTCTTTAACACCGCGGCCCCGCTAACGATAAAGTTCCACACCCTGGAGCTACTCCCAGGTGTAGGTAAGAAGACCCTGTGGAGTATCCTAAGCGAGAGGCAGGTGGAGGCCTTCAAGGACTTCGCCGACATAAGGAATAGGGTTAAGGGCTTCGACCCGGTTAAAGCACTTGTCGAGAGGATCGTAAGCGAGATTAGGGGGGTGGAGAGGTACTACCTATTCGTCCACCCACCTAGGAACGTCCAAGTAGCTGCCTACCTAGACTACCTCACTAAGCTCTACGGGGAGTTCTAGGTTCTGCGTGATCCCTAGCTATGCAGCTCCGCCTAGTCCTCGTAGAACCTGAGGGGAGGATTAACTTCGGGTACATCCTTAGGCTATGTAGGAACTTCAGTATAGGAGATATCTGCGTAGTAAGACCTAAGTTCGACCTGAGGGACCCCGAGGTGCTGAGCTTCGCAGCCGGTGGTGCTAGCTTAGTCGACTCAGTTAGGGTTTCGGAGAGCTTAGAGGAGTGCCTTAAGGACGTAGACTACAGCGTATGCACTACATCGGTAGCTGGAGCTAGCGACGACTACCTAAGGCAGGCGGTCAGCCCCTGGGCCCTCCCCCTACTAATACCGAGGGGGTCTAAGGTAGCCCTAGTCTTCGGACGCGAGAGTGTTGGGCTAACTAGAGCTGAGCTAGCAAGCTGCGACCTGATATCCACCCTGGTAACCCCCTCTGACTACAACGTACTTAACCTATCCCACGCAGTTGCGGTATACCTCTACGAGCTAGTGAGGGTAGGTACTACCGAAGTAGTAGTAGGTGAGAGGTGCAGTAGCGACTACGTTAAGGTCCTAATGAAGTACGCGGAGAACCTAGGCGCAGCCCTCAACCTAAGCCAGGACGAGGTCTCCGCGGTTAAGCACTCCATAGCTAAGGCTATGCTAACTAAACCTGAGTGTAGAGCTCTATACAAGCTACTTAAGGG
>CAYTXX010000074.1:0-5546 GCA_964442165.1 uncultured Desulfurococcaceae archaeon | reverse complement strand
CAGCAGGAGCCGTAGAGCTCCGCAGGTAGCTCCTCCATAAGCCTTCGACTCGGGTTAACGACCCTATCTACGTAGCCCTCCAGGACCAGCTCCTCAAAGACCTTACCTAGGGATCTAGGCCTCATACAGCCTAGGGCTACCTCCTTAAAGTACCTCCTAGCTACCTTGAATGGGGCTACTAACTTACTGACCTCCGGGGGCGTACTACCCATAGCTACTAGTAGAACTACTAGCCTAGAGGTCACCCTACCGACCTCCTCTACTATGTTTAGATCCTCCTCAGCTGTAGATAGGCTACTGCCGATAACTACGTGGGGTGCTACCCTATCCTCACCGTACTCGTTGACTACGTAGCTTAGTAGGCTTAGGTAGTCACCGCAGGTCTTCCTAAGGCCCCTACCCTCCTTAACGTACCTATCGCTAGGCGGTACCTCGAAGTCAACCAAGTCGAAGACCTCCATAGCTCTATCAAGGAGCTCCCTCGGCATCAGCCCTAAGTGTACCGATAGGAAGACCTCCTTCCCCCTCTTAAACTCCCTTAAGGTGCTGAGGTGCTCTGAGCCTAGAGGTAGGTAGCCGTCCGCGTTGAAACCCCCGCTTACTAGGAAGCCTCGGAAGCCGCGCTCGTAGTAGTACTCCAGTAGCTTAAGTAGACCGTCAGCGCCTACGGCACTGTCCATTGAGTTTAGGTACCTACCGTTACAGAATGTACAGCGTAGCCCGCACCAGCTACCGGTTATGGAGATACTTCGGTATAGGTAGCTAGGTATAAAGACCTTTACAGAAGCCCGAGGGGCTATAGCCTAGAGCACCTCAGAGCCTCCTAACAGCCTCCCTCTCGCCCTCCCCTTCAGTCCTTATCCTCTTAAGCTCGAGGATTACAGGTGGTATCTTGCCGGCCTTGAGGAGCTTCATAGCGTTATCCCTAACCATAGCTGTGTGCTTTACGTCTAGCTCTAGGAGCTCCATCAGTATCCTGAGGACGCTGTTCCAGACCTCCTGAAGCATCTCCCTATCTACGTAGCTTAGGACTAGCGGGTTCTCCAGCCACTTATCGAACTCGCGGACAGTCTTCATTATGTGGTCGAAGGCCTTCCTAATCAGGAGCACTAGGGTTAACCTATCTGCCTCACCTATGGTAGAGTTTATCTCCTTGAACATCTCTATGGTGGCCTTCTGCATCTCTATCCACTCACTCAGAGAGTTTAGCTGAGCTATTAGCGCGGTTACATCCGAGGGCATCTACTACACCAAGACCTATACCCTTAGGTAGGTTAAAAGCGTATGAGCTACGGGGGGAGGTCCCGCGTAGCTCTAGGGACCCCCACCACTGGGGCTAAGGCTTAGTAAAACCCTCCTCAGGTACTTCAGAGCGGTCTCAAACTCCCTAAGCCCGAGCTCTGTTAGCCTGTAGACAGTGCTATCACCGACTCTTACCGGCTGTAGGAGCCCCTCACCGACCATCCTGTAGACTACAGTGTAGACCGTCATAGCTTTCGGCCTAAAGCCGAACCTCTCCTCGATAGCCTTCCTAATGTCGTAGGCCCTCATAGGTCCTGAGTCGGCTAGGACCTTAGCTACGTAAAGCCATAGTACCTCCACAGTTAGCTTCCTAACCAGCCTCCTGTAGGCTTTAGACACCTCCAGCCCCCAGCATGCGGGGCGGAGTCCTTATATATCTCTGACTAAAAATATTTTTGGGCAAGTATATGGGATCCAGTAGGGTTAGGGTCGGATTAGTGGGTGTTGGAAACATAGCCTCCATGTTCGTCCAGAGCATTAGGTACTACAGTACGACCGGTAGCAGCTCGGGGCTAATCCATAGCAGGATAGGCGGCTACGGTGTTAAGGAAATTGAGGTAGTCTACGCCGTGGACGTATCTAGGCATAAGGTTGGGAGGGACCTCGGGGAGGCTATCTTCGCGAAGCCTAACCAGGTTCCGAAGCTCGTGGACGTCGGGGTAACCGGTGTGGTAGTTAGGATGGGTAGGGTACTCGACGGAGTTGCTGAGCACATGGTCGAGGACTTCGAGCCAGCTCAAGCTGAGGAGCCTACAGTAGAGGAGCTAGCTAGGGAGCTCTCCGAGTACGAGGTCGATGTCTTAGTTAACCTACTACCGGTAGGTAGTAGGCTAGCTACGAGGTTCTACGCTGAGGTAGCTGCTAGAGCCGGTACACCGTTCGTTAACTGCATACCGGAGTTCATAGCTAGCGATAGCTCCTACTCCAAGCTCTTCGAGGAGTCGGGGGCTCTAGTACTGGGGGACGATATAAAGGGTCAGCTAGGGGCTACAGCTGTTCACAGAGCTCTAGCTAGCTTAGTATCTATGAGGGGTGGGGAGGTGGTCGAGAGCTACCAGCTAAACGTAGGTGGGAACACGGACTTTAAGAATATGCTCGACGTAGGTAGGCTCTCCAGTAAGAGGGTCAGTAAGACCATGGCCGTAGCGACTACCCAGCCTAAGCCTGAGGAGTACGCTGAGAGGATATACGCAGGGCCTAGCGGCTACGTACCATTCCTAGGTAACACTAAGATATCGTACATATACATCAAGGCCTCCGGGTTCATGGGGCTACCGGTTACGCTAGACGTTAAGCTAGTAGTGGACGATAAAGCTATGGCCTCAGCAGTCCTCGTAGATGTCGTTAGGTTAGCTAAAGCCCTTAGGGATAGGGGTGTTAGGGGGTCACCGTGGTGGGCCTCAGCCTTCTACTTTAAGCACCCACCGAAACCTGCTAGGAGCGATGAGGAGGCCCTGGTCGAGCTCTACAGGAAGCTCGACGAGCTGGGGGTTGAGGTAGAGCCCCGGAGGGAGCCGGAGTGGCTTAGGAGGCCATCAGATCCCGAGTAGGGCTATACCCCTAAGTACGTCGGCTACGTCCTCGCAGCGGTCGGCGGCGTTCTCTATCGAGTCCATTATCTCCTTTAGGAGTAGGCATCTTGATACCTTACTCCTCTCACAGAACTTCAGTATCTCCCTGAAGACGTCGTGCCTAAGGTCGTCGACCTCCTCCTCTAGGCTCTCGATAGAGTTCGCGATCTCTAGGACGGACCTAGGGTCCTTAGGTAGGTGCTCGGCTGCTTTCTTCATGTACTTAACGGCCTCCACTACCTTAGAAGCCATCTCCTTGAGTATCCTACCTATACCCTCCGGAACCCTCTCAGGTAGGTATAGGACAGCCCTCCTACTCCAGGCCTTAGCATAGGCAGCTACGTCGTCAGTTGTTAGGACTAGTCTAACTATCTCCTCCCTATCTATCGGGTGGAAGGCTTCGCTAGCTAGCTCAGCTAGTATCCTCCTCTTCACCTCGTCAGCCCTCTTCTCCAGCTCGAAGACTGAGTTCCAGTGGGTGGCTACTAGCTCAGCGTTCCCAACTACTAGCTCATCTACTACCTTCTTAGACTCCTCCACGACCTTCCCCACGTAGTCTACGTGCTCTGCGTAGAACTTTAGTAGGTCCTCGCGCCTCCTACGTGAGACCCAGGTCCATAAGCTCATCCAGCACCCCCTAGGGTTGGTGCTAGTAGGTAATAAATGACTATCCCTAGCCCAGCTGCTATAGGTAACGTAGCTACCCACGATAGTAGTATGGTAGCTACGGACCTCGTCTTAATACTGCTGAAGCTCCTACTCCTAGCTACAGCTACCCCCATGATTGAGCCGGCCGCCGCGTAGGTAGTGGATATCGGTAGGCCGTAGCCTATGAGTAGGTAGGGTACTGTAGTGAAGACCCATACGGTGAAGGCGTTGGCGAACCCGGCAGCTATAGCTGAGGAGAGGTCCAGCCTAGTTATCTTGTAGGCTAGTGTCCTAACAACCCTACGCCCTAGTACAACCCCTCCGAGGGCTATCATAACCGAGGAGAAAAGGGCTAGGTACCTCATAGTCTCAGCATCCGGGGTACCGAAGTACCTGGATGTAGTAGCTACGTAGACCCCGGTAGCGTTAGCGACGTCGTTAGCTCCGAAGGAGTAGGCTGAGAAGGCTGTTAGGGCTACGACTAGGGCTCTAGCGGCTCTATCCCTATGTGTAACTACCTCTACTAGGTACCTACCCGCTACCGCGTAGATGAAGGCTGAGAGGGCCATAGCCGATAGGGGGGAGGTAACCCAGCTAAGTACTATAGTACTTAGAATCCCTAGGTTCACCGAGCCGTAGCCCCTTAGTACCTGCCTAGCTAGCCCGGCTCCGGCAACTGCTGTAGTAATACTGTGGGATGTGGATACCGGGAGGCCGAGTAGTGTTGCTGTAGTTATCCAGGTGAAGGCAGCTGCTGAGGAGGAGATCGCGCAGGCTAGGTCTATGTCCTGGACAACACCGCGGCCGAGGGTCTTCATGACCATGTACCCCTGGAGGAGGGCTCCCGCGGTTAGGGATACTGCGAAGAGGAGCATCGCTACACGTAGCCTTAGAACTCCGGAACCTACGGCGATGCTTACGGAGTTAGCCATGTCGTTAGCTCCTATAGACCACGCTATGCAGGCGGATAGCGCCAGCCCAGCTGCTAGTACGAAGCTCTCCAAACTAAGCCCCACGAACTAAGCTAGGTAGGACTTAAGAGCTCGCTAAACAGGACCTTACGGTGTTAGGAGGTCGGCCTCCTAGGTACGTACTCCCAGAACCCTCTCCTCACAACCCTACCTCCCTCTAGCTCGTAGAGCTCTACGAGTACCTTACCTCCCTCTAGGCTAATCTCGATAAGCGATGGTACCCCGCTCCCCCCTCCCCCACCCCATACGCCGGTTAGGGAGCCTGGGTTTACGTGGACTATCCCAACCTTATCGTAGGCTACGAAGGGCGTGTGAGTATGCCCCGAGATTAGAACCCCGACACCTAGCTTTAAAGCTACTCTACTCAGTAGTGGTATACTACCCCTCGGGTATACCCCGTCGCCGTGAAAGACCCCGAACGCTACGCCTCCGACCTCGAACTTCACGTACCTAGGTAGCTTAAGGTAGTCCATGTTTCCCCTAACCGCGTAGACCTCCCGACCAGCGCTCCTCAGGTAGTTGAGTACCTCCTCCTCAATAAGGTCCCCAGCGTGTACTACGACGTCGTACCTCCCTCTAGATATGAACTCCTCAACCTCCCTAGGGATCCAGCTAGCTCTCTCAGGTATGTGGGTATCCGAGACGGCTAGGACCCTCACACCTCAACACTAACTACGTAGCTTAAGAGCTACCACCTACTTAAAGGTAGCCCAGCCGCTCCCGTACTCCCTCAGGACCTCCAGCACCTCCTCCACTGGGATCTGGCGTACTACCCTCCCATCCCTACCCTCCACAGTCCTAGCTGCGAACATGGAGTTCAGCACGGCCTCCTCCACAGCCTCAGCAACCGCTTTGAAGAGGCTGTTAAGCTCTACCTCCGGGAGCACCTCAACCCTAGTGGTACTACCGTACGTAACCCTGTAGGCAGTACTAAAAGCTAGTGCTACCTCACCGCTACTGTGGTAGGTGTAGCCCCCCACCCTAGCTAACCCTACCTGAGCCCTCCTACCTAGCCTCCTAAGCTGCCTAGAGGTTAGAGGTGCGTTAGTAGCTA
>CAYTXX010000073.1:0-5575 GCA_964442165.1 uncultured Desulfurococcaceae archaeon | reverse complement strand
CAGATGGTCGGGCCGGCGAGCATTATAGCAGGTATCGGCGGTAGCTCCGTAGACTACCGGGTAGCCGTTACGATAGCCTTCGCAGTTACCCTAGTTACCACCCTAGCAGCTGGGGTTAGGTCGGTAGCTTGGAGCGACGCCGTACAGGGGGTTATCATGGTATCGAGCGCTGTAGCCTTCGTAGCTTGGCTAGCCGCGAGAACCCCTCCAGGTGCTCTAGCTAGGCTAGCTAACGCGGAGCTTCTAAGCCCTCTCAACAGTTTCTGGACCCCCTACACGTTCTTCGCCTACACGACTCCCTGGATCTTCTTCGCTATAACGAACCCGCAGGTCTTCCAGAGGCTATACCTACCTAGGAGTAGGAGGGACTACGTTAGGATGGTGGTGTACTTCTCGATCTTCGGTTTAGTCTACACCGTGATTACGGTCTTAGCGGGGCTCCTAGCTAGGGGACTGGCAGAGTTAGGCTCTCTAGACCTAGGGGTCGACCTAAGGGATAGGGCTTCCTGGAATAGGGTTACTCCAGCACTCCTCAGGTACGCGCATCCAGCTCTAGCGGTAGCTGTAGCAGTATCAATACTAGCTGCAGCAACCTCTACAATAAACTCCATAGTACTTACCGTAGCCTCCATGGTATCCTACGATACGGTAGTCCCCGAGAGGTATAAGCTAGTCGTAGGTAAGGCCGTGGTGATACTGTTCTCCGCGGTCATATACCTATTTGCCCTAAGCACCCCAGCGTTCGTTGTAGACCTAGCAGTAGCTTCATCAACCCTACTACTACCTCTACTACCAATATACCTACTCTCAGTCTACGGATTGGTAAGCAGGTACGCGTACGCGTCAACACTAGCAGTTGGGTTCTCCCTAGCGCTAGCTCTAACGTATGCTAAGGGGCTCTACCTACCAATACCGAAGGAGGTCCTAGTAGCTACAACCTCCATAGCTACTTACGTAGCTGTAGCACTACTCGATAGAGCTATAGTAAGTAGGGATAGACGATAGCTTTTTACCTAGCTTTCAGGAAATCCCTGGGTGGTCTACTGAGGTTAGCTCTACTAGTTACCCTACTGGTAGCACTTCTAAGCTTAGCTCAGAGCTCCCTAGCCTATGGTGTAGCTAGTGAGTGTGTAACTGTCTACTTCCTCAACGCTATCTACATAGAGAGCTCCAGCTACAGCGGTAGGCTTTACCTAGAGACCCCCGTAAACCTAAGCCTAGGGAACTTGAACCAAACAGTCCGCATCATTACCTCTAAAGGGGTACTCTACGACCCTGACGTAGGGGTTTACGCTATAGACGTCCTAGAGAGTGCCCCTACCTACGCCTACGTACTCCTCGAGGTACGCTTATGCTCCCCGAAGTACAGCGAGGTTCTAAACCTCCTTAAGGCGGTTATACTGGTACCGCAGGCCTTTCTAAACCCCGCGTCGCTAGACCTGGGAGAGGAGCTTAGGAGCTACTTAGGGACCCCACCGCAAGCTATAGCTTCAGCAGTCGTAACGGATTTCGAGGAGTGGCTTAAGACTATGCCCTGGTACTACGCCATCAGCAATCTAAGCTCCTACCCGTTAGTCCTAGCAGTTCACGCAGCTAAGTTCATCTACGGGGGTAGCTACATAAGGTACTCCCCAAGCCTACTACCGAGAACTACGGAGGAGGTTATAGAGAGTAGGGAGGGGGACTGCGATGACATGAGTAGGATCCTCCTATCCCTGCTGTGGTACTACGGTATCCCAGCTACGATAGCCTACGGCTTCGTAGCTATCCCAGGGTATAGTATGAACTCCACCATCGGTAGCTTTACCTACGTATACTCCAACGGAGGTCCACACGCCTTTGTTCTAGCCTACGTAGCTGACTACGGGTGGCTATCCCTAGACCTTCTAGCAGGTTCCCTACTTACCTACCCAGTAGCTATCTGGGGCCTAAGCTCCAGGGTCCTAGTAGAGAGGGAGGAGGTTGAGGAGATTGAGGAGCTACATAGGGCTATAGTTGGGAAGCAGCTAATAGCCTCCCTAGACTTAAGCTATTTCCAAGAGCTCAGTACTGAAGCTTTAGAGCTGTACATAAACAGCTCCCTCGGGCTATGGGGTGGAGTACCTCCAGAGGCTAGCCCTACCTATACGACTGCCAACCAGCTAGAGCAGTCAGCTACGGTAGCTACAACTACGGTAACTACAGCACCAACTAGCTCAGAGCTCGGGGGGTTAGGTAGGTACATTACGGTAGTACCTCTACTGGTAGCTGTACTACTGGCTCTCCTAATAGTAGTACTCCTGAGGGGGAGGGCTTCTAGGGGTTGATACTCAGTAGAGGTCTTTAAGGGCTTTAGCCCACACCTCTAGGGTGGGTAGGTAGGTGGAGGTTGAGGGTTTACTGAAGTCCTTACTCTCCAATAGGGTAGCTACAGCAGCTCTTAGGGTTATCAGGGAGTACGCTGAAGCCCTAAGGAAGGGTGGTCTAACCTCGGTTAAGGTGATGAACTTCTGCGGTACGCACGAGTGGACTGCAGTAAGGTACGGGGTAAGGTCCCTCCTACCTAGGGAGGTTGAGTTAGTTGCAGGTCCGGGATGCCCTGTATGCGTAACACCTGGAGCTATCATAGAGTACGCTGTGAAGCTATCCATGGATGGAGTTAGGGTGTACACGTTCGGGGACTCCTTTAAAGCCCCATCAACAAGTGTTAGGAGCCCTAGGAGCTTAGCTGAAGCTAGGAGCTTGGGGGCGGATGTAAGGGTTGTCTACAGCTTCTACGACGCTGCAGTCAGCGCCCGGGAGGATGGTAGGGAGTCGGTATTCCTTGGGATAGGGTTCGAGACTACCGCACCCTCCTACGCAATACCCCTAGCAACGGGGAAGGTACCTAGGAACCTGAAGATACTGAGCGCTCTAAGGCTTACCCCACCGGTAATGAGGTATACGGTAAAGCTATACCGGGAGAGGGGGCTACTACCCATACGCGGGGTAATAGCTCCAGGTCACGTCTCAGCTGTTATAGGGGCATCAGCTTGGGAGTTCCTACCTAGGGAGTTCGGCTTACCTACAGCTGTCTCAGGCTTTGAGGGAGTTGACCTAGTGGTATCTATAGCTGCAGTACTTAAGATGCTTGCAGAGGGGAGGCCTGGGGTCTACCTAGAGTACAGTAGGGTAGTATCCTGGGGCGGTAACCCCATAGCTAAGAAGTACGTAGCAGAGGTCTTCGAGGAGGTTGACAGCGCTTGGAGGGGTATAGGCTACATACCTAGAAGTGGTCTCGCACTAAGGGAGAGGTACCGGGAGCTCGACGCGTACTACGAGTACGGGCTGAAACCTCCAGGGCCGGAGGGCTACGTACTCACTACAGCTAGGAGTACACCAGACGCAGACCTACCACCCGGCTGTAGGTGTGGTGAGGTAGTACTTGGGATAGCTAAGCCGACTCATTGCCCTATGTTCATGAGGACGTGCACTCCGGAGAGGCCCTACGGGCCCTGCATGGTGTCCTCGGAGGGAACTTGCTTTATCTGGGCTAGGTTCGGAGGTTACCTAGGTGACGCGTTAAGGGAGGAGTTCGCAGGTAGTACCTAGATATTTTACAGAGCTCTCTAACCTCTGGGTGGGCTTAGTGAGCGTGAGACTACCTAGGGACTACGTAGTGTACAGCTTCTCCAGTAGGCACATACCTAAGTACAGGGTCTACCCGGGGGATGTAGTGGTATTCGAGACTGTTGATGCTCTAGGGGGACAGGTCGTTGACGAGGCAACCCCCTTAGAGGCTATAGACTGGGGTAGAGTTAACCCAGCTACGGGCCCCCTATACGTTGAGGGGGCAAAACCCGGTGATACCCTAGTAGTCGAGGTAGAGAGCATTAGGGTAGCTGATAGAGCTGTAATAGTAGCTGTACCGGGCTTCGGAGCCCTCCACGATAAGAAGTTTAGCGCGGTTGCCCGGGTAATGGAGATTAGGGGAGGTAAGCTGATCTTCAAGGGGGTTGAGGTTGAGCTGAGGCCTATGATCGGTGTAATAGGGGTAGCACCTGAGGAGGGTGAGTACCCGACCGGTACATCAGGTTACCACGGCGGTAACATGGACGTAGCCCTCGTAACCCAGGGGAGTAGGGTCTACCTCCCTGTCTTTGTAGAGGGCGCTCTACTAGCAATCGGGGACCTACACGCAGTTCAAGCTGATGGCGAGCTATGCGTTGCAGCTGCTGAGGTATCCGGGGAGGTTACGGTTAAGCTAAGCCTAATAAAGGGTAAGAGACCTACGTACCCCCTAGTTGAGTACGGGGATAGGTACTCCATTATAGCCTTCGGTAAGGACCTAGACGAAGCAGCTTACAGAGCCTCCGAGGAGGCTGTAGCAGTGCTTATGAGGTCCCTAGGGCTATCCTTCGAGGACGCCTACATGCTTGCAAGCCTAGTCGTAGACCTAAGGATAAACCAGGTAGTAGACCCTATGAAGGGTGTTAGAGCTGAGGTCCCTAAGAGGTATGCTAAGCTAGAGCACTTCCTACAAGCAGTGCGTTAAGGAGTTAGGCTAAACCCTGAGGGAGCTACTCTTTCTTTTCTTGAGGACCTGTACCTCTCTCTACGTACTCCTCTAAGCTCCTAAACTTCCTCCTCGTGTAGGGCTCATTAATTACCCGATATATGAAGCTAGCCTTACTCTCCGAGAGGCCCTCTACACTAGCCAGCTCAACTATTGAGGAGTTAAAGATAGCTCTAATACTCCCGAACTTCTTAAGGAGCCTCTCAGCTAGCTTCGGGCCGACTCCCGGTAGGGATGAGACTACGTATAGCTGCCAGTCGCTTATGGACATCCCCTTAGGCTTACTCCTAGCTACAGTAGTGTGGGAGGGCGTTGGCGTACCTTCCTGGAACTTAGTTGCTAGGTACTTGATTAACTCTGCAGTATGCTGCTGGTTCTCAGTGAAGAGGGTCGGGACCCTACTAGCTACTGATGCGTAGTAGAGAGCTGATAGGATAGCTCTGTACCTGGTAGTTACGTACTTAAGCTTCTCTAGATCCCCCTCTACTACTAGGAAGTACCTATCAGCTACCTGAGCTATCCTACTAAGCTGGTCGAAGAACCTACCATCGAAGACGGACTTAGCTAGGTCCCCAACGCTTTTCCTCTCAGCTACAACGCCCTCTGCGAGTAGGTAGTCACCTACCTCAAGCTTCCTGAAGATCACCGTAACCCCTAGCTCGGATAGGTACCTAGGTACCTCCGACCTCCTCTCCCTCTCGTCTACGTATACCTTAACCATTACCTACACTCTTCTACCCATCTACCCCTATCTAGGACTCTAAACTTAAAACCGCGGGACCTAAAGAATTCAGCTAAAGCCTCCTCGAGCTGGTTTAGGAACTCAGCTGGTACTACAGCACCAGCTGCGGCATCGTGGCCCCCACCACCGCCACCAGCTACCCTAGCGATGTAGCTAGCTAACTCAGCAGCTACCGGGCTACCTAAAGCCTTAAGGACCCTAGCTGAGGCCCTGATAGTTAGGCGTAGCTCACTACCCCTTACAGCAACAGCTACAGCTACGTCAGCGCCTGAGTCCAGGATCCTCCTAAGAGCTGTAGA
>CAYTXX010000072.1:0-5637 GCA_964442165.1 uncultured Desulfurococcaceae archaeon | reverse complement strand
GCAACAGGCTGTAGGTAGCCAGTGCTACTAGACCTACGGACCCTACCCAAGTAGCAACTACTAGGGCCTTGAGGTAGCTTACACCTAAGGCTATAGCAAGTGGGGGACCTACTAGGTTGCCTACGTCGAACATGGCTGTGTAGACCCCGGATGCCAGCCCCCTACTCTCCGACTCAACGCTCAGGATCGATGCTATCTGCAGGGAGGGTATGAGTAGCCCGGCGCCGAACCCGGTCACAGCTGCCAGGGCTGGGGTAGCCTGGGAGGCTGGCTCTGAGGTTACGGTGTAAAGCCCTAGGAGGGCTAGGGTGTAGCCTAGGGTAGCTGTAGCTAGGGGTCTAACCCTACTCGATACGGGGGTGAAGACTAGCCTAGCAGCTAGGTTAGCTAGGGAGTAGGACGTGAACACTAGGGAGGTTAAGGCAACCTCAACACCTAGGGACTCGTGGAGCGCTGGTAGGAATAGGGAGAAGGAGTTGTAGAGAGCGCTGTAGCTAAGTAAAGCTACCAGTGGTACTAGGAAGCTAGCCCTTAGAATACCCCTACCCCCGCCCCCAACTCTACTAGCGCGGGGTCTAAGGCCTCTAGAGGCTAGGGCGTTTAGAGCCAGGGACGCGGATAGGTAGGCTAGAGCAGCGGTGAATAGAGAGCTGTACCCGTATGAGCTTACTAGGACCCCGCCTACCGCAGGGCCCAAAGCCATGGAGAACCCTATTACCGTAGCCCTCCAAGCTAGAGCTTCGGAGGCTTCACGGTCATCACCTACTAGGGTAGCTGTGTATATGGAGGTGGGGATGAAGAGAGCTACCCCGATACCTTGGAGGACTCTACCTAGGTAGAGCACAGCCACGCTACTGGAGCTAACGTAGACTACCTGAGCTACCATAGCTGAGGCCACCCCGCCGAGTAATAGGGGCCTTAGGAACCCCGCGCCTGCTAGGTAGCCGCTTACGGGCCTCAAGGCCAGGGCCATCAGCGAGAGGGTGGGCCCTAGGAGTGCTACCTCACCCTCTCCAGCTCCTAGGGCTATCGCGTACCTAGATATGTAGGGAGCTACTGAGTGTGCTGCTAGGAAGAACAGAAGGGTACCGACGTTCAGCTCCAGCTCCCTAAGGCTGGGTCTCAACGCCTTAGCCTCCTGCTAGACCTCCCGCCCTAGGGAAATAAGCTTTAGAGGTAGCTGTAGTAGAGGGTCGATACAGCTAGGACGGTAGCTACCGAGGGTAGTAGGTACCTGTAGACCTTAGCTAGCTCAGAGTTAAAGTACCTCACGGTGTAGATGAGGCAGAGGTGTGTTGGTGAGGCTACGTAGCCTAGGAAGGAGTACGTGTAGACTAGCAACACGTCCCCCATACCGCTAGCACCTAGCGATGTGAGTATAGGTAGGGTTAGGAAGAGCCCGGTGATTATGGAGCCCGTAGCTATGGAGACTACCGCGGAGAGCGTTGCTAGGGCTACCCCAGCTCCTCCTAAGCTTGCTACAACCTGCTGTAGATCCTCCGATACCCAGCTACCGGTAATCACCTCCCTAAGTACGATTACCGCAACTACGGCTAGGACTATGTCGAGGACCCTAGTGGAGGTTAGGGCCTTAGGTAGGTCCTTAGAGCACCTCCTGATCGCTATGAGGACAACTACAGCTACGGAGGCCCCGATGGGTACGGCCCAGTTACCTAGTAGGGGGCCTAAAGCTACTAGAGCTACTAAAGCTACGGCTATCGGGGTAGATAGCTTAAGCCCCTCCCGAGGGTCCACACCTAGGTCGACCACGGCTCTCCTAACCCTAGCTAAAGCTGGGAGCCCCACTAAGACCATAAGTAGTGAGATCGGTAGGGTAGCTAGAGCTATGGTAATTACGGAGTAGCCAGAGAGCTGGGATAGCACTATGAGTACCTGGGAAAGTGGGTAGGAGTATATTAGTAGGTGCCTAAACCAGACATTTATGTACGCCATGAGCTCCCCGGAGAGCCCAGCTGAAACACCTAGAGCCTCCACTAAGGGAGCTGAAAGTAGAGCACCTCCAGCTACAGGCATAAGCCCGACAACCGCTGGTACTAGGCCCATACCTAACCTAGGGTCCTTAAGGGCTGCCGAGAGCCCCATCCCCAAGCTCCTAACCGAGCCTGATAGCCTGTAGAGCTCAGCTAGCACAGCTATAGCTAGGGTAGAGGAGAGTAGTATGAGGGAGCTCTCCTCAGTAAGAGCCCCTAAAACCCCTACCCCTAGGCTCCCGGTGTACAGCCCTAAGCCTATAGCTACTAAAGCTATTGATACACCTAAGCTAAGGCCTAGCCTAAGTAGTACTACTATAGCAACCGCTACTATAGCTAAAGCAGCTAGGGACCAGTACACTGGGTTCACCTACACCTAAAGTTGGAACCTCTTGCAGAACCCTCTACTAGGCTTCCTACAGCTGCAGTAAACTCCCTAAAGCTCTTGATAGATGCGTCAGCCTTCAGAAGCCAGTCCGCACTCCCCGCGTGCCTAAGACCTGTACTACCGGGTAGCTTAGTGAGGATTAAGTAGGGATCCTCCCTCGTAGACCTAACTACGTGTACAGCTAAGAGCCCGAAGAGCTTTGGGAAGTAGACGTCGAAGGTGTAGTTATCGCCTACAGATACTGAGGGTACCCTGCTATCAATACCCTCAGGCAGCGAGTAGAACCTCCTTCCGTTCTTTAAGCAGCCCCTACTATCTGGTGTGTAGATGTAGCTGAAGTACCTATCCAAACCTAGCGTCTCTATTACGCACCTCTGGTACTTCATTAAGCCGTTAGTAGCTAGGATTAGGAGGTAGCTCGAGCTCTCCAGCTCCCCTAGAACCTCTGGAGAGCCATCCAGAGCTACCGACTCGGAGCATACTCCGGAAAATTCCTTCTCAACGCTAAAGCTAGGTCTTACACCCAGTCCCGAGGCTACCCTCCCGAATATGTAGTCCCAGTCGAACGCCTGAGGTAGGGACCTAGAGGCTAGCTCTAGGTGTAGAGCCCAAGACAGCTTCTCAATGTACCCTACGTCAAGACCCGATGACAAGGCTAAAACCTCGTAGGCCCTACGGATAACCCTAGGTATAGGTGAGAGAGCTATAGTCCCATCCAGATCCACGTACACTACGGCCTTAGGCACCCTCCACCACACCGTAGAGCTAGGGTATACCGTAATAAAAGCTAAGGAGGTGCGAGCTCTAGCCCATACACAGCGGTAGGTCCGGGTTATCGAGGTACACGGTACCTGATGGGTCTAAATGTACTGAGAAGCTCCTAACCTCCACCCCCGCGGATAGGGCTTCAGGTATTAGCTCGCAGATAGCAGGGTCCCCACCGCAGTAGGGTTTAAAGCAGGTAGGTCTACAGATAGCTGCTACGAATACTAGGTATGCGGGTACACCGGACCTAGCTAGCTCTATAAGGCCCTTGATGTGTCTCTGACCTCTAGCAGTTGGGCAGTCGGGGTACATAGCCTCACCTCTACTACCCCGCATAACAGCGCTCTTAACCTCAACCATAGCTACCCTATTACCGCATTCTAGCTCGTAGTCGTAGGTACTACCAGCTACTCTAGGGCTCCTACGCACTACGGTACAGCCCTTAAGGTACGGCAGTAGACCTAGCTCTACAGCTATCTCAAAGGCTTTACCCTGCGTTAGGGTATCCACTAGGCTGAAGCAATCGGGTATGGCGTCCTCCACCCCGACCAGCCTAAAGCCTAACCTACCTCCAGCTAGTTGGAGTAGTACCCTCCTACCGGGTACTAGTAGGTCAGTAAGCCTACCGGTGTTGGTGTTGTGGGCTAAGGTCTCTGAGCTCCCGATCAATACTCTTACTACGAACCTACCTAACCTCTCGAGGAAGACCCCCTCAACTAGGTTACCTAGCTTAAGTAGCTCCACCTAGGTACCCACCTTACTGGAGCAGAGGACTGCGTAGTGGCAGTAGGAGCACTCCCAAGGGTACCTAGGAGCCCTCCTAGACTCAACCCTCTCAGCTACCTCAGCATCGCTCATCCTATCCTCAACGCTGTACTGAGCTACCCTCTCAGGTGTTATGTAAAGTAGGTAAACCCTATCGAGGTCGAAGAGCCAGTTGTAAGCTCTAGCTTGGTCTATGTGGTGCCTCTGAGGTATGCTCCTATCTGAGCGCGCTGTCTTAACCTCCACAGCTTCCTTAGTGCCGCCACCTAGGAGTAGTATGTCAAGCCTACCCCTAACCTCAACCTCCGAGCCGTCCGAGAGAAGGACCCCCCTCCCTCCCTCAACCTCCACCTCAACCTTAAACTCTTTCAGTACCTCCTTCACTAGACCCTCCACACCCCTGTGTATTAGGATCCCAACAATGAGCCTCGGGTTGAACACGTCGCGGAGGGAGAGCTCCGGGTATAGGGTCTCGTAGACCCTCTTCAGAGGGCACCTCACGAGGTCCGTAACCCAGAAGACCCCTTCTTCCCTCTTATGCCTCTCCCTCTCCCTCTTGTTGTACTCGTATATAACGGAGACTAGGTCTACCACTGGTTAGACCCTCTTAGGGTTCTACCTAGCCCTTTTTATGTACAGGGAGAGGTTAAGTGAGGTAGGCCCTGAATCCCTCCTAGCTAGAAGCTCTACCTCAGCTAGGTTAAGTACTAGGTAGGGTGCTAACCCCTTAAAGAGTAACTCAGTACTAGCTCTTCTACTCCCGATGTAGGCCTTAGGGCCCGGTCCTACGGTTACCCTAGCAGTTAGGAAGGTGTATCTATCGGTAGTTCTAACAGCCCGCCCAACCTCTCTAACGAGGTTTTCCACTCTCTCCACCTCCTGGGTAACCCCTAGGAGCTCTGCGAAACTACTTAGCTGAGCTAGTGCGAACTCAACGTAGGCCCTCCCCCAGTCTAGGACCTTCAGGTACTTAGGCCTAGCATTACCTACCTCTCGAAGAGCTGCGTAAGCTCTATCCACAGCCGATGAGATTAGGTCACCAAAGCTTCCAGCTCTATGTGTTAAGAGGGTGTAGTCCCCAGGCTCTACAGGTAGGAACTCAACTAGGTCTACACCAAGCCTATTCAGTAGCTCCGGTAGGGGGTCGCCAAGGAGCTTAGCTACAGCAAACCTAGGAGCTAACCTCAGCGACCTAACAGTGAAGGTTACCGGGCTGTAGAGGGGGAGTAGCCTAAGTAGAGCTGCTACCAGCCCCCTGAAGAGCCTGAAGAGCTCGAGGGGGTTACCAGCTAGGGATACGTAGTCCCTACATACCACCTCCTCTACGTAACCCTCATCCACCCGGGTAGACCTCCTAATGACCTCAGCTAGGATGCCCTCTAGGAGCTTCAGCTCCCTGAGGAGCGGGGTATCGTGGAATACCAGCTTAACCCCTGTAGCTACCCGCTCTAAGGGTATGCCCCTAGCTACATCCCTAACCAGCTCATCACACCCTACACAGGTAACCCCTAAAAGCCTCTCCAGAGCCTCCCTAACGTCCCTGCTATGCCCGACCGTATCCCTACCTATGATCCCCGCGGCTATCTTAACGGTCTGCAGGGACGTAGAGCCCCCCCTAAGGACCTCTACAAGCCTTAGAACCCTCTTCACGTAGCTAAGGGCCCTGAGGACGTCTACCTTAAGGAACCTACTCCAAGATCTCTCATCGAGTAGCCTACGGTAAGGTAT
>CAYTXX010000071.1:0-5728 GCA_964442165.1 uncultured Desulfurococcaceae archaeon | reverse complement strand
TCCGACGGAGACGTCATAGAGATTAGAACCCAGATAAGAGGTATCTAAACTAAGTCAGCAACTCTATACTTACTACTCACTTCAAGCCTTAATCGGGTTTTAAAGACCCTGCTCGCTAAGGGTCGCTTAGCGCTATGTTAACTGCGTGGTCTACTATCCTCTCTATATGCCTTAGTACGAGGGTTTTAGCTACAGCTGTATTCGGTACTACCTCTACTGAGCCCACCTCCTTGAGTAGCCCTAGGTAGAGCTTATCCACCCTAGAGTCTATCTCCTTAACCACGTCTACGCAGCTGAAGCAACCCTCGAAGAAGGCTCTGTAGGCGTTCTCGTAAGCCTCTATAGCTAGCTCTACAGCTTCCCTTAGATCCCTTAGTGACTCACCGCTAAGTCTTGAGATATACCTATCTGCGAGGGCTATCTCCCTACAGTACCTACCTATCCGGAACATGTCGTAGACTACTCCTAGAAGTGAGTGAACCCACTTAAAGTCCCTACCTAGGGGCTGGTACCTCATGGTGAACGCTAGTATAGCCTCCGTAGAGGTCCTCTTAAGGACGTCGAGTAGTGCTACCTCATCCTCTATCTCCCTAAGGAGCCTCTCCCGCTCCTCAGGGTCCCTCACGACCACTAGGCCGAGAGTCTTCTTCAGTAGCCCTAGGGTTACCTTATGCACGTCCTTCGCGTTCTTCTCGAGACTCGCTAAGCCGACCTCCCTACTACTAGCCACTAGAGAGCACCTCTTAGGAACCTGTTAGTTACCTCGCTCCTAGGGTTCATGAAGACCTCCCTAGCTGGTCCCTCCTCGATCACGGTTCCACTGTAGAGAAGGGCTACGTAGTCAGCAACTCTAGCTGCTTGATGCGGCATGTGGGTTACCATGATAATGGTCAGCTCGTCCCTTAAATTCCTAAGGGACTCCTCGATCTTAATGGTGTTCACAGGGTCTATGTTCGCTGTAGGCTCGTCAAGTAGCAGTATCTCGGGCTTAGCTGCTAGAGCTCTAGCTAGGCATAGCCTCTGCTTCTGACCCCCGCTTAGCGTATGCGGGTAGTCCCTAAGTCTATCCTTAACCTCATCCCATAGCATGACCCTCTCCAAGGCCCACCTAACTAGCTCATCTAGCTCCTGCTTACTCTTAGCGACCCTGTTAAGCCTAGCCGGTAGGGCTACGTTATCGTATACCGTCATGTGGGGGAAGGGGTTAGGCTCCTGCGAGACCATGACCACCCTACTCCTAAGCTTATACGGGTCAGTACTGTAGACGTCCTGCCCCAGCACCCTTACCGTACCCCTAACCTCAGCCCCGTCTACGAAGTCTATCAACCTATTCAGGGTCCTGAGGAACGTCGACTTACCGGAGCCGCTAGGACCCATTAGTACGAAGATGGTGTTACGCCTAATGCGTAGCGATACATTACGCAGTATCTCAACCCCCCTAATCCTTACAGTTAGGTTCTCTACCTCCACAGCGTACGCGCTCATAGCTTAACACCCCTTACGAGAACTCTCGTAACGGTGAAGAGGGTTAAGTAGGTCGCTAGTAGGATCAGGGTAGCCCCCCACGCTACCCTGTGGAATACCTCGTAGGGGGAGAGGGCGTAGACGAAGATCAGCAGGGGGAGGGCGTTACCGGGCTGTAGAAGCCCTGCGAAGATCGTACTCGTTAGGAAGCCCATGGTGAAGAGGAGGGGGGCCGTATCACCGAAGGCCTTTAGGTAGGTCACTAGGACCCCCGTGGTTAGAGGTCTACGTAGGAGCCCTACGTACACGTGTACGAGGGCCCTTAACCTACTCATGCCGATGGCCATGGCTGCCTCCCTAATGCTAGCGGGTACCGACCTGAAGGCTGAGGTGAAGTAGACGTAGGCGTAGGGTAGGGCGACCAGGGATAGGGCTACCGAGCCTGCTAGCACAGACTGGGTACCCATAGGTACGACTAGCACGTAGTACACGAACATCGAGATCACTATCGAGGGTACGCCCATGAAGGACCTTACAACTACCTCGCAGACCTTGCTGACCGGGTGCTTCGGGAACTCGGTAACGAAGTAGGCTAGTATGAATGATGGGGGTACCGCGATGAGGAGAGCTAGGGTAGATGCTACTAGGGAGCCTACTAGGGCTGGTGCTATACCTCCAGTAGGGCTTAGAGGTGTTGGCGGTAGCTCAACGAGGAACCTGAACCCGAGCTCCAGTAGTAGCCTACCCCCCTCTACTAGTGCTGTGTAGATTATGGAGGCTAGGGGGGCTACGGGTACCAGCGATGTAGCTGTAACTATGGCTAGCACTAGGTAGTTCTTCAAGACCCTAGACCTATACACAGACCCTCTCCCTCCACGTGTAGACTATCCTAATACCTAAGTAGCTAGCAACTAGGCATGCGAGGAGCAGTATGAGGGCTCCCGCGAAGAGTGTAGGTAGGGCGTACGCGTAGAGCCCCGCGCTGTCGAACTGGTTAGCTATGAGTGAGGGTATAGTGTACGTAGGGTCTAGTAGGCAGGCGGTTAGCCTCATGGAGTTACCTACCGTGAGGGCTACTATAGTCGTCTCACCGAGAGCTCTACTAAAGCTTAGTAGGGATGCCGCAACTACGTAGGGCTTGAGGATCCCGAGCATTACCCTGTAGACCTCGTAGTCTAAGGCCCCTAAGCTGTAGGCGCCCTCCCTATACTTACTCGGCACCATCTGGTACCCCTCGATAAGTAGCGCCGTCATGTACGGGGTCGAGGCTATAGCTAATGCTAAGCTAGCTGCCAGCGCGGAGTAGCCCGTAAGGGGTCTACAGCTGAATAGCGGTATGAAGTCTAGGTACTCGTGTAGAGGCTTCATAACGTTATCCCTTAGTAGCGGTACCAGGACTGAAGAACCCCAGAGTCCGTAGACCACCGTCGGTAGACCCCCCATAACCTCGACTACGTACCTGAGGGGGGTTCCCAGGCTCCTCGGTAGTACCTCAGTTACGGTAAGCATTAGGGAGATCGATAGTGGTATGGAGATAGCTGTAGCTAGCAGAGCTACGTACAGGGAGCCTACGATAGCTGGTGCTAGGCCGTATCGCTCCGCGAGGGGGTCCTCGGAAGGACTCCAAGTACTTGATAGAAGTAGCTCCAGCCCGAAGCGCTCGAAGGAGGGCCAGGCCTGGACTAGGAGTAAGGAAGCTATAGCTAGTATGAGGCCTACAACCCCTACCACTAGCGGTAGGGTCGTATAGAACAGGACCTTATCTGACCTAGAGAAAAGCATGTGCGGTCAACCCTAAAAATCCTTAACCTAGCTCGCCAACCTCTATTAGCTCTGAAGCCCTTAGGCACACCTCAACAACTTCGCGCGGTATCGGTAGGTAGCCGGGGACCATTAGCTTCTGCCCATCGGTACATACCCACTTGATGAACTCCCTCAGGGCCTGCACTAGCTGAGCGTCCGGGTACTTCCTGTAGACGAATATGTAGGAGAACGATGCTATCGGGTAGGAGTTCTCTCCGGGGGCATCGAGCGTTAGATAGGGCGCATCGCTCCAGTCATCCAGAGGTGACTTCGGGAGCTGCCCAGCGGCGTTACTTAGGGCGCTTAGGACGGACTCTACGGTAGGCTTAACACACCTACCCGCGGAGTTTCTAATAGCTGCCATTGGTAGTCCCTGGGTTATCGCGTAGTTGAGCTCTACGTACCCTATGGAGTACGGCGTCGTCTTCACTACCTGGGTTACACCTTCGTTACCCTTACCGCCAGCCCCCCTACCAACCTTATCGACAGGCCAATCCACAGTTAGCCCTACTAGCTCCTTGGGCCATACGGAGGGCGCTGCCTTGTTTAGGTAGGTGGTGAACACGGACGTAGTACCGCTGGAGTCGGACCTGTGGACAGCTACGATCTCCTCGCGGGGTAGGGTACCCCTGAGGTGCAGGTTTAGAGCTAGGATCCTCTCGTCGCTCCAGTACCTTACCTCCCCCTTGTAGATCAGGGCTAGTACCTCAGCACTTAGGCAGATCACCTCATTAGCCGGTAGCTCGGGGATGTTGTATACCACCGCTATGGACCCTACTACCACGGGGATCTGCAGTACTTTACCCTCGTACCTACTGTAGAGCTCCTTCGATAGCGGTGGGTCGCTACCAGCGAAGTGGACTACCCTCCTGAAGAACATGTCCCTCCCAGCGCCACTACCTACGCTCTGGTACTCTACGCTAATACCCTTCGCCTCCTTAAAGGCTCTAGCCCACTCAAACATCTGCGGCGCTAGGAAGGTCGCGCCAGCTCCTGAGATGACTACACGTGTAGGTGTAGGTGTAAGCGTTGGGGTAGCCGTCTTAGTTGGCTGAGGTACTAAGGCTACTACAGCTACGAGAGTTGCGGCTACAGCTACTATCACTACTAGGGTTAGCACTGTTTTCTTACCGCCTAGGGCTTTCGTGGAGTTGCTCACTTTCCCACCGAGCTCTCGATCTCGGCAGTCTTTATATTCTCTAGATATATAATATATGTTAACTATAGCTCTATATCTAGCTTAACGAGCTATATATACCCTATAGAGTACTTCCTATTAGGGGTGGCCTATGGTGGTGTACAGGAGGAGGGTTCAGGTAGTTGGTGGGTCTACCTACACGGTCTCGCTCCCTAAGGAGTGGGTGAGGAGTGTCGGCTTGAGGAACGGGTCTGAGGTTACTATCGAGGTAATGCCTGACCTAACGCTGAGGGTTTACCCAGGTATTAGGGGTGTGGAGAGTTTAGAGCTGGAGAGAGAGGTGGAGTTTGGTAGGGATGCGGAGTTAGGTATAGCTGAGCTGGTGGCCTCCTACGTAGTTGGGTATAGGAGTATCACCGTTAGCTGCCCTACCTGCTCAGCTAGCCAGCTAGAGGAGCTAGCTAGGTGGGTTACCGAGAGGACTATAGGTCTGGAGGTCGTCGAGAAGGATGCGGGGTACGTGGTCTTCAGGTGCTTGGTGGATGTATCTACGCTACCCATGGCCGAGGCCTTGAGTACCCTAACGAGGCTCACCATCAGGTCCATGGAGGACGTGGAGCGCTCTATATCCACGAGTAGCCTAGACCTCCTCGATGAGGTCCTCGGTAGGGATAACCTAATCGATAAGCTCTACCTCTACATCCTAAGGCAGCTTAACCAGGCCCTACTAGGTACCGTTAGCTACTCGTCCGTAGGCCTCAACAACATCGCTGAGACCATGTACTGGGCTATGATAGTTAGGTTCCTGGAGAGGATAGCCGATTACGTAGCTAGCATAGCTAAGGAGGCTAGAAAGCTGGGGCCCGGGAGGTTGGTACCGGCGCTTAGGTACCTTAAGCTACTGCACGAGAAGTACGATGAGGTAACAAAGTACCTACTTCTTAAACGTGGGGCTGAGGAGCTAGCTAGGTTCGGTAAGCTGATGGCCGAGCTAAGGAGCGTTGAGGCTGAGATAAGAGAGGACGACACGATCTCGGGTACTGCTAGCGCTGAGAGCCTCCTAAGAATCTCAGCCCACCTAAGGGACATACTAGAGCTACTGATAGATATACACGTACTGAGAGACCTGATCACCAGTACCTCAACCTAAACATACAGCTACGGAGAGGTCTACGTAAAAGCACTTCAAAGGACCTAATCTACAGGACTTTAGAGAACCTAGCGTAGCCCGGGGAGTACCTATTAAAAACCCTGAGCTATAACTCTAATATGGCGGCGGTCGTCTAGCCTGGTCTAGGACGCCGGCCTCCCAAGCCGGCGATC
>CAYTXX010000070.1:0-6117 GCA_964442165.1 uncultured Desulfurococcaceae archaeon | reverse complement strand
GCACATAAGACCTGGCCCCTACGGGGGGTTCGGTGATTA
Source organism: uncultured Desulfurococcaceae archaeon (assembly GCA_964442165.1). Taxonomy (GTDB): domain Archaea; phylum Thermoproteota; class Thermoprotei_A; order Sulfolobales; family NBVN01; genus DRZP01. The sequence continues at coordinate 6,078 of CAYTXX010000070.1, read as the reverse complement.
TGGTACGGAGTGGCTTGCGGAGGGTGAGGCTGACGCGGGCTCAGGACCTTACATGCTCACAGAGTATAGGAGGGGTGAAGCTGTAGTCTTACGCAAGTATGAGGACTGGTGGGGTGAGTTCGCCCCCAACGCACCCGATAAGGTGATAATGCTTGGAACCAACGAGCCAACAACAGTACTAATCCTTATGTCTAAGAGGGAGCTCGAAATTACCGATACCTGGCAGCCTTTAGAAAACTACGAGGCTATGAGTAGGATTAGTGGAGTCGAGATAGCTGTTCTCCCAACAATACGTGAGTTCTACATCATGATGAATACTCAGAAACCGCCACTAGACGATATTCACGTTAGGAAGGCTATATCTCTAGCATTCGACTACAAAGCCGCTATAAAGGGCGTTAACCCCTATCAAAGGAGGGCTTTAGGACCAGTACCGAGTACTCTTGCTGGGTACTGCCCACCTCCGGTAACCCTTGAAAGGAACGTCGAGGCAGCTCTTGAGGAGCTAAAGAAGTCTAAGTACTGGGGTCAGCTAGACAAGTACCCGATTACCGTTTGGTGGGTTGCTGAGGTTCCGTGGGAGGAGAGGATAGCGCTACTTCTCAAAGCTAACCTAGAGGAGATAGGGCTTAAGGTAGAGGTGGTTAAGCAACCCTGGCTTTCAGTAGTCCAAGGCTTAAGCACCTTGGAGACCTCTCCGCACATGGTGCTGGTCATAGTTACAGCAGACTACATGGAGGCAGGTGGGATGCTTGTTAAGAGGTACCATAGCTCGGCACACGGAAAGTACCAGCAGAATGAGTGGCTCTTCCTACCTGAGCTCGATAGAATGCTCGAGGATGCTATCGCAACATTAGATCAGGAGGAGAGGTTTAGAAAGTACTGCGAGATACAGCATTACATATTCAACCTCTACCCAACGCTCTACGTATACGAGTACGTAGACCTTAGAGCTTACCAAGCGCATTACGTTGACTTCCCAGCAGTTAGAGGTGAGGTAGCACCCCTATTAGGGTACCATATGGAGTGTAGGAAGATACAGGTATTCCCCGAGAAGAGAGCTGAGCTTCTAAAGTAACAGTAGAGGGAGCAGGACTACGCATAAGGTAAAGACTTTTTTAAAGTCCGTTTCCAAAAATGTCTTCGTTAAGAGAACCATTAGATCTCTCCTCTCACTTCTAGGGCTTTCCTTAGTGATATTCACACTAGCTAGGGTCCTACCGGGGGACCCGATCAAGGCTGCATTCGGACCCGACATACCTGAGGAGGTTGCCCAAAGATATAGGGAGATGCTTAACCTAGATAAACCCCTGTACCTCCAGTACTTCTACTGGCTCGCGGATGTCTTCAAGCTTAAGCTAGGTAGGTCTTTAGTAACTTTCAGAGACGTAAGTGCTGATATAACAGACTTCTTCCCCGCAACCCTAGAGTTGTTGATAGCTTCAGCAGTCTTTCGCATTATCACGGCGTTCCCACTGGGAGTATTAAGCGGTAAGAAGCCTGGTGCTGCTATGGATAACCTCATAAGGGTCTTAGCGTACATCGGTATATGCATACCAACCTTTGGGTGGGCTATAATTCTCCAGCTAATCTTCGCCTACTGGCTTGGGTGGCTTCCGGTCGCTGGTAGGATATCCGAGGAATTTAGAGGTATCCCTAGGATAACCGGGCTTATGACCATGGATACCCTCATAAGCGGGAATTTCCCAGCTTTCGTGGACTCTTTAAGGCACCTAATAATACCTGCTGTAGCTCTCTCTATAGGTGGAGCTGTTCAGGAGGCTAGAATACTGAGGGCAAGCATAGTTGAGAACATCAGTAGGGACTACGTACTTAGCTTGAGGTCTCACGGTATTCCCGAGAGAGTGGTATACTTTAAGTACGTCCTTAAGCCTTCATCAATAGCTGTGATCCCGGTTATGGGTTTAGACATAGCATCTAGCGTCGCCAACGCCTTTTTAGTAGAGGCTATATGCAACTGGCCTGGGATGTCTCGCTACGGGATGATAGCTATGCTTAGAAAGGACCTTAACGCGATCGTGGGGGTAGTGCTCGTTGTCGGGCTCGTCTACATAGTTATAAACACCATAACAGACGTAGTACTCTATGCAATTGACCCGCGAGCTAGGTTTAGGGAGCGTGAGGAAACGTGAGGAGCAGGGATTACAAGACTTTAACCCGCATGGAAAGAATGATGAAAATAGAGAGCCTGAGGAGGGCGTGGTTTAGGTTCTCTAGGAATAAACCAGCTGTTGCAGGGTTCTTTATACTTACCGCCATAGCAATTATGGCCTTATTAGCTGAATACGTAACTCCCTACCCAAGCCACGCAGGTCTGTACATAAACTTTGAAGAAAAGTTCCAGCCCCCCAGCTCTAGGCATTTCTTTGGAACAGATATGTACGGGAGGGACGTATTTACAAGGGTTATCTTCGGGTTCAGGTACGCTCTTATGATGGTTGGAGTAGTGCTCGGGATAGTAGTTCCCGCTGGGACTATCTTAGGGCTGTTCGCAGGTTACTATAGGGGTACCATAGTCGACCACCTAATTAGCGGTTTATCAGAGGTCTTCGTCGCGGTCCCTCCGCTCGTACTGGCTCTCGCTATATGCTCCCTATTGGAGCCCAACGTTATTAACGCCCTATTAGCGATAACGCTTATGTGGTGGCCTTGGTATACTAGGATGGTTTACTCAATGACGTCTTCGTTACGTAATGAGCCATACGTTTGGGCGGCTAAAGCTCTTGGTATGAAGACTTATCAAATACTTTTCAAGGAGCTACTACCCAATATGTTGGGGCCTATACTGACTAAAGCTACTCTCGATGCTAGCTGGGTCATCATAATAGGTGCCTCTATAAGTTTCGTAGGCCTTGGAGCACAGCCACCGACACCGGACCTAGGAACTATGCTTGCAGAGTACTGCCGTTACTTACCATCCTTCTGGTGGATGACATTAGGACCTTTGCTCGGAATTATAATCCTCATTCTCTCCTTTAATTTGGTGGGAGACGGACTTAGGGACGTCTTTGCTGGTGAGTAACTTGCAGCTACTCGAGGTAAGAGATCTTCACGTAAATTACAAGAGCTACTGGTACACTTACTACGTTCTAGACGGTGCGTCCTTCCACGTAAGTCAGAAGGAGAAGGTAGGCTTAATAGGGGAATCCGGTGCAGGAAAAACGACCCTTTTAAAAGCTGTACTTCAGGTACTGCCACCTCAAGGTAGGATAGCAAGCGGAGAGGTACTGTGGAAGGGAGTAAACCTGCTTAAAGCAGATAAGAGTTACCTAACCGAGATTAGGAGAAAGGAGGTAGGGATGGTCTTCCAAGACCCTCTCGGAGCCCTCAACCCAGTCTTTAAGGTTAAGGACCACCTGCTCGAAGTACTTAAGTACTCCGGTAGGTGCGATAGTAGAAAGGACTGCCTAAACCTAGCTGAGGAGTACCTCCGTAGCGTTCTACTCCCAGATCCCAAGAGGGTCCTAGAGTCTTACCCATTTCAGTTAAGTGGCGGTATGAGGCAGAGAGTCGTTATAGCGATGGCCTTAGCCTCTGCGAGAAGCTTACTACTGGCCGATGAGCCGACAACCAACTTAGATGTGACCATCCAGGATCAGATACTCCGGCTTATAGATAAGCTAGTGGAGGAAAGGGGTTTAAGCATGGTGTTAGTATCCCACGCCTTGGGTATGGTAGCTAAAATGACGCACAGGGTTTACGTGATGTATGCGGGTACCATAGTTGAGGAAGCACCAACCCGGGAGCTCTTCAGGGAGCCTCTACACCCATATACTACCCTGCTAATTGAAAGTGCGCCGAGGCTAGCTAGTAAGAGGCTTGGTGAGGGTATAAAGGGTAACCCTCCCGATTACAGGTACCCTCCTCCTGGGTGTAGATTTCACACCAGATGTCCTTATGCTATGGATATATGTAGGAAGTTGAAACCTCCTAGATTTAGAGTATCTCAAGGTAGATATGTGGCATGCCACATTTATAGCGAGAAACTTAGGGGGGATCGCGATGACGGTGATAGAAGCTGAAAGGAACTTAGGCACGTCTTCAGAAGCTCTTCTCATAGTTAAGAATCTTAAGAAGTACTTTAAGACTCCGAGAGGTACTGTAAAAGCTGTAGACGGTATTAGCTTCTCTATGTCTCCCGGGGAGACACTTGCTTTAGTCGGTGAATCGGGATCCGGTAAGACAACTACAGCACATATTATTATGGGTTTCTATACTCCAACGGAGGGAACGGTTACCTATAAGGGTATTGACATAGGGGTACCCATAGAGAAGAGGCCCCTCTGGCTAAAGAGGGAAATACAGATAGTGTTTCAAGACCCTGCGACTTCCCTTAATCCTAAGAAGACTATTAAGGAGATCCTCGAAAACGTTGTAAAGATCCACGGGGGAGGTGGGAAGCTTGAAAGACTTGAGAGAATCCTAGAGCTGATGGACTACCTCGGGTTACCTGAGGAGTACCTCTTTAAACGCCCTACCGAGCTCGGTGGAGGAGAGAAGCAGTTAGTAGCATTAGCGAGGGCTCTAGCAATTAACCCAACACTTCTAATACTCGATGAGCCTACCTCAGCTTTAGACGTTTCAGCTCAGTCAAGGGTATTGAAAGCCCTTTTAAAAGTTCAGCAAGATAGGGGTATCTCCTACCTATTAATAACTCACGACCTTGGAGTAGTCAGAAACATATCGAGAAGGGTGATCATAATGTACCTGGGCAGGATATACGAAATGGCTGATACCGAGGAGTTCTTCGGTAAACCTGCACACCCTTACACGCAAATGCTACTTTCATCCGTACCAGCAATGACCGAGGAGGACGAGAGGATACTACCTAAGAGAGTCGAATCCCGCGGTGAAATACCGAGTGCGATCAACCCACCTCCTGGGTGCAGATTCCATACTAGGTGTCCTTACGCTATGGACGTATGTAGGAAAATGGAGCCGCCTGCAGTCAGCGTTGGGAACCCTTCGCATGCGGTTTACTGCTGGCTATACTCAACGTAGTAAAAAGCTGGGCAAAACTAATCCGCAATGAGACTCTACGTACTTAACATTCTAAGTTAATAGCTCTACCAATACCCTAGCTAATACCGTTCGCGATGCTATGACGGGCTTTCTGACGATCCTTCGGATTACGTCCCTCTGCTCTAGGGTATAGCCCATGCAATCCATAACTACCAGTGAGACACCGCTTGATGAGAGTTTCTCAGCTACGTTCACGAAGTCCTTGATCGTTGAGATATAGGGTGATACCGGGTATACAGTAATGTCGTTAAAGAACTCCCGCCACTTACTTTTAGCATAATCCACTTGAGCCTGATCAGGTATCAAAACCCCTACGGAACCTTGAAGCTTCAAGCTTGAAGCAAGACCCTTTAGTGCTTTCTCAGGGTAAATTATCGGAACATTTGACGAGAACTCCGGGAATTCCCCGGTACAGAGTATAGCTATTAAGTCAACGCCGACAGAGTTTAGGTAGTCTATTTTCTTTTGAAGTAATGGTATTAACTTGCTCTTCGATACCTTAACCTCCGCTCCCGTACGAAGCCTAGTAACGTACACTACGTCCCCCTCGGTCGGGGCGAGGTTAGCCCTGATGTACTCCTCATCGTAATCGTCCAAAGCCCCAGCTTCAACGATCTCAACCCCCTTCGGTAGGAGCCCTCGTAGATCCTTTAAAATATCAACCCTAGGTGACTGCCCTATGGTTAGGAAGCCCACTTTCACTTAACGTACCCCGTAACTTCCCTCCCCTTATTAAATATAAGTTCGATTTTACGAAGGTTGATAGTTGAAGTGTGGAGAGAAAGATTTTAAAATTCTCTACTTCGGAAAGTCTCTTCTACTTACCTAGTTTCTTAGCTAGCTCAGCGAGCTTAGGCTCTACAAACTTCCCTTTATCGAGTATCTGTACGTCGTTTAACCATACCGACGAGTTTAAGCATACTCCATCCGTGTGCGAGGGGGCCTCGATAGGGGCTGAACCGGTTAATCTACGACTTACGTAGCCTATACCCCACTCTGTAGCTCCCCAGATACGCTCGTCCTCTAATATGTTAC
>CAYTXX010000069.1:0-6246 GCA_964442165.1 uncultured Desulfurococcaceae archaeon | reverse complement strand
CCCTCCATTTCCTCAGCTCTGTAGACGATCTTCAGCAGCTTATCAGCTACCTCGTGGGGGTCCCTACCCAGCACCCTAACTAGGGGCTCCTTACCTACGTCACCTAGGTCGGCTATGACGTCGGGAACCCTACCGCACAGCTCAACGGCCCTCCTAACAAGCCACGGTAGGGACATCCCCTCGACCCTCCTAACATCCTCAGGCTCCTCCCTCCTATCGACTACAGCAACCACCATACCTAGCTCCTGCGCAGCTCTAACTAGCTCCTCTCTGTACGCTACGTTAATGGCAGACCTAACTGAGGGGTCGTACCTCATGGCCTCGAGGACCAGCCTGGCTACGTGGCTCGAGGCACCCGGCTGCGGGTAGCCCACCGCAGCTACCCTGCCGAGGTACTTCACCAGCCTACCTGGGAACCCCACTACGTCGTCGATCCCCTTAGCTAGGTGCCTAGGTATGGAGTACACGAAGTTCGTCTGGACCTCGGGGATGTACTTAGCTAGGATCCTTGAGGTAGGTCCCTCCGTAAGCCTCTCAGCAGCTTCAGCTAGAGCTCTCTGAGCTCTGAAGAGCTCTGCATCTACCTCTAGGTAGGCCGTCGGGTTAACCGGGCAGGAGCCCCTACCGACCTTGTAGGCTCTCGATATGGCGTAGGACATGAAGTTCTTAGCCTCGACTATAGCGTCGAGCACAGGCAGGCCCTTAGCTAGGTAGGCAGCTATAGCAGCGGAGAACGAGCAGCCTGTCCCGTGGGTGCATCCCTCCAGCCTAGGGCCTACGAGCTTCCTAACTCCCCCTCTCCAGTAGACTACGTCTACGACTACGTCGCCGGTACCTACGTGACCTCCCTTAACGACCACGGCCTCAGGTCCTAGCTCCTTAGCTATCCTCCTGGCAGCTCTCTCAGCGTCCTCCTGGCTCTCCACCCTCATATCGGCTAGTACCTCGGCTTCGAACTTGTTCGGAGTTACGACCTTAGCTAGAGGTATGAGCTCCCTCTTCAGGGTCTCTACAGCATCCTCAGCTAGTAGCCTAGCACCGCTCTTCGCAACCATAACAGGGTCTACGACTAGCGGAAAACCGTAGGTCTTAACGGCCCCAGCTACGGCTCTAACTACCTGGGAGGAGCTTAGCATACCCGTTTTAGCAGCATCTATACCCATATCCTCCCAGATCGCTCTAATCTGCAGCTCCACGAAGTCCGGAGGGACTTCGTGAACACCTATAACCGTGTAAGTGTTTTGGGCAGTTAGGGCTGTTACAGCTAGAGTCCCGTGGACACCTAGGGCAGCGAAGGTCTTAAGGTCAGCAGCTACCCCCGCTCCTCCACCGGAGTCCACGCCAGCTATGGTCAGAGCTACCGGGACCTCCCACCTACCCACACTACTCCCCCGTAAGTCCTCTGAAGGCTAGATAAAGCTACGACCCCCTTATTAGCTTAGGCCCTACTAGGACTTAGGTGGCTGTGGACGTGAGTAGCGTTGACGAGTTCATAGCCTTCCTGAGGAAGGTAGCTGAGAAGTGGTCGGCTAGGTACGAGAGGGATAGGGTCTTCGAGGCCGACCCGGCTGAGGGCGTGCCTAAGTACTTCGTTACGGCGGCCTACATGTACCCTAGCGGCCCGATACACGTAGGGCACGGGAGGACCTACCTCATAGCAGACGTCATAGCTAGGTTCAAGAGGTTACTCGGCTACAACGTGCTCTTCCCCATGGGCTTCCACTACACTGGGACTCCGGTCCTAGTCAGAGCTGAGGCCATAGCCGAGGGTAGGGTGAAGGAGATAGAGTCCATGAGCGCTACCTTCAACGTAGACGTTGAGACTCTTAGGAAGCTCGGGGACCCGGTAGCGTTCGCGAGGTACTTCCACGAGCTATCTAAGGAGGTTATGAAGCTCTACGGCTTAAGCATAGACTGGAGGAGGGAGTTCACCACCATAGACCCGGAGTACAAGTCCTTCATACGCTGGCAGTTCACTAAGCTGCTTAAGCTAGGGCTACTGGTTAAGGGTACCCACCCGGTAGGCTGGTGCCCTAGGCACGGTATGCCGGTAGGCATGCACGATACCGAGGGCGATGTGGAGCCTGAGGTAGGTGAGCTGACTCTCATAAAGTTCAAGGATGGGGAGGGGCGGGTGTACCCGGTAGCGACCCTTAGGCCGGAGACAGTGTTCGGGGTCACTAACGTCTGGGTAAACCCGGAGGCTGAGTACTGCCTAACTGAGGTAGGTGGGGAGACCTGGGTAGTCTCGTGTGTAGCTGCGGAGAAGCTCAGCTACCAGCTTAGGAGGCCCTCAGTACTTAGGAGGGTCTCCGGGAGGGAGCTTGTAGGCGCGAAGCTTGTGAACCCGGTAACCAATGAGGAGGTACCCGTACTCCCCGCTTCATTCGTAAACCCGAGGTTCGGAACCGGGGTGGTTATGTCAGTACCAGCACACGCGCCCTACGACTACGTAGCTCTAAGGGACTACGTAGGTAGGGAGCTCGGTGGTGCGTGGCCTCAGGACCTACTACCAAAGCCTCTGATAACCGTCCCAGGCTACGGTGAGGTACCTGCTAGGGATGTAGTTGAGCAGCTGGGTGTACGTAGCCAGAGCGATGTAGAGCTACTCGAGGAGGCTACTAAGAGGGTCTACAGGGACGAGTTCGAGAGGGGTATTGTAAGAGAGGATGCTGTGAGGTACCTAGCTAGGCAGTCCAAGACTGTTGTCGAGTTCTTCGTTAAGCACGTAGCTGGGAGGAGCGTTAAGGAGGCTCGAGAGAGCTCTAAGGAGCTCCTGAGGTTCCTGAGGGCATACGACTCCATGTACGAAGTCATTAACTCACCGGTATACTGCCGCTGCGGTACTGAGGTAGTTGTTAAGGTACTGGAGGAGCAGTGGTTCATAGACTACGGGAACTCGAGGTGGAAGGAGTTCGCTAGGGAGGCTCTGAGGTCTATGGAGCTAGTACCTGAGGAGGCTAGGAACGGGATAGAGGCTACGATAGACTGGCTTAGGGAGAGGGCTTGTGCTAGGACTAGGGGGCTCGGGACCGAGCTACCGTGGGCCTCGGGTTGGGTTATCGAGGCCCTCAGCGACTCAACGATATACATGGCCTTCTACACGGTGATACACAGGGTGAGGAGCTTAGGGGTCCCCGCCGAGAAGCTGGGGGAGGAGTTCTGGGACTACGTATTCCTAGGGTCGGGCAGCGCCTCGGAGCTAGCCGAGAAGCTCGGCGTAAGGGTCGAGGACCTCGAGGCTGTTAGGAGGGAGTTCCTCTACTGGTACCCGCTGGACTCCAGACACAGCGGTAAGGACCTGATCCCCAACCACCTAACGTTCTTCATATTCAACCACGTAGCTATATTCCCCAGGGAGCTGTGGCCGAGGAGGATCGTAGCTAACGGGTGGGTACTCGTAGAAGGGGCTAAGATGTCGAAGTCTAAGGGTAACGTAAAGCTACTTAAGAACCTCATAGAGGCTTACTCACCAGATGCTCTAAGGCTTGGGTTGGTACTAGGTGCTGAGGTAGACCAAGACCTAGACCTCAGAGAGGACGTGGTGATCTCGGCAGCGAGGCAGCTCGCAAGGGTCTACGAAACCGTCCGCAAGGTATGGGCTGAGTCGGAGGACGTAGACATGGGGAAGGCTGATGAGTGGTTGAGGGGTACCCTAAGGCAGCACGTAGCTAGCTATGTAGATGAGGTGGAGAGAGTGAAGCTAAGGAGCGTAGCTATAAGAGTCTTCTTCAAGATGCTCGAGGACTTAGAGACCTACCTTAAGTGGGCCGGGAGGGTTGGTAGAGCAGCTAGGGACTACATAGCTACGTGGGTTAAGATTATGTCACCCTTCACCCCGTTCCTAGCCGAGGAGCTCTGGGAGTCCCTAGGGTACGGAGGCTATGTAGCTAAGTCGACCATACCTAGGGAGCTCTACAAGCAGAGGGACATAGAGTTCGACGTAGAGCAGAGGTACCTAGAGCTAGTGCTAAACGACGTTAGGTCGGTACTCGAGGTTACCGAGGGGGATGTAGTAGTACTCTACACAGCTAGTAGAGAGCTTACAGAACTAGTTAAGAGGGTCGCCGAGATGGTCTCTTTAGGCGTGGAGCTTAAGGACGTGGTTAAGGCCCTCTATGAGGAGGCTACGCGCGCTGGGATCGGCGATGTCTTCAGAGCTCTGAAGTTAGTACACGAGGCTGTAAACTACATAACCCCAGCCGCGGTACTCAAGTACATAGAGAATAAGGGATACTTAGACGAGTACGAGATCTTAACGAAGTACAGAGGGCTCCTAGCTGTGAAGCTAGGCGTTAGGGAGGTGAGGGTCTACAGCGCTTCAGACCCAGGGGCACCGGACTACGGAGGGCGTAAGAGGAGGGCACTACCACTAAGACCAGGTATCTACCTAACCTCCTCCCTATCCTAAGGGGCCAGGCCTCTGGTTGTAAAGATTTATAAGCTCTGCCCATAGATAGAATCGGTGGTAAATTTGAAGTACAGTTCCGCAGCATACCTACTACTGCTAGTATTAGTAGCTTCTGCGGTAGCCCCCTACGTAGCAAGCGCCCAGATGCCGGTAGGGGTTATAAAGCTGGACGTAAGTAGGACGACCGTCTACAGGGGCTACCAGTGGATCGAGGTCGTAGCCTACATATACACAGGCGAGGATGTAGCTAGACCAACTCTAACCGTCTCCAGAGCAGTACTATCGGCAGGTATAGAGCTAACCCTACCGCTAGCCCTCGTAGAGCTCTACGTCCCAACTACGGTCGTAGTTGACGATGTAGAGTACATCGTTGGTTACCTAGCTGTAGGTAGGATCACGGTGCCTGAGGCCGCCTACACGGGTAAGGGTACTCTGAAGATAGAGATAACCGGTAGGGCCGCCGGCCAGGACTTCTCCTTCACTAGGACCATAACCCTGGAGATAGCTGACCACAGGCCAGTACTTGCAGCTAAGACCGAGACCTACGCCGCTATAGAGAGAGTCAGGGCTATCGTGTCCTTAGCCTCAGCCCTAGGCGTAGACGTTTCCGGCTTCGTAAAGGAGCTTAAGGGCGTCGAAGACGAGTACAGCTTAGCTACCGAGAGGCTGGAGATATACGGAGAGGTTGAGGAGGCCCTAAGCCTCTATAGAGACATAGCTTCCAAGCTAGGCTACGTAGAGGCCGGTGTTATAGCTTCCCTCGCTGCGAAGTACGGTGCTCTGGTAACTAGGGTAGACACCATAGACGCGTCCCTAAAGCAGACCATGAAGGCTGTTGAGGACCTATCTAAGTCCCTAGCTTCAAGCGTAGCCGACTTACAGAAAGCTATATCGGATACCTCTAAAGCCTCCCTAGATGCTGTAGCAGCTCTAGCAACTCAGCTAGCTGACTACACGAAGAAGGTAGACAAGAGCTTAGAGACCCTAGCTACCAGCGTAGACCAGGCCATTAAGGCTCTCGCAGCTGACACTAAGTCGTCCACGGAGAAAGCACTAGAAGACCTAGCTAGCAGGGTTAGGACCCTGGACGAGAACCTAGTTAAGCAAGCTCGAGCTCAAGAGGAACTAGCAACAAGGGTATCCGACATAGCTAACACACTACAGATAAGCTTAGTAGTAACCGCGCTACTGATACTCGCAGCTATCGTAGCTATAAGGTTAATGAGGTAATAGCTCTAGCTCACTCGGTTTTTAACTACATTCAATTAGTAGTTCATTATCTAACCTCTTATAAAGCATACTCCTAATAGATCGGGAGAGACTTTGGATAGGGAGGTTAGGCAGGTAGTTGAGCAGGCTAGAGCTGAGGGGAGACGTAAGCTTCTAGAGCACGAAGCACTTAGGCTCTGCGAGCTCTACGGGCTACCAGTACCCGGCTACGGCCTAGCTAAGAGTGAGGAGGAGGTTGTAGAGCTCGCGGAGAGGGTAGGTTTCCCGGTAGTACTCAAGGTCGTTAGCCCTGATATAAGCCATAAGTCCGACGTAGGTGGGGTAGTCCTAGGGATCCGCAGCGCTGAGGAGATTAGGGGAGCTTATAGGAAGATCCTAGAGAACGTAAGTGTTAGAGCACCTGATAGCAGGGTCTACGGAATCCTAGTCCAGAGGATGGTTAGGCCAGATCTCGAGGTAATAGTTGGGGGAATAAGGGACCCCGTCTTCGGCCCGGTGGTGATGTTCGGGCTTGGAGGCATCTTTGTAGAGGTACTGAAGGATGTTAGCTTCAGGGTAGCGCCCCTGAGCGAAGTTGATGTCGACGACATGGTTAGGGAGGTTAG
>CAYTXX010000068.1:0-6431 GCA_964442165.1 uncultured Desulfurococcaceae archaeon | reverse complement strand
AGATGTAATCCCGAACCTCCCAGCCCTAGGGGGCGGGGAGGAGGTCAGACCCTCCGGCACTCCCCACAGTCTCAGGGAAGCTCTGAGGAGTGTTGTACCGGAACCCGCCGTTAACACCGGGGAGATATTCATAGCCTGCTGAGCTCGTCTACCTAACCCTGAGGTGCTTTAGAGGTACGGGGATTGTAAACCTTGGGGTCCTCTCCATACAGCTCATCAGTAGCGAGGATCCCTTTAGAGTAGCTTAAGCGGGGGTAGTAGCTCTGTAGTTTTATCCAGTAGGGTAGCTAGAGAGCTTGAGGTGCAGTACTGTGGGATCCGTAGAGGTAGGTAATTACCTGGAGCTAACCTTAGAGCTTAGCGATGAAGCACTAGCTAGGGCTACCTACCGGGCTTTAGTAGCTGAGGCGGTACCTAGGCTTAGAGGGGTTAAGACCTCCGTAGACCTCCGGGGGACGGCTCTGAGGCTTAAGGTTGAGGCACCAGATCTCCGGGCTTTAAGGGCAGCGTCGAACTCCATAATAAAGCTAACGTACCTAGTGCTTAGGGTACTAGAGCACTCGGTGCACGGAGTTGGAGGTAGTGGTTAAGGTCGAGGGGCTTAGGAAGTCCTTCGGTAAGAATGAGGTACTTAAGGGGGTGAACCTAGAGGTCAGCACTGGGGAGGTCTTCGGTATCGTAGGGCCTAACGGAGCCGGTAAGACAACTCTACTTAGGATTGTAGTTGGGTTGGTAAGACCTTCTGCAGGTAGGGTAGTAGTTCTAGGGCATAGGGTACCCGATGAGGTTGAGGCTATAAGGGACTTGGTCAGCTACCTACCAGAGGAGTCCAACCTCTATGGTAGGCTAACCGGGTACGAGAACCTGGAGTTCTTTGCGAGGATCTACTACCGCGGGGGAGGGGTAGATGAGGTAGTTAAGCTGGGAGCCACCATCTCAGGGCTCTCTGAGGGAGAGTTAAGCAGGAAGGTGGAGACCTACAGTAAGGGCATGGTTAGGAGGGTAGCCCTAGCGGCTACTCTAATGGTAAGACCTAAGCTAGCTATCTTGGACGAACCTACTGCAGGGCTAGACGTAGTATCAGCTAGGTACATCCGCGAGGTTATTAGGAGGTTCGCTCGGGAGCTAGGTACTACTGTAGTGATGTCCTCGCACAACATGTTCGAGGTAAGTAAGGTCTGCGATAGGGTAGCTCTAATTAACTCCGGGGTCATAGTAGCTCAGGGTACTGTTGAGGAGATACTGAGCTTAAGCGGAGCTGAGGATCTGGAGGAAGCTTTTGCAAAGCTGGTGTCTAGGAGCTCTATCAGCAGCTAGTTAAGGTACTATCCACCGAAGTTTTAAGGTCGGGTGACCTTAGTTGATAGGGCTTAACCAGTTGCCGGGGTTAGGTGTGGTCCTCTGGAAGGAGCTTAGGGAGATGGTTAGGGACCGTAGGACCCTAGCTATGGTAGTCCTAACCCCGGTCCTCACAATGTCCTTCATGGGCCTAGTAGCTATTTACCTACCGGCAGTTCACGAGGTAGTAGTAGCGCTAGTTGATGAGGATGGGGACGAGGCTACCCTAGGTAGGTATGTAGTTAGCTCCTCCAGTATAGTCGAGGTCGTTAGGAGCTTCGCAAGCTCTTACGGCTACGTAGTGGTGTTAGGTGACGATCCAGCAGCTCACATAGTGCTTAAGCTTCCGGAGGGCTTCATCAGGAACCTAACGAGCTTTGAGAGCCAGTCTTCCGTAATCCTAGTAAAGAGATTAGGCTCCCCGAGGGTAGATGAGGCAGCCAGCTACTTGGAGGCCGTACTTAGGTACGTATCGAGGGCCGTAGCTAAGGCTAAGGTAGAGGTACTGGGGGAGCTAGCAGGTACTGGAGTACTCGCGGAGGCGGTACTCGACCCTATAGCTGTGAAGACCTTAGTGGTAACGCCGGGCGGGGTGCCAGTAGGTGTTGGTGAGGAGCTTAGAGCTTACCTAGGGAGGCTCTTAGCACTTAGCCTAGTCTTCGTAACTACACCAGCTGCCTCCTACATAGCTGACTCATTAGTTGGGGAGAAGGAGAGGAAGACCTTAGAGAAGGTCCTAGCAACACCCGTTGGTAGGAGCTCCTTCGTGCTGGGTAAGGTTGTAGCGGCTAGCATAGTAGGGCTTGCCGGAGGCTCTAGTAGTGCTCTAGGCGGTTTACTACTCTACCTACTACCGGTCCTCACCCGCTCCATAGATACCGTGAAGTACCTAACCCCGGAGCTCGTAGCAGTACTCTTCATATCCTCCTACCTCTCCGTACTCTCATCCCTATCCATATCCCTCCCAGCAGTCCTCAGATCTCCCTCGGTTAGAGCTGCTAGCATACTGTCAGCCTCGATAATAGGTATAGCCTCAGTTACCTACTTCGCAGCCCTCTTCGTAAACCTCGACGAGCTTAAACCCCCGGCTACCGCGGTCCTAGCGGTCCCCTACGCCTCCCTAGCCTCGGCTGTAGTTAGGGTAGCCCTAGGTGAGTACCTCAAAGCCCTGGCCTACGTAGCGTACCCAGCCGCCCTCTCCCTAGTTCTAGTCGTGGTTAGTACGAAGCTCCTAGACCCGGAGAGGATGGTTACCTCCAGGTAGTACCTAGGTGTAGCTACGCGTAACTCTCCTACTGAACTCCCTCAGGACCTCCGCTACACCTACAGCATTCCCGGAGCTTACGTCAGCTACCACCTCGACTAAGTTGTCCTTAGAGTACGCCGAGAGCTTGTAGAGGGTTACCGGGGAGCTCTCGACGATCCTCCCGACGAGCTCTAGGTCGCCCGAATCCTCGTAGTACACCACGTACCTACCTCTAGAGAGCTCGACCTCGCGCTTGGAGAGGATGCTGGCGCGGTCCCCGAGGTCCCTCAGGACCACCGAGTGTAGCCTACCGTCCGCTAGGTTAACGGCGTGTAGCTCCCTAGCTACGTAGCGCCTACCGTACCTTATGGCTAGGTGTAGCCTGTCAGTCCTTCCCAGGGCCTTGACCACCGGGTAGTAGAGTAGGGAGTGCCTAGGTACGGTGGTCAGCACTACGAAGACTCTATCGCCTCCCTCTAGGGTGTACGTAGCTCTGTAGCCGACTAGGTAGCCCAGTAGGACGTAGGTCTTATCCAGAGGCTTGAAGAACTTCTCGAGGTCCTCGGTAACCCTCTTCATCAACTGGAGGGTAACCCTCCTCATCCTGAAGTACCAGATCACCATAGCTACCGCGAGGATCGACAGTAAGACGACTGCTAGGTAGTCTAGGGGGACCACTGCTAGAACACCCTGATCCTACTCTCGAGCTCCTCGATGTCGGATAAGCTCTCGGTAGGTCTACCCAGGTGCTCGACTACCGCGTACCTCACACCGTAGGATGCTAGCTCCTCCAAGCTCCTCCTCTGGAACTCGAGGACCCCGAGCTCCCGGGCTACGCGATCGGGTAGTACCTTGTTTAGGACTAGTAGCTTAGGTCTATTCCGGATCCTCTGGGTGAGGAAGCTGAAGGACTCCCTGAGCTCGTACATGGGTAGGGGCTCCGGGGTCGCCACGATTACGTAGGAAGTCCTCTCGTGTGAGGCTAGTAGGTCCCGTAGTTGTTGGTACTCCCCCCTCATCTCGTACAGCTTTTCCAGAGCTCTATCCCTTAGCTCGACCTCCCTCCTAAGGGTCCTGGCTATGACGTACCTAAGGGACACTATCCTCTCCCTAACCTCTATAAGCTTGTCCAGCCAAGCTAGGTAGAGGTTTGGGAGAGTGAGAGTTCTAAGGGTAACCCCGGTGGGTGGGGTATCGACTACGACGTAGCTGTAGCTACTCCTGAAAACCCTTGAGAGAGCCCTGAGGAAGACCTCCTCCTCAACCCCGGGGGCGTACCTAACGACTTCGGTAACGCTATCTAGGTTGTAGACCGATAGGGATGGCATGAGCTCCCTAAGTAGCTCCGCGTACTTAGAGGTAACTGCCTCCACCTCCCTCTCTACGGAGATCTGCTGGACGTAGAGTCCCTCGGAGACCTCCTCAGGGTCCTCACCACCTACCCCTAGGTACTTAGCTAGGTGCCTAGCGGGGTCTAGGCTTAGCAGTAGGGTCCTACCGAGCCGGCTGAGGGACCTAGCTAAGGCTATGGATATCGTGGTCTTACCTACACCCCCCTTACCTAGGACTAGGACTACGTGGGGGCAGCAGGACATGGGCTTTAGGGGGTCTACGAGGTCTCTCACCACTCACCACCTAGGGCGGACATTAGGTCCCCCAGTACGTCCTCCCCCTTAAAGGCCCTAGACGCGAGGACCCTTAGCTCACCCCTTAGGGCGTCCAGTAGCTCTAGGCTCAGCAGGGGCGTTAAAGTTCTAACACCTACCAGGGGGCCGAGGACGGCCGTGAGGAAAGCGCTCTCGAGCTCTAGGTACTCCCCCTCCAGGGCGCTAACGCTCTCCTCTAGTAGAGCTTGGTCCACACCTCTAACGAACTCCAGTAGCTCTTTAGCGAGCTTCTTAAGCCTCTCTAACACCTACACCCAGGTGTAAAGAAGCTGGAGTAGGTAAAAAACGATTAGCGTGTTCTACCCCTACACCCTACGGGCTTGCATGAGCCCCCTAACGAAGAGCCCTATGAGGAGGAAGTCTAGGACTACCGAGATAGCTACTATAGTTCCAGCCCCGGCTATGTAGAGCGCGGGTAGGTACGGTACTACGTAGATCAGCCACAGTACTAGAGCTGCTGTAACGGTAACCCATAGGAAGAGGGCTGGTACTAGCATGAGGGCGCTTACGGCCCCCCTAACCTTGAGGATGGCGTAGACCCAGAGGGTTGTAGTTAGGAGGGCTAGGGCCGCTAGGAGCTGGTTAGTGCCGGCAAACGCTGGCCAGACTATGGAGTAGGCGTATACGAATACACCAGGTCTGAGCGGGTCCTCGATCCTCGGGTACGCCATGAGGGCTCCCAGTATTACCGCTAGCAGTGAAGCCACCCACCTATTGGTCAGTAGCTTGTGGGCTGTGGGCGCTCTAGGCTTGAGCCAGTCGAATAGCTCGGCCCAGGCGAACCTAGCTAACCTATTCGAGGTATCCAGGGTAGTTAGTACGAACGTTGTGAGAGCCCACGCGGCGAACGTACTGAACCCTTTATAGAGCGTCGGGAAGGCCTCAGCGCCCAGCAGCCTACTCCAGGCTAGGGCCTGGGCGAACCCGTAGGCAGTGTAGAACCTGGCGGCTCCAGCGAAGCTCAGTATGTTAGGGGTTTTCGTAACGTTTATCCCGGCCTTAAGTAGTAGGTCTAGCGATATACCAGCGCTCTGAGCTGCCGAGGCGAAGTCCCAGACTAGAGCTGCTGGAAGTATTACAGCTAGGGATGAGACAGCTCCCTCGGTAAGCATCCCCCCGTACCCTACGAGTAGGGCATCAAGCTCACTGGAGAGCTGCTTCGAGGTAGTCCCAGATCCCACTACCGAGTGGAAGCCGGAGAGAGCCCCGCAGGCTATGACTAGGGGTACCATAGGCCAGAACCAACCTATGTCCCAGCCAGCTGGTTTGGACCCTACTGGAGCTCCTACTACACCTCCCTTAACTACGAAGGATATGTAGGCCGGGCCAGTAAACCTTAGGACAGGCGTTAGTAGCGGGGCTATCACGGCTAGGGCTACGAAGGTCCAGAGCAGGTAGGCGTTTAGGTAGTCCCTAGGTTGCAGCAGGTACCACACTGGTAGGGCGGCTGCTATGAAGGAGTAGAGGGTTAGTACGACTACCCAGCCCTCGTAGGTTAGGTAGGTAGGGGCGTTGAAGCTGTAGAGTAGGGCTAGCACTACCAGCACTAGCGTGATTAGGGTAGCTACCCTCACGTTAAGGCCTACCCTGTAGACTAGGAGGCCGAAGAGTAGGGCTAGGGGCATGTAGATTATAGCTACCGTAGCCGCTGTAGGCACCGCTACGTAGACCGAGGAGGCTACGCTGAGGAACGCTGCTAGCACTAGTATTAGGGCGAACCACACGTAGGCTAGGAATATGTACCTAGCCTTACGCCCCATAACGCTCTCCGACACCGTCATGACCGAGAGCCCGCCGTACCTAATGCTAGCCATTATCGCCGTGTAGTCGTGTACGGCCCCTATGAATATGTTACCGAAGAGTACCCATACCAGCGGTAGTAGCCAGCCCCA
Source organism: uncultured Desulfurococcaceae archaeon (assembly GCA_964442165.1). GTDB lineage: Archaea > Thermoproteota > Thermoprotei_A > Sulfolobales > NBVN01 > DRZP01. Next base: position 288 of record CAYTXX010000068.1, on the reverse strand, counting down.
GGCTAGGGCCGTAGCCGGCCCGATTATGGGGCCGGCGCCAGCTATGGACGCGAAGTGGTGGCCGTAGAGGACGTACTTGTTAGCAGGTACGTAGTCAACGCCGTCGAACTTCTCCCAGGCCGGCGTCAGCCTGCTCCCGTCGGCCTTAACCACCCTCTGCTCCAGTAGCTTCTTACCGTAGAGTAAGTAGGCTACCCCGTATATCAGGAGGACTACCAGGAGTATGAGTATCGGGTACACCTACCACCACCTCAGACCCTCCTACCGGTCCGGGCCTCAATGAACTTC
>CAYTXX010000067.1:0-6573 GCA_964442165.1 uncultured Desulfurococcaceae archaeon | reverse complement strand
GAGGTGTATACTCGGCTGGTGTTACCATTGCTTTCAACTCTTATAACGGTGTTGGCTACCTTTACTACTTCCTCGTCGTGTGTTACTACTATGACCTGCCTGAGGGTCCTCCCCAGTTCACCTATGACGCTGAATATCTGGGACCTCCTCTCGTCGTCTAGGTAGACTGTTGGTTCGTCTAGTATTAGTGTTGTCGGGGTTCTACCCATCGTTAGCTCTGCTAGGGCTAGTCTTAGGGCTATGGATGCCCCTACCTTCTCACCTCCGCTAGCGTTCTCTATCGGGACCTCACCTCCGGCTAGCCTTACGCTTATCTGGAAGCCCTCCCCGATCGATATCGGCCTTAGCCCTAGCTTTAGGAGTACTGCGTTAGCCCTCCTCTCAAGCTCCTCCCTCGCTACCCTAGTTAGCTCTCTAGCTATAGCTCCGTCCTTACCTAGGTACTTCTCAGCAAACTCTCTAAGGAGATCGTAGACCTCAGCCCTCCTTGCAAGCTCCTTAACCTCCCCCTCCTCCCTAGCTACGAACTCCTCCAGCTCCCTAACCCTCTTCCTAACCTCCTCGAGCTTCCCCCTAATGTTCTCAACTCTCCTCCCTAGCTCCTCAACCTCCGCGCTAACCTCCCTCCTCCTAGCCTCGGTAACACCCCTCAGGTCTCTTAACTTAGCTAAAGCCTTCTCAGCGTACTCTAGAGCGCTCCTACCAGCTTCCTCAACCCCTAGCTTCTTCAGCCCTACCTCCAGCTCCTTCAGCACTTCCTCAACCCCCTCCTCAGGCTTAGGTAAGCTCCCGTAGCTCTCCTCCAGAAGCTTAAGCTCCTTCTCGTAACCGAGTAGCTCCTCAGTAAGCCTCCTAAGGGAGCTTACACAGCTACCTAGATCCTCTTGGACAGCTACCCCCAGCTCCGTACACAGCTCCACAGCTCTAGAGCCCAGTTCACTAAGACCCCTCCTAAGGTCCTCAGCCTCTTTCGCTAGGTCTCTCTCCTCGGAGGTAAGCCCCCTCAACCTATCTAAATCCCCCTCAAGCTTCCTCAGAACCTCGCTAACCTGGGAGAGCTCCTCCTTAAGCCTCCCTAGGGCTTCCTCAGAGCTCCTAAGCTCCCTAGCTATGTGGTTCCTCAGCTCCTCAGGGTTCTCTATAAGTGAGCCGCAGAGGGGGCACCTACCGCTGGACTCAAACCTACTTAAGTAGACTGAGTAAAGCTCCCTAACGGCCTCTAAACCTCTTACCCTACCCTCAACCTCTCTAAGCCTAAACTCCACCTCCCTGTACAGCCCCTCAACGTCCTCAACCCTCCTAAGCTCCCTCCCGAACTCTACTGAGAGCTCCTCGAGAAGTTTAACCCTCTCACTACTAACACCACTGAGCTTCTCCTCAACCCTAGCGAGGTCCTCTAAACCCCTCTCTAGCTTGCTGAGGTTCACCCCCTTCAGAGGGCTTAACCTAGCTACAGCTCCCCTAAGCTCCTCGATCCTACTCCAGATAGCTGCGGCCCTCAGCTTAGTAGCTAGGTCTACGTACCTATCTACTAGGCCTAGCCTAGCCTCAAGCTCTGAGAGCTCCCTCCTCCTAAGGTTTAGCTTCCGCTCTGACTCAGCTAGCTCAGTAGCTAGTAAAACCTCGTCACGTCTACACCTCTCCAGCTCCTCCCTCCTCTCCTTCAGGAACATCTCCCTAGCTCTAAGCTCGCCCTGAAGGTTCTTCCCCTCCTCCCTAGCTAGTTCCCTAACCTCCTCAAGAGCTCTTTCCAGGTACCCCAGCCCTAGTAGGGATAGGATCAGTTCCTTCCTCTCAGATTCCCTTATGTCTATGATCTTGGTAAGCTCCCCCTGCAGAGCTACTACCGTAGACCTAACCAGCTTCCTCAAGTCGCCCTTCTCCGGGAGGCTCGAGAGACCGAGCACCCTACCTACCTCAGCTACTACCGGGTCGATCTTCTCAGCTCTAAGCCTCCTCGCACCGCCCTCCAGTGAGAAGAGGGCCGCCTGGGAAGCCCCCCTAGTGTCTATAACTCTGGAGACCAGGTACCTACGGCCTCCGACCTCGAACTCTACGTGCACCTCACCACGGTCCCTACCTCTAGTAACTATGTGCTCCTTCTTCCCGCCCCTGATGTCTATCTGAGCACCCGAGAATAGGGCTAGGTATACCGAGTCAACTATCGAGGATTTACCGGACCCGTTAGGACCTACTATAGCTACCACACCGTCCGGGAACTCGACCTCGGTGTTCTCGTGGGACAGTATGTTGACGAGCTTAACCCTCCTAACGAGCAAGCCCCCTCACCAGGGACTTAAGCTTAGCTAGTAGGGACTCGTCCTCCACCAACCTACCCACTACGGACTTAACGAACTCAGAGTCCTCGGACCCCTCTATCAGGCTTAGAGCTAGCTTAGCTAGGTCCGGATCCCTAACTACCCTGTATACTACCTGCTCTAGTGTCGGGGCCTGGGTAGCTGGGAGCCTCTCAGCTACTACCTCAGCAGGGCCTCCAGCTACGCTAGGTACGTGGACCCTGTAGAGGAGGGCTCTACCGCTCCTCACTAGGTTATCTAGGTAGTCTGAGATCCTCCTGAGCTCCACCTGGGGTATGCTCCTGGAGGCTAGCTCTACGTAGACTATCGGAGGCTTCTGAAGACCCTCAAGCTTAGCTGAGCCGATAGCCTTAGCAAGGTCTGAGTAGCTCCTCACCCCCTCAGCAACGACCCACCTCCTAAACCTAGTTAGCTTAACCCAGCCTACGGATACCTCACGCTTACTTAGGTCAACCAGCGCTACGTACCTCTCGTCGCCGCTTTCGAGGACGTCGAGGGCCTCCGTAGACCCTGGGTAGATAGCTGGGGTACCACCGTAGGTAGTCTCGTACCTGATGTGGTAGTCGCCGAGTGCTACGTAGTCGTAGTCGGAGGCTCTTAGCTCAGCTAGCGATAGGTGGGCGCTGGGTATCCCCAGCTCCTTAAGGAGTATGTGGGCTACTAGAACCCTCCTACCCGTATCAGGTCTCCTCAGCTCCTTAACTACCTCCCCAGCTACCTGCGGAGGTACGTAGGGTAGCGCCGCTACCCCTAGCTCACCGCTACGTAGGTTCACTACGGTAGTCCTAGGCCTATCAGTAGCTAGGACCTTAAGCACCCCCACCTCCTCTAGGACCCTCAGCGGGGGTAGGGCCGAGGCCTTAGGCTGGTCGTGCTGACCTGCTACAGCTAGTACGGGTACCCCAGCCTCCCTAAGCCTCCTAAGGGACCTGTAGGCGTGGTAGTAGGTCTGAGGGCTGGGCCTGTAGCTATCGAAGAGGTCCCCAGCGTGGATTACCGCGTCTACCCTCTCCCTAGTAGCTACGTCTACAACCTCGTCGAAGACCTCGTAGAAGTCCATCTCCCTATCCCTAAGCCTACCCGGCCTCGAAGCACCTAGGTGTGTATCGGATACGTGTAGTAGCAGCATCTAACCCTCCTCCCACTCACTACTCGGCGTTCCAGAGCTTAGGAGCTCGCGTATCTGCGAGGACCTCGACCTCCATATACTGACTATATCCGGTGTTGCACCAACCCTCTTACCTCTGTGTAGGTCTACCTTAACGTAGGCTGGGTACCTACCTACCCACTCACCTAGTAGTATAGCGTGGCCTGGAGGTAGTGAGGGGAGCATGTTGGTGTACTCATCGCTTAGTACGTCGGTGACCTCTAGGATGAACGACCTATCCTTCTGCTGAACTAGCTTTAGTAGGGCGAAGTTCTGGACCTGGGATACTACGTTCTGGTCTAAAGCTCTAGGCCTCTGGCTAACTATAGCTAGCATACCACCGAACTTCCTACCCTCCCTAGAGAACCTCTGGAGTGCCTCCTTAGACTTCGTAGAGGTATCGGAGCTTATGAATACGTGGGCCTCCTCAACTACGAGGAGGGTTGGGGGTACTACCTGCTCCTTTAAAGCCCACAGCAAGTCCTCAGCTACTACCTTAAGCATGTAGTCCTTCTCCTCATCGGTTAGGGTCGATACGTCCACTACCACTACCCTACCGTAGCTAACTACCTCGCTTACCTCCGGGGCGTCTACATCAACACGGTGCCACTCGAAGAAGTCGTCTACCTTATCGACAGCGTCCTCCACAGCCTTCTCGTCCTTACCTAACTTCCTCAACCTCTGCTTAAGTAGCTCTCTGTAGGCCTCTACAGCTGAGTGAACCAGCTCCGGCCTACCCCTCCCGATACCTGCTGAGGTTACAGCTCTCTCGTAGAGCCTCTTCACGGCCTCGGAGTAGGGTAGCCTATTCTCCTCTGCGCACCTCACTACCTCCGCGTTAAGGTCTCTGAGGGCGTTCCTAACTAACCTCCTCTGCTTAGTAGCTGAGGGCTCCGGTACGATGAACTTGGTAAGCATGTCTATCGGGGCCTTCACTAGGTTTATCGTAGCTTCGTAGTCCACCACGTGGACGTTGCTGGACTCGCTAACTAAGCCCCTGTACTCCCCGTGGACGTCGAAGATAACTACGGAACCACCGAGCTGAGCTACCCTATCGGCTACTACAGCCACTAAGTTACTCTTACCCGAGCCCGTCGTCCCGACCACTAGGAGGTGCTTAGCTAGCGCATTAACGTTAACCATGACCTCCAGCTCCTCGAACCCAACTAGGTAGCCTAACCTAACGCTAGTTGAAGGGTTGTAGGCGTAGATGGGTCTTAGGTGCTCTACGGTAGCTAGGTACACCGGGGTCTCGGGAGGTGGTGGGTACCTAGGTGCCTCAGCCCTACCCTCGGTTATGTCAGCTATGATGAGGGCCTTCATACTACTCTCGTGCTTAAGGGGGGCTAAACCGCCGGCGAAGCTCTCGATAGACCCTACCTCAGGGCTTGTAACAACCGGTACGAGGGACCTGTACATAGTTGACCCCACAAGCCCTACGACCTCCCTAACGCTCTCGCTACTGCTAGCAGGATCCCTAACCCTGAACCTAAGGTAGACGTAGGTACCGGTTGGGAGAGGGTTTGAAGCTCTTACCTCAACGCTCGTAGGGGTTGAGACCTCACCAACTACCCCAACAGGCTTTAAGCTCATAGGAACTCACCTAGGGGCTCCCTACCGGTAGGTATGTGGGTAAGGCCTAGCTTAGCTAGGATCAGCCTAAACTCCCTACTGGTTATCCTACACCTACTGTGGGCTACCCTAAGGGGGTCTGGGTACCCGGACCGGGAGTAGGGGTAGAGCGAGCTGAGGACCTCTACAACCTCCTCAGGGCTTAGCCTACCGGGGATCGAGACCTGGTAGTACTGAGTGGTACTACCGAATGCTACGTAGGTGACCGTAACCGGTAGTAGGGGCTCTACGTACCTGCGATCCTCTGGGTCAAGGTTCTTCAGGGGCCTAGGTAGCTCCTCCACCTTCTCTAGGTACACCGGCTCAACTACGTGGGGTCCCCTAGGTAGGAGCCCCCTCCTCCTCATATAGCTTAGTAGTACTAGGTCGTTGATTGTTTCCTCACCCTCACCTCGCTTAAGGTTAGGTAGGACTCTATCTACGTAGTAGCTCCTCCTAATGCTCTTAGCTATGAATAACGGTAGGACCCTACTGCGGACTCCTACCAGCCCCCGCACAACACCACGCCAGAGCTCCCTAAGCCTCCTAGGTCTCCGGGGTAGGGTTAGCCTAAGTTCCTCAGGTACCTTAGGTAGCTTACCGTACCATAGGAACGAGATGAGGGAGCCGTCGAAGAGGGCTAGGTCAGCCCCGTCCAGGAGCTCCACAGTTACGGATACCTCCATATCCTTAGCTACGAACCTCGAAACCCTATCGACTATCTCATCAGCAGGGCCCTCACGCTCCTCGAAGGAGATGACGTAGCCCCCGGCCTCCCCTCTAGTCCTCAGAGCCGGGTACCCCCCTACCGAGGACCTAATGGCTGCGGCCTGAACCGCGAAGACTATAGCTACCGAGAAGTTCTTGAAGACCCTGCTCGAGTCGCTAGCAACCACGGTAGGTAGGTTACCGGCTTTAAGCCTAAGCTCGTAAGCCCTTAGCTCCTTAATGTCCCTAGCTAGACTCTCAACCCTCCTCACCTCATCGGCTATGGTAGTAGCAACAGCTCTCAAAGCCCTGATTAGGTCGTCACATACCGGGATCCTCTCACCGCACAATAGCTGTATACCGAAGGTAATATGCTCACTAACCTACGGTACTACCTGCTGGTATCTACGTACGTATTAACCTACCGCATCTAGAGCGACCTAGTGTAGCTCCGCTAGACCCCCAAACTGGGGTCGGTACCCAGGAGAGTCTACTTGCCCGGGTAACCTTAGGGCCAACCGAAGAGCCTGCGGAGCCATAGGAGGAGTGGGAAGAGCGCGTATATGGCTACCCCCAGTAGCGGTAGTAGGCCCACCAGGGCGGCCTCCCTTCCCTTAAGCATAGCGAAGTAGCTCAAAGCGTAGTAGACCCAGAGCGGTACGAGCAAGGTAGCTAAGACGGCCACACCAAGACGAGCCACGTACAGATCCACACCGTAGTACACCGCTATCCGCACCGCATAAATGGTAAGAAGGCTGAGCCCGAGCGGGAAGCCGAGCCTATAGGCCC
>CAYTXX010000066.1:2307-6591 GCA_964442165.1 uncultured Desulfurococcaceae archaeon | reverse complement strand
CCCTTTCTAAAAGTTTAGCCTTAACCTTAAACACTACATAGGTAGCTTACCGTAGGGCTAACCTCCATAGACCTAACTTCAGGACCCCGGGAGCTCCAAGTTCGAAGTAGACCTCCTGAACAAGAACCTCGGAGTTTTATATCTCTAAGAGCCTTAAGAACGCGTCTATATTACGTAGTCTTGAAGTTATCGCCTTAAATAGTCTAAACGTCCGGTATAAACTACAGCGGTATTACTACCTTTTAAATCTAGCTTCAGGCTTTACCTGCTAACGTAACAGTTTAACCCTCTTCTTAAGGAACTGTAGGGTACCTAGGTGCCGGTAAAGATAGTTAAGGTATTGAGGGAAGAGCTGGAGACCTATATAGAGGATATGATCCGAAGGGGGTTTACGTGTAAAGAGATAGACGTCGGGGAGTACAACTGCGTTAAGAAGATTAACGAAGTCCAGGATTACGTAGTAGTACTTCTTACTCCTCCTATACACAGCCGACTTTAAAGCGATCTCTACAACTGGGTTTAGGTAGCCTACGCTGAGAGTGCTCCAATACAGTAAGAAGCTGTTAAACAACCTCTTTTCACCTAAAGAGTCCCTAAGGTACTTACACCTAGCAGTAGCACCTCAGAAGCTTTTAATGAATTTGTACAGTAGCTATAGCTGTGGAGAAGGCTTTGGTAGAGATTGACGTCGTAGTACCTATACCGAAAATCGCGGAGGTCCTTAAGGAGCTCGGTATAGCTAGGCTCATGCCTCCTCAAGCTGCAGCTATCGAGAGGGGCTTGCTTAGCGGGAGCAGTAACATGGTGATCGTAGCCCCTACGGGAAGCGGTAAGAGTCTAATAGGCTACATGGCTATCCTAAAGTCTCTACTAGAGGGTTTAAAGGGGGTTTACCTAGTCCCCCTTAAGAGTATAGCTGGAGAGAAATTCGAGGAGCTCGAGGTAGTATGTCACGAAGCTAGCTGTAGGGTTTGCATCACTACGGGGGACTACGATCAGCCATCTGAATGGCTTTCGGAGTGCGATATTGTTGTAGCAACCTACGAGAGGTTTGACTCCCTACTGAGGTTAAAACCCAGCTGGATAGGTAGAGTAGGTACTTTAGTAATAGATGAGGTACATAACGTAGGAGATCCGGAGAGGGGGCACGTTGTAGAGCTTATAGCTGCTAGAGCTTTGAAGAAAGGTTTTAGAGTAATCGGTTTAGGGGCCACCGTTGGGAACCCTGAAGAGCTTGCCGATTGGCTAGAAGCTGAGCTAGTTTACAGTAACTGGAGACCCGTTAAGCTTATCGAGGGCTACTACAGTAGTAAGAAGAGAGCTATAGTATTCGAGGATGGACGTGAGGAGGTTGTTAGCGGGGGTCTAGAGAACCACCTGCTGAGAAAAGCTTTAGAGGAGAACTACCAAGTCCTAATATTCAGGCACTCAAGGCAGTACGCTGAGGGTTTAGCTAGGCAACTAGCATCAGCTTCAGTAGAGAGGTGCAACGACTTAGCTGAGGAGCTTACGAGCCTCGACATACCGAAAGTTGAGGTAGATAGCCTTAAGTACGTAGTTAGTAAGTGTATAGCTTACCACCACGCAGGGCTCTCCCTAGTAGCTAGGAAGTTCATTGAGAAGAGCTTTAAGGATAGGAAGCTACGTGCCGTTACTGCAACACCAACTCTAGCTGCAGGTGTAAACCTACCAGCTCGGAGGGTAGCTGCGAGCGTTAAGAGGTATGAGGAGGGCTTTATGAGGAACCTTAGCGTAGCTGAGTATAAGCAGATGGCTGGTAGAGCTGGTAGACCCGGCCTAGACCCTTACGGTGAGGTAGTTATATCAGATGCTAGGAGCTCTGAGGAAGCTCTTAGGTACATTAAGAGCCCTCCGGAGCCTGTTACCTCCGTCTTAAGGTCTGAAAGAGCCTTAAGGATACATACACTCTCTTTAGTAGCCTCAGATGAGGCTGTAGAGCTAAGTGCTTTAAGAGGGTTACTCAAGCTAACCCTAGCATACAGGCAACTTGGGGAGCAACTCGTTCTAGAAGTAGAGAAGGTCCTAAAGCTCCTGGAGAGCATGGGCATGGTCATAGCTGGGAGCAGGCTAAAGCCTACAAAGCTCGGTAGGACTGCTACATCCCTATATGTAGACCCCTTAACAGCTTGGACCGTACTGGAATACCTAAGGAGGCAGCCCAGTAAGAGACTCTACGACATATACTACCTAACCCTCATAGCACTCACCCCGGACTTCCCCAAGGTTAGACTGGGGAACCTAAGGTCTAAGGAGCTACACTCCGTCCTAGAGGTTCTAGAGGAGGAGGGGCAGATACCCTCACCGATGTGGGCGGATGATTACGATATACTTAGAGCCCTAAAGGTCGGCCTAATACTCCGCGACTGGATAGAGGAAGTTAGGGAAGACGCTATAGCTGAAAGGTACGGTGTAGGCATGGGGGACCTCGCAGTTGTAGTTGACTCAGCTCAGTGGCTTCTCTACGCTTCAGGGGTTATATGCGGTGTTGAGGGGCTTACGGACCACGCAAGTAGGTTTGCTACCTTAAGTAGAAGAGTTGAGGCTGGAGTTAAGGAGGATGCCCTAGAGGTGGTCCAGGTGAAGTGGATAGGTAGGGTTAGAGCTAGAAAGCTCATCGCCTCCGGAATAAAGACCTTGAAAGACCTAGCAAGCAGCAGTCCGGAGAGGGTAGCAGAGATATGTGGCATGGGGGTAAGACAGGCTGAAGAAGCTGTTAAGCATGCTAGGGAGCTTCTATCTAAAAGCTCGGCACATGCATACCGCTAAGCTAAGGTAGCAAGTATCCCTCCAAGTCTAGAGCTAGCTACAATCCACTAGCGGGGTGTCCTCAGTACCGGCTACTGCCAGCTTATTCAGCATGTCCGGGTCCGATACCTCTATCGCTACTCTACTAAGAACCCTACTAACAGCTTCGGAAATACTAACCTTGCCCAAGTCTATAACCTCCCCCATAACATGAAGCTCTGCTCTCTCACCACCTTCCACAACCACGTTCACTCTCAGATCGTAGTTTGAGAGCTCGCTGACTATCCTCCTCAACTTAGCTATGTAATTCTCACTACCTCTCGCAGGTACCTTAGCTATGAGGGTTAGGGAGTTCATGCACACCACGTAAAGTAGCTGTGTATTTAGCTTGCTGAAAAAGCTTTAACCTAAATCAGCTACTACACCAATCCTTCTTAGGAGAGTCCTTACGCTAGTCCACTACTACATCGAACTAGCCCATCTATGACCGGTAAGCGTTGCAACCTCTAAGGGAGTTTTAAACTACCTAACTCTCTTTAAGGAACCCTTGCAACTTGATGAAGAGAATTCTCGTACGTTTAAGTATTGTACCGCTTTCCTTAAAAGCTCTACCTCCTGGAAGTTCTTCAGAGGGGGCTTGAACAGAGTTATTAGGACTCTGGCGGAGGTCTCAGCTTTTGCTTGGTCCCTAAAGATGCTCGAGTTCTTTCTCAGTAAGCTAGATAGCTCTACAGTACTACTATCCTTCCTCCTCTACGCTTTCCTACATATATCAAACTGCGTAAGGATTCCCATAGCTACCTTAAAGGTAGATAAAGCTAGTGGGGACTTCTACGAAGTTGTAGAGTGGGGTGGGGGGTTCTCCGTTGTTAAGATTAAGCTAGGTGGTAGCGGTCTCATAGAGGTCTACCTATCGCTAGCAGCTACAATTTTCTTACTACTATCAGCTGTCGTAGCGGTAGGGACTATCTTAAGGTTCAGAGTGTACTGCTACCTAGAGGTAGCCCTTCTCTTTGCTATCTCAACCTTATTCTACCACTATAACTCAAACTACCTGAGGAATGTCGGTATATCGGTATCCGCTACCTCGGCACTGCTTTACGCTACCATCGTTAGTGCATATCTAGTATACTCCCTCGGTAAGGACCTAGGTCTACCTTTAGCCTTAGCTGCGAACTCCCTCTCTCTCCTAGTAGGTTGCGACCTACTTATGGTGAAATACGCGATCCTGGGTAGTAGGTCCGTTACTATAGGTGGTCTTGGAGTGTACGATGCTGTAGTGTTCATACCGTCTCTCTCCTACCTAGTGGTACTTATACTAACCTAGAGTCGGGGACCTCTAGTACATCAGATATTAGACTACGTTTAGTAAGCAGTACACTAAGACAGTAAAGAGTTTATAACAAAGAACCCCGCCTTTAGGGTATAGAGGAGGTCGGAGGTAGGCCGCCGCATATCTACCAAAACCTTCAGCAAGAGGTGCTTTAATCTAAATTACTCCTGCTATAGTACGTTTAA
>CAYTXX010000066.1:0-2207 GCA_964442165.1 uncultured Desulfurococcaceae archaeon | reverse complement strand
CCGTATGGCACAGCAGCTACGTCTTGATGATGTATGTAAGGGTAACTCTATATGCATTGTTGAGAGGTTCAAAGCCCTCCTAGAGTCCGGGTACCAACCCGACCCACTAGAGGTTCGGGATATCTCATCATTACTAGGTGAGCCTACTAAGAAGCTGGAGGTTTTCAGCAGTAGGTACTTAGATGTCTTCACAAGGTTAGTACAAAGGAACTGCTTTTACCAAGGAGGTGCAGCCCTCTGCATATACTCCTGGAACCCTAGAGCCCGCGTTAAGTACTTTCCAGTTGCGTTGGATGCTACGGGGACCATACTACTCTTCGAGGGGGGAGCACCGCAAGTAGTAGCGTACCCAACACATAGAGCTTACGATACGGTGATCGGTGGAGAGGTAATCCGCAGGCCGGAGGAGGTTAGAGTAGCTGAGGTAACTGCTAGGGTAGACGGGTTCCAGATCACTTTCTACTACAACTCCCTAATGAAGAGGTGGGTCCCAGCTACTCGCTACGTACTACACAACATGCGGTACGTTGGAGGTAGGCTACTTACTGGAAGCTTAGAGGAACTAGTGAACCCGTACGTGAGAGTAGCCGACTTCATAGCTGAGAGAGACGGTCTCTACGATAAGCTTAGAGGCTATGAGGGCTGGACATTTACGTTCATCCTGGAGGCCCCCGAACCAGCTATACTTAGACCTAACATTGAGCTCTACAGGTATGAGGACTTCAAGCTTTATCTACTTAACGCTAGGAAACCTAACGGACACCTACTGACCGTGCGCGAGTCGTCCGAAATAATCAACATACCTCACGTCCCTATTGAGAAGGTCTCCATAAGTACTTCGGAGGACCTAGAGAGGTACGTAAACACCTGGTCTAAGGATCTCTACGTTAGGTCTAGGTTCATTAGGTATGTAGACGCGGATCCCTTCAGACCCTATACTGTTGAGGTCTGGTCTAAGCTCTACGAAGATGCTGTATCCGTAAGGTTCAGCTCTAACCCCAAGTCGCTACTTATGCTAGCATCGTACGGCTTTGCGGATGAAGCCGTTAACCTACTGGTAGACTACCGAGACCTCAGAGCGGTTGGAAGGTACCTATGTAACCTGTTCTTCGAGCTTAGAAGCTACCTAAGTAAGGCTTTAGAAGCAGGTGTTCTAAAGGACTTAGTAGAGCAGCTTAAACTACCTGAGGAGCTCCTGGGGGAAGTTGAGAAAGCTAAGAGAACCGGAGATGTAGATAGGCTTACAAGAAAAATAGTAGCAAGTCTAGCAACGGACAGCATATACCAAACTAGGGATAGGTTAGTTGAACTCTTGAACTCCCTCAAAAGACGTTTAACCGCTACCTAGCTTAGGTAGAGCTGCAACCAACTCCACCCCATAAGAGCGAGCTTTTGTATGACCTGTAAGTAGTTAACGCAGGAAATTGACGTACTTGAAAACCCTATACTTAGCTATACCTCGGCTCTTTAAGATCTCCTCCCAGTTCTCCCCCGAATACGCGAAGATCGATATCAGAGCCATGGGAACGGAGCCATTCTTCCTAACCAGCGCTATAGCTGCTTCGAGCATGTCCTTATTGTATAGTGCTAGTGTTGCGAGTACTACGCGTCCTTTCCTAGGTAGGCAATTTTTACTAACCGCTAAGAAGCCTAGGGATAGGGAGCTATCCCTGTAGTACTCGACTAGAGCCTCACCTATAGAGACTAGCCGAGAGGTTATACACACATCGCTCCTAGCCCAGTGAGCTATGATAGCTCCGAGAACCCCTGACTCCTCCGGGAAGGCTAGTACAGTATCGAAGTCCACCCCCTCCATAGTTTCCATAGCTTCGAATGCTATTAGATCTAGAAACCCTATGTTCCTAACAGCAACCCATATATCGCTAACGCTCTTAACGTGCATGAAGTTTTTCTCTAGTGCAGTCTCAATCAGCCTTCTTTCCCTAATTAGCTGGAGGATCCTCCTAGCAGTCCCCTCCTCGGGTGTTGTTAGGAAGTTAGTATACCTCCAGAGCACTTGGTAGGGTAAGCCTAGCATCTCCTCAAGCTCCTTAAAAGTATAGAACTCCTTTAAAGCAGAGAGAAGCCTTATAGTTAGAACCTTAATATCCCTCCTCAGTACTCGGTACTCTCCAGCCTCAGCCATGCTTACCGCAGCACCCTACTGAAGTAAGTCACGAAACATCTTTTATACCCTACTACAACGT
>CAYTXX010000065.1:0-6639 GCA_964442165.1 uncultured Desulfurococcaceae archaeon | reverse complement strand
GGCTAGCTAATTAACTGTAGTAGTGTTGCTAGCCTTTCCGAGGTTCTGACCTTCCTAGTTTGGAATACGTACCTAACCCTTATGTCTACTATATCGCTATGCGAGGCTATTCTCTCTATAGCTCTTGCAAGTGCTACGTCATCTGTAGCTACTACCTTAGCTACTATAGGGTAGTCCCCGCTAACCTCGTAGAGCTCTAAAACCTCCGCGTGCTTTAGGAGCTCCTCGAAGATCCTGGAGAGGCTCTGAGGTCTTGGCTTAACCTCAACTAGTGCTTGAGCACTTAGTCCAAGCTTACTGAGGTCTAGGTCTACGGTAAAGCCCTCTATCACCCCGGCTGCTAGAAGCCTCCTTATCCTCATGTAGACCGTTGAAACACCTAGGTTCAGCTTGGAGGCGACACTCCTTAGGGAAGCCCTAGAGTTCCTAACTAGCTCAACTAGTATTACCCTATCTACGTAGTCAGCTCTCTTCAGGGACACTTAGCCCACCGCGGAAGTCTCCCGAGGGAAAATAAGCACCCTAACTACCTAAAGTGTTAGACACCTGGAGCTCGGTTCCCTGAGGCTTATTAGCTTTTACACGCATAGTCTAGTGGATGATGTCCACGACGGGCGGCCTGATGTTGATGAGCCACTGTAGCTCTGACATCTAGTTAATCCCTCAACCTACTCCTTCAGGAGCTTTACCCCGTACACGTACCTCCTAGGTGAGTAGTCGAGAACCCTCCGCAGCTCTACTAACCTATAGGGGGCTCCACCCATCCTACTGACGATCTCAGTAGGGTCCTCACTACCTAGTGCGTAGAGGTGTATGTAGCCACCGCGCTCTACGAAGCCCGCGGCCAGTTCTAGGTACTCGAGGGACCTATGCGGTAGGTCTACTATGACCCTGGAGAAGGACTCCCTAGGGAGGAGCTCCCCCACATCCTCTACCCTAGAGACTACCGGTACTACACGACCCTTAAGCTTGTTTAGGGTCGTAGACCTTACTAAAGCAGCTATAGCGTGGGGGTTTGAGTCTACAGCAACGCAGGTAGCGTACCTCTTGAAAGCTATGTGAAGGCTGAACGCTCCTACACCGGAGAAGAGGTCGAGTACTCTCTCACCATCTCTAACCTCCTCCGAGAGCCTCCAGTGCTCGTAGGAGAGTGTTGGGTTGAAGTAGGATCTCGATAGGTCTACGTATATCCTAACCCCGTACTCGGTATGCACAGTCTCAGCCCCACCCTCACCCCAGAGCTTCGAGATCCTCCTTATCCGGAACTCCCCCTCAGTTAGTGAGACTGCGTAGACAGCCCTTACTCTAGCAACCCTAGCTAGAGCCTCCCCGATTACCTCACTGTAGGGTAGCGCCTCCTCAGGTAGGTGGACTAGGACTAGGTCCCCTACTACCTGGTAGGACCGTGGAAGTACTGCGAGAACCTCCTCCGGGACTCTACCGCGTAGTAGGTCAACGTATCTAACCCCTCTACTACCTAGCTTGAATCTATCCCTACACCTCTCCACCTCTACACCTAGAGCTGAGAGAGTAGATACAGCTACATCCACTAGGTCCTCTGGAACCGGTATCCTAACCCTCCTACCGCCCTCTACCTTAAGCACCCTAGCACTCCTGATAAGGAGCCCTTTACTCCTTAGTACTCTAATAGCCTCCTCAGCAACTAAGCTATCAACCTCAACACAGCTGAGCTCTTCAGAGGCTGAGGAGCCTCTCAAAAACCCCAGCTCCTTAAGCTAGCTACTCTACAACCATGTAGCAGCCGGGTCTCTTCTCGTATATGTCCCCAGACCTCCTCAGGTCCGCTATGATCCTCTCGAGAGCTGCGCGGTCTAGCCCTAGGCTCTGCCCTAGCTTCTCGAGCTCACCGTACCTAACGCACTCACCCCTCCTACTGATGTCCCTGATGTACTCTAGTACCGCTATCTCCTTATCCCTTAAGCTCTTAGCCTTACCCGTCATTAGGGTGTCTATATCTACTAACCCGGTCTCAACGTCCATACCGACCTTCTCCAGTACCGCGTTCATCAGCCTTATAGCCTCAAGAGCATCCTCCGCATCTACCTCCTCCTTAAGAGCCACCTTCGCGTGGGCCTCTGCAAGCCTAACCAGGGCCTCGAGCTGCCTAGTCGTTATAGCTAGAGGTGCGTTGGGGTCTGCAGCGCTCCTCTTCCTTAGCTCTATGTAGTACTTCTCTATGATCTCCCTAGCTTCCCTCGTTAGCCTAGGTCTTACGTACTTCCTCGCGTAGGCTATGTACTTCCTCAGGAGGTCGGGCTCTACCTCAGCTCTAACCCCCTCCGTACCGTGGACCTCCAGTACGTGCCTTACGATCTGCCTATCCCTACCTACCTCGGCTACGTCCTTGATTATGAATATCAAGTCGAACCTGGAGAGTATCGTTACCGGGAGGTTTATGTTACCGGCAAGCCCTAGGCTATCTACATACCTACCCCTCTTCGGGTTCCCAGCTGCTAGTACCGAAGCCCTAGCACTGAGCCTAGCGTGTATACCAGCCTTAGATATAGTTACAGTCCCCTGCTCCATAGCCTCGTGGATCGCTACCCTATCCTCATCCCTCATCTTATCTATCTCGTCAATAGCTACTACACCTCCATCGGCTAGAACCATGGCCCCAGCCTCTAGGAAGAACTCACCGCTCTGCTTATCCCTAATAACCGCTGCTGTGAGACCGGCAGCTGACGACCCTCTACCCGTAGTGTACAGACCTCTAGGGGCTATCCTAGATACGTACTGGAGTAGCTGGCTCTTAGCCGTACCCGGGTCTCCTATTATCAGTACGTGTACCTCACCCCTAATCCTCGTACCATCCTTAAGTACCTTAGGTACCCCACCGAAGAGTAGCAGAGCTATAGCCTCCTTAAGGTCCCAGTACCCGTGTACCGCCGGCGCTACGCTAGCTACTATCCTCCTCCTAACGAGGGGGTCCCTAGCTAGCTCCCTGATCTTCGCCTCGTCCTCCGGGCTTATGCTGACCTCCTCCAGTAGTCTCTGAGCTGGTATTACGTTGTTAGCATCTATGTAGAAGTCGAAGACCGAGGACGTCCTTCTACTACCCTTTAGTAGCTTCACTATACCTATAAGTGAAACCCTATCACCCGGTCTCACAGCATCTACTAGATCCTCGATTAGGACCACGTCTACGGATCTAGGTAGCTGCCCGGGAGGTATATCCTCAGGTCTCTCCTGAAGAGATAGCATCTGCCAGTCTACGAAGGTAGACTTCTCGAGGACCAACCTGAAGGCACCCCTCCTCGGGTAGCCCCCTTCCTCAGTTAGCTCAGCAACACATACAGGGCAGTACGAGGGCCTCTCAAGCTCCTCCAGCTCCCTCTCGTCTGGAGGCCACGAGAACTCGTGCTGAGAGCCGTCGGGTAGTACGTGTACGTAGGTAGCTCTAACCATCCTCTCCTTAGGTGGTGTAGCCCTAACGACTATACCCTCCAGTAGGACTAACCTGTTAAGCAGGTCGCTGCGGAGCTCCCTTATTGGGGTCGGCTTAATCCACCCCGTTAGCCTACCGTAGAACTTCCTAACTCTATTCGCGTAGCTCTCGTTTATACCCTCAACTATGCTCTTTATAGCCTCTGAGAGGGCGTCTAAGGCCTTCTGAGGCTCTCTATCTAGAGCTAGTACGAGCTCGTCGTTAAACTTAGCTAGGTCCTCGAAGTCTATGGCTATGGACTTACCCTCGTAGAAGACCATCTCCCTTATCCTGTTCATGTACTTCCTCTCCCCCCTCTCATCGGTGAAGCTCTGCAGGAAGTCCTGGAAGAGGGTTACGTAGTCTGCTACAACCTCCTCTAGGCTACCTCGGCCAGAGCTCAGCATAGCCTACCACCGAGGACTTCCAAACCTCTAGAGCCCTCCTAAGGAGCTTGAAGAGGAGCATCTCCTCAAGTACTGAGGTAATCTCACTCGGCTGCTTATCCCCTACGCTTATAACAGCGTTAACTAGCTTACCTAACCTCATCTCCAGTAGGTTAGCTAGGATGCTCTTCATCCTATCGGCCTTCACCAAGGACTCTCCGGAACCCTCCCTGTAGAGCTTACCTAGAGCTAGTCCCGCAGCTAGGTACACATCCTCCCTAACCTCAGCTAGCTTACCACCTTTACTACCCCGCTCAAGTAGCTGGTACCTATGGAGCTCCGTATCCCTTAAACCCCCCTCGCGTAGCTCAATGAAACCCCTCCTAGAGAGCTCTAGGGCTAGCCATAGGGGGAGGCTAACCTCATCCCCCCTTCTAACCTCGATCCACTCCCTATCTATCGGTAGCCTACCTAGGTCTCTAAGTGCTAGAACCCTAACGCTACCCATAAGCCTCCTAGCCTTAACCAGCCCTAGGTACGACTCTAAAGGTAATACCACCAGCCTACCCAGTCCAGAACTGCTCTGAGAAAGATATTAACAGCTGAACCACATAGCTGGAGGTACTGGTACCTCTCTAGGTAAAGCACCGCTACGTACTCCACCTCTACCTGTAGATCGCGTATACCATTGCGTGGTCCTTGTCATACGGGTCTAGGTGGACTACGTCTACGACCTCGAAGTTCCCGGTTTCCAGGGTCCTGATCTCCCTAACGTATATCTCGTCGGGCTCCTTGGTTACGTCTATGCTCCTAGCCTTTATAGCTAGGTACAGGGCCCCACCACTCCTCAGGAAGATCTTAGCGTTAGCGTTTACTATACTCGCCTGCTCGGGCTGTGCTACATCTGCGTAGAGTACGTCTACCTGTGGAACTAGGTAGGAGTACCTCTCGGGGAACCTCGCGTCGGCTAGTATAGGAACTACGTTCCTCCTGTACTCAACTACTGTAACCAGCTCCCTCATTACCCTCGGGGCGAACTCAACTGCGTATACCGTACCCTTAGACCCTATGATATCAGATACGTGGCTCACGGTCGTACCGCTCCCAGCTCCTAGGTAGAGCACCTTACACCCCTCCGATATGGCTAGCTCCTTAATACCCTTGTAGAGAGCTGCCGCTAGCTTACTCCTTATGTGGTTCCACTCCCTGTACTCCACGTCCTTGTATACAAAGAGGTACTCCCCGTAGACCCTCCTCCCCGGTGTTAGGTTCCTAGTTGCTAGCCTAACAGAGCCGTCCTCTAGCTCTACTACGTAGACCCCCCTGTAGTTCGGGTGCTCCTTAACTGAGACTACCTCGATCACAGCTCTACCCCTCTGCATGGGCTTAAGTAGCTTATAATCTACCTCTCCGACCTCCTAGGTCTTCTAGCTGGCTTAGGTGGGGGAGCCTTAGGTGGGGGCTTAGCGTAGAGTGTCTTAACCTCCTTAATCCTATCCTCTAGGAGCTTCCTCAGCCTATCAGCTATGAAGCGCCCTGTGTAGTAGTCTGCTCTAGCAGCTATAGCTAGCTTAGTAGCTAGAGCTCTAGCGATCTTACCCCTCTGCCACTTAGGTGACTTATGTATCTCCGGGTACTGGAATATCACCCCGTGCTTAGGTGGCCTACCACCCGTTCTTAAAGCTCTGAAGAGGGCCTTCTCAGCCCCGAGTACCTGGATGGTACTAGCTGGTAGCTTAGCTAGATCTGCTAAGCTACCTGCTAAGCTTAGTAGCCTAGCACCTAGTAGAGGACCTACAAGCTCCGTCGTGTTCGGGGCCACCTCCTTCATAACCTGCTCTAGGTACTCCGAGAGATCCCTCCTTATCCCATAGAGCTTTAGGACTAGGTCGCTGAACTCCCTAATCTTACCTAGGTCTAGCTCGGAGATTTCAGCCCCGATACTCTCTACAGCTACCTTAGCTATCCTCTCAGCCCTCCCACCCTTAATCCCTAGCCTAGCTAGGTTCTCCACGGTAAACGCGTCCCTAGAGCCGAGTCTAGATACTAGGGTAGAGTACTCCTCATGCTCCTTAACTAGGTCGTCAAGCTCTGGGAAGTGGATGCTGTACCACTCCCTAAGCCTAGAGGCGAAGAGGTTTATCGTCTTATCTAGGTCGTCGATAGCTCTAATGGCCTGGATAGCCATTAGGTCGCGCTTCAGGGCCTCACGCCTTAGCTTATACCTAGTTACAGCTAGGGAAATCTCGTACACGGTCTCGTAGAACTTCACCTCACTATCAACTAGCCCCGCCTTAACGGCTAAGCTAGGTAGTAGCTCCCTAGCCCTCAGTATGAGGGGGTCCCTAGGGTCTACCAGGTACTTTAAGCTCCTCTGAGCTAGGAATGAAGCTTCAGCTTCCGTTGAGACTACGAAGACTGTATCCGGCTTAACTACCTTACTGACTAGCTCTACCAACTCTGAGCTTACCTCACCCTCCTCAATCTTAAGGGCCCTCTCGATTATGTAGCCCCTATCCTCCTTAGGTACCGCAACGTACTCTACACTGCCGTCCTCGGCAACAGCTACAGCACCTACTAAGGTATCCAATAGAGCTACCTTCACTTCCAGATCCCTGGAGCACTACCTTTCCCATAATATAAGCTCACCAAGTGTTAACTACGTGAAGTTGGGTATAGACAAGCTTAGCGGTCTATGAGCCCATACCTTCCCGGGGCTAGCGGCGGGACCGAGCTACGTGATGCCGCGCTCGTGGGGGTACCCGAATTAATGAGCTGTAGCCTGTGGCAGGGTTTGCGGTAACTAAA
>CAYTXX010000064.1:0-6734 GCA_964442165.1 uncultured Desulfurococcaceae archaeon | reverse complement strand
AGGTAGCCTCTCCTACCCTGCTTCAGGGCCTCCACGACGTCCCTCCTGAGGTCCTTGGCCGCCTTATCCGCTCTGATTCCTACTGTGGAGCCGTCTACGTAGGTGGACCTACGTATGATGATCTTCCTGCTCTCGCTGAACGTCATGAGGCTCGACCCCTCGGCTACCACGTAGTCGAAGAGGCCTCCCTCGACGAGGAGTACGGCTACGAGCCTCCCACCCTCCCTGAGCACCCTCTTAACGCACTCGTCGATGTCTGAGGCCCCCTTACTACCGGCTACACCTACTATGCAGTCGCCCCTGGAGGTCAGGAAATCGTCCCTCGTTACCTCTAGGGTCGTTGGGTGCTCTGCCCGGACGTTGGGGTGCCCCCTGAACTCGACTACGTCGACGCAGTAGCTCAACGGACCACCTAGCTTAGCTTGTGGCGGTAGTTTATCACCTCCGCTACCGATAGCACCTCGGTGTAGCGGTATCTTCGAGGAGGAGAGGAGGAGGCTTATCCGGGCCCTGATGTCTGAGGGGTACATAAGGAGTGAGAAGGTTGCTGAGGCCATGCTGAGGGTCCCGAGGGAGGAGTTCGTCCCCGAGGAGTACAGGAGGTACAGCTACAGTGATACACCCCTCCCCATAGGGTGCGGGCAGACCATAAGCGCACCCCACATGGTAGCCCTAATGACGGAGCTCCTCGAAGTCCAGCCCGGTCACAGGGTACTCGAGGTAGGTACTGGAAGCGGCTACCAGGCGGCTGTACTAGCTGAGATAGTCGGTAGGGAAGGTCACGTCTGGACCATCGAGAGAATACCTCAGCTAGCTGAGTTCGCTCTCGGTAACCTAGGAAGGGTTGGGTACCTAGATAGGGTAACCGTAGCTGTAGGTGACGGTAGTGAGGGCTTCGAACCGGCAGCGCCCTACGATAGGATTATAGTTACAGCTGCAGCACCTGATGTACCTAAGCCTCTGGTAAGGCAGCTTAAGGACGGTGGTAGGATGGTCATCCCGGTAGGGGACCTATGGATCCAGATCCTCAGAGTAGTGGTGAAGGAGGGTGGTAGGGTGAGGTACGAGAGTAGCATACCCTGCGTCTTCGTACCGCTCGTAGGTAGGTACGGCTTCAGAAGTACGGGTAGGGTTATTTAGGGTTACCCTAGACTACAGGCCTACACCACCTACCTACAGCTACCCAGATTAGTGAAGCTACTCCAGCTACTACGTTACTTAGAGATATAGCTAGCCACAGCCCGTCGGTACCCATACCAGCAACCAGCGAGAGGAGGTATGCTAGACCTATCCTCATTCCCCACATCCTTACGAAGGTTATCGCTAGAGGTACTACGGTACTTCCCGAACCACGCCCTACCGCAACCCCTACGAAGATTAGGGTTAGGAACGGTAGCGTTGGGAGGAAGATGCTGAGGAACTTCATGGACTCCCCGAGGGCTAGCGGGTCGTCTGTGAATACCCTAGCTAGGCTCTCTCTAGCTAGGAATAGGGCTAGGGAGGCGGCAGCCGTTACCCCACCCATGGTTAAGCTCGACCTAACCCCCACCTCTCTAGCTCGGCTTAGGTTCCCCGCACCTAGGTTCTGACCAACCATAGCAGCTATAGGTGCTGTAGAACCGCGTACAGCGGCCTCGGCTACCTCCATGAAGAGTAAGCCTATGGTGTAGGCCTGTGCTGCTACAACTCCGAAGGAGTTAACTATGGAGTGCTGGAACATCACCCCAAAGCTGTTCAGGGCCTGCCTTAAGTACATCGGACCCCCCACTGCGGTAACCCTCCTCAACCACAGTGGGCTGAGATCCCTAGTGAGCCTAACGCCTACCTCCGGAAACTCCCTAGTGAAGGCGTAGGCTAGCGTAACGAGCTTAGCAAGCCTCGAGAGGACCGTAGCTAGAGCCGCACCAGTAGCCCCCATAG
The DNA here is from genome assembly GCA_964442165.1 of uncultured Desulfurococcaceae archaeon. Taxonomy (GTDB): domain Archaea; phylum Thermoproteota; class Thermoprotei_A; order Sulfolobales; family NBVN01; genus DRZP01. The sequence continues at coordinate 4,814 of CAYTXX010000064.1, read as the reverse complement.
CAGGTAGCCCTAGGAGGCCTACTATGAGGACCGGGTCTAGGGCGAAGTTCAGTAGGGCCGACAGAACCCCAGCTACAGCAGGTAGTCTAGTGTTCCCTATAGCGTGGAACGCGTTCGTAAAGGTACTATCCAGCCCGTAGAGGAAGATATCGAAGGCTATTACGTTTGCGTAGGCTATTGCGGGGCTAACTACCTCAGGGGGTGCCCGGACGACGTACCTTACTAGGAGGTCGTTTACCCTAGCGTAGACTAGGGTGAGGAGTAGCCCTAGAGCTAGGTTTACGGTTAGAAACCTCGAGAACGTCCTAGCAGCCTCCTCGTACCTCCTCCCACCGATGTACTGGGACATCATCGCTAGGTTAGCCGCCCCTAGACCCATGAACACAGCCTCGAACAGCATGTAGGTAGGCCTGGTAAGCCGCGGAACGGTAAATGCAGCCCCTCCCCAGATACTAAGCCAGTACGCATCGACTAGGTTGTAAGATACGTGTACAGCTTCGAAGACTATCATGGGTAGAGCTAGCCTTAGGAGGGTCCTGTAGAACGGGCCGTAGACAACCATCGAGCGGTAGCGGTCTAAGGTACCCTCCTCAGCTGGCGACTCCTACCACCTTAGAACAGGTAGATGAGGCGAAATAAGCTCCGTTACCTAGACTACACCTCGGTAGTCTGTACCTAGGGGTTACCCGAGGTTGTAGAGTACAGTAGCTACTTCCCAGACCCTATGTGGAGCCTTGAATACGTCGCTACAGCTTTTAGTAAACCCTACTTATAGCCCTCACTACCTCATGCGCGAGAGCTCCTCTGCTCCTGCTCTACAGCCTTACTCTCCTGCTCTAGCTTCTTCAACTCCTCCTCAATCTCCCTCTCGATCTCCTCTATAGGCTTAGGTGGTGGGGTAGTAGCTAGGGTGTAGCCTATCCACCCAACTATGGCGCAGACACCTACTACTGCTACTACTGCTGTAAGCTGTAGTACGAGCTTCCAGTACTCAGTTAGTAGAGCTAGCCACGTGTAAGCTGCAGCTACGGCTACACTAACTACAAGTAGGCCTAGCCCTACAACCCTATCCCTATTCAACAGGAGCACCGGAGGTAGATTACACCTAAGCTTAAATAACCGTATCCCGTGCTGTTTCGTAGTCGACTGCTAGAGCTCAGGCTTACTAACTCTAGGGGTGGGATACTCTGAAGACTCCTAGGTTATGGAGCTAAGCTCCAAGCTAGGTAGGTGGGAGCGCAACGCTGTTGGGCTTGACCACCACCTACGACCCCACGCCAATAGCTCGTGAGGTGGAAGTCCCTGTATGCGGTGGGCTAGAGTAAACCGGTTGGGGCAGGTATCTAGGAGATGAGCGGGTGCTCTAGTAGACCTACTAGGTTCTAACCCTATCTACGCCGTACCTAACTACTGAGGCTAGACCGTTAAGTACTAGGTAGAGGGCTGTCTGGAGATCTACCCTCACCCTCCCCCCTTCAGATAGCCTTACCCTCGTACCGTAGATCGATCCCTCGAACGAGGTCCTCGGTACTACCACTGCGTAGCCCTCGAATACCTTAGCCTCACCGACGTCAAAGCTTTCTACCTCGTCGAGCTCGATAGGTCTAGCTACTAGACCTGACTTACCGTTTACGGAGTTCGGTATCCTGATAAGTCTCGAGGTATCCTGAGTTACTAGGGGGTCTACTGGTACCGCGATCCTCTGGATGGTACCCTCGTCAACGTCGAGCTCACCGTGGAACCTAGCTATGAGGGACCTCCAGCCCCCATCCCTCTCCGCAGGGGGTACTGGGGAGGTGCTGGACCTACCAACCCTTACCTCCCGCTTAAGCACCCTCCTAAGGTCTAGGCTTCTAGCGCTTAGGTACTCAGCTAGCTCCAGCCTATGTACCTGCTTCAGCGTTAGCCACTCAGGGTCCTCCGTTACGATAACTACGTGGAACCCCCTACTCCCCGAGAAGTAGACCATCAGCTCCTCCTTCGCGAACCCCATGTGCTCTACGAGTACGTAGATAAGCCTGCCTAGAGCTTCCTTAGCTAGGTTAAGGCACTCCTCACTTACCAGCTCCACCCTATCTCCAACTACCTGGGTGGTACAACCCGGTATCTTATCGGCATCTATATCGAACATTATCTCAGAGCCTAACCACCCAGCGTCCTCGTAGGACTCAGCTGCTGGGTTGGAGTACTTAGCTGTTGAGTAGTAGGCCTGCCTAGGGGTGTTGAGCACTAGGTAGCCCCTAACCTCAGCCTCCGAGGTGAAGCTTAGGTGCCTTACGTAGACCCCCTGCTCTAGAGTCTGGAAGGCGAACTCCCTGAGGGCGAGGTCCTTAGGTAGCCTTAGGTTAGCTACCCTGTAGTAGCGTATGAGGAGGTCCCTAACGAACCTCAGGTCAGCACTGCTTAGCACTGGCTACTCAGCCCTAGGCGCTACGTAGAAGTCTATGGAGCTTCCGTGGGAATCTATCTTTAGGTAGAGCGGTAGCTCTGGGCCTACCCTCAGTGAGGTCCTCTCAGCTACCCTAACCACGGGCCTAACGTGCTGGACTAGCTCCATGGTGTAGGCTACGCTAAAGCCAGGCTCGTTTACCTCAGCCTCCTCTAAGGACCCCCTCTCCCTACTTAGGGTTATCTCAGCCTCCCCTAGCTCGCTCTCAGCTCTAAGCTTAACGCTGTCCACATCCCCCTCAACCCTCAGTACATCACCAACATCCTTAAGCCCGGCAAGGGCTTCGTAGAGCTCGTTAGGCCTGATCACGTAGGTATTGGGGTACTCTATCTCTATCTCAGGTACCTCCTCGAATACCGATGCTAGCGGGAGGGTGAAGACCCTGCTAAACCCCTTCCTCTCGAAGGATACCGTTAGGCTGGACTCGCTCCAGCTTATAGTTACTGAGTCATCCCTCTCAGCGCTCCTAAAGACCTTAGCTAGGTCCTCCAGGTTTACCGCTAGCTGCTGCTCAGACTCTACATCGTACTGGAGGGAGACCTCCCTAGGTACGGTGAGGACTAGTAGAGCTGACTTAGAGGGGTCTATAGCCTTGAAGGTAAACCTATCCCTATTTACATAAATTACCGCGGACTCGCTGAACTTAGCTGCAGAAGCTACTATGTACCTAAGCAGCCTAGCAGTACCAAACGATATGCCCACGGCTCCAGCACCACAAAGCTCTAGGTTTAGACCTAATAAAAACGGGGGCCGTAGGCTCCTAGCTGGGCTAGCCCTTTGACAGCCTATTAGCTTTTGCACCGCAGTAGTCCGGGTAGTATTGAGGGTAGAGCTAAGGCTTAAGTGCGGTAGTCCGGAGTCCTGTACTGAGCTAGCTGAGTATGTAGTTAGGCGTAGGGGGGTTAGAGCCCCTCAGCTAAGCTACGAAGTTAGGGGAGGGGTCCTCGAGGTCTCAATAGCCGGTGCTCCCAGCGATGTCGCGGCATCTAGGAGGGCTGTTATGGAGGCTTACAGGGAGTGGCGTAGCCTTAGGAGGTTCAAGCTCGGCGCATCCCGTAGGCTGGACCTAAGGCTACTGGCCTCTACGGTTAGAGGTCCCCTCATGCCCGACGTACTAGTGGAGCTACTTAGGCTACGCGGCTACTCTGCCGAGGTTTTAGGTAGCGAGCTTAGGACTGATGCGGACCCCGACGCGGTTTTAGAACTAGCTGGTAGGGTCTCGAGGGCTATCGCCGAGGTCTCTAAGGAGTTCCCTAAGGCTTCGAGGAACTTGAAGTACCTCCTAGTAGCTGCCAGCGCCCTAGGGCTTGACCCGTCAGGCCTCCTAGAGGTCCTGAGGAGTAGGGGGCTCCTAGAGGAGGGTGAGCGTAGGCTAGACCTGAAGGTCTTGTGGAGGAGCTTATTAGCTGAACTGCTCAGCTTAGAACTAGGTGTAGGCTGGGTTGAAGCTGGAGGTGAGGAAGCACGACGGGAGGGAGCTGATACTGAAGGTCTACGGGGAGACCCACACACTGGGGAACCTGCTGGCTAAGTCAGCCCTAAGGCACCCGAACGTAAGGATGGCTGCCTACAGCATAGAGCACCCCCTCGAGGAAGCCTTCGTACTGAGGCTGGTAACCGACGGTACTAGGGACCCGGTGGACGTACTTAAGGAGGTGGTCTCAGGGTTGGTTAGGCTTAGCGATGAGCTGCTGGAGAGGCTTAGTAAGGCTCTAGGCGTTGAAGTTGGCCGCGCGTAGAGCTAAGAGGGAGACCCGGGTAGCTATAGCCCGCGAGGTGCCCGGGCTAGGGGTGTTCATAGTATTCGTACTGAGGGGCGTTAAGGGGTTGGAGAAGGTATTCGTAGTTGATGGGGAGTCCCTTGGGGAGGTTGCCGAGAGGTACTCAGCTGTACTTGTAGACCCGAGTAGCCCACCGCCTAGGGGTTTAGAGGGTATATGGAGTACCGTGGTGAAGTACTGGGAGGTCCTCGGGAAGCTCTCGGTAGAGCTGGAGAGCTTGCTCAAGACCTCGGCTGGGTGAGAGCTTGGAGTTCTGCCCTAAGTGCGGGTCCCTCCTAGTACCTAGGAAGGAGGGTTCGGAGACGGTCCTTGTGTGTCCTAAGTGCGGCTACACTAAGAGGGGTAGCAGTAGGAGAGCTCAGATAACCTCCAGGATTGAGAGGAGGGGTAGCGGTGTTGTTGTAGTAGATGAAGGGGCCTCTAAGGCCGGTCTACCGGTAGCTAGGGGGGTTAAGTGCCCTAAGTGCAGTAATGAGGAGGCCTACTACGAGATACTGCAGACTAGGAGGGCTGATGAACCTCCGACTAGGATATACAAGTGCACTAAATGCGGTTACGTCTGGAGGGAGTACGAGTAGCTAGCC
>CAYTXX010000063.1:3229-6908 GCA_964442165.1 uncultured Desulfurococcaceae archaeon | reverse complement strand
TGAACCCGCCCGATAGCTCGTGAGGTGTGGGCGAGGTGGAAGCCCCTAGGTGCAGCGAACATAAGCTAATGAGGGTGAGCATCTAGGGGCAAACGGCTGCTCAATAAAAGCTGAGGCCTAACTCTTCTCTAAGCTCTTCACTATAGCCTTTATCTTACTCTTAGGTAGTGCTAACGTAGGTCTTTCAGGTATAATACCCTGAGGTCTGAAGAGTGCTACCACAACAACTACCAGGCCTATCATTATGTACTCAAGCCACTCTGGGTCTATCGGTATTATAGTGCTGAGAGCACCCTTGTACAGAATTATTGCGGTACGCGCTATTGTGTATAGTAGTACACCTAGTAGTACACCTAAGTTATTCCCTGTACCTCCTAGCATCATAAATGCCCAAGGCCAGAAGGTCCAGGTAAGCCTAGTATAGGTAGACGCCTTCATACTTCCAGTGAAGAGAGCCCATAAGGCTCCCGCTAGAGCTGCTATAGCACCCCCTATTATCAACGTCTGCGTCCTTATTCTAACTATATCCTTACCGTACACACCTGCAGCTACTTCAGCATCTCGAACAGCCTTGAGGGTCCTACCGAAGGGAGATCTAGCTAGGAGCTCAGCGTAGATGAAGATTGCGATAGCTACGGCAAGCATGAATAGGGCTGAGAACGTGAACCTAGCTCCACCAGCACCAACGAACCTGAAGGGGTCTATCACCCACACCCCAGTTGTACCGCCGACTAGGGGGTCATAGTTCCAGGCGATGTTCATGAGGAGGTCACCGAAAGCTAGGAGGGTTATCCCTAGGTAGGCCTCTCTAAGCCTAAGTGCTGGGTAAGCGCAGAGGTACCCTATGATACCTCCAATAGAGGCAGCTAGAACTAGCGTGAGGATTAGCACCCCTATGGAGACAGCCACGTTCGCAGCTAGGAACTCGTTGATCTTAGCTACTATACCGAAGTTATAGAGGTGGTAGGCGTACTCAGCACCCCACGGTAGCCCTAGGTAGGCAGCTAGTATCCTACCGGGCAGGGCTGCAGCTATTATAGCTCCCGCGATTACAGCTAGGAGCCTGCCAAACTGGGGTATACCTAGGAACCCTACCTCGATGTTTAAGCTAGTAGCAACTATCAAACCTATCGAGAAGTTCAGCAATACCTGCAGAACTACTGGAGGGAGCTCGATCAACTCCTACCACCTCTTAGAAGAGCTGCTAAACCCCCCGGCTGGGTAAGTAGGGTAGCGGCCATGATGGCTAGTGGGATAGCTGGTCTGTAGGCAGCTATCCACCCACCTACTAGTGTAGCTAGTAGTGTTACCCCTAGGTACTCACCTAACCCGACTAGGAAGCCTCCGAACATACTTCCATATACCGAGTACAACCCCCCAACTATAGCTCCTGCGAAGAAGCTTACAATTATGGTCATACCCACAGCTGTGTACCCTGTTATAACTAGCGAGAGAAGACTTCCGCTTAAGCTAGCGAGAGCCCCTCCAATAAGCCACGCCAGTATGTAGGTTAGCTCCGGGTTAACCCCGCTTAGCCCAGCTAGCTCTGGGTTCTCTATAGAGGCCCTCAGAGCTATACCGATCTTGGTCTTGGTTAGGAAAGTATGTAAGAAAGCTACAGTGAGTACTAGTAGTACCGGTGCTACAAGCCCTACAAGCCTTATCTGAACCCCACCGAGCTCTATTATGAAGTCTCGGGTCTCAAGGATGAAGTACTTAGCAGGTAGCCTGTACACCCTGAGTAGGTAATCTGAGAACACGTTAAGGAAGCCGAAGAGTATGAGATCTACACCTAGTGTTGACATCATGAGGGTGACCTCCTTAGCCTTAGCCTTAAGTAGCCTCCTGTTTACCGTTCCGTAGATGGCTAGACCGAGGAACGAGCCGAAGAGAGCTGCGAGAGGTAGGTAGTGGTAGGGGGTATAGCCAAAGAGGTAGGTAGCTGCGAATACCACATACATGCCCCAGGCTACCATAGATGCGTGAGCGAAGTTGAAGGTTCTAGTAGCGTTGTATATGAGAGTTATAGCTGCGGCACCTATACCTATGCAACTAGAGTACGCTACGGCCTTAACCACTAGGTCTAGCACTAGATCACCTCGTATTCGTAAGTAAGCTACCTAATTTAAACTTTAAGTTCAGGTACATGGATATCTATACCTTGAAGTACTTAAAGCTTTTATACCCCTAAGGTAGGACTAGTAGCGGAGAGCATGTCTGCGCAAGTTCGCATGGCCTATGCCCTAGCAGTAGTGCTCCTAGTAATAGGGCTAGTAGCAGGGTTCTTCGTAGGGCAGGCTACAGCCCCTGTTAGGGAGGTAACGGTAACGGCCCCAGGTGTAGTAACCCCGGTCACTGTAACCGTGCCGGTAGCTCCTGTAGGGCTTACTGGCGAGGTTAGAATAGGTGCGCTAATACCTCTTACCGGAGTCCTCTCAACCTTCGGGACGCAGTACAAGGTTGTCATAGAGCTAGCTGAGAAGGAGATCAACGAGTACCTAGCCGCGCTCGGTAGGGCTTGGAGGATTAAGTTCTTAATCGAGGATACCGCTACCGACCCGAAGACCCACCTCGACAAGCTCATGGCTCTCCACGGGGCTGGAGTAAAGATATTCATAGGGGGTACTTCGAGTGCTGAGCTATCCGAGGCTCTAAGCTACTGCAACGCTAATAAGCTACTCATAATATCACCTTCGTCTACATCCCCAGCTCTAGCCCTAAAGGACATGGCTCTGAGGTACACACTAAACGACATATACCAGGGTAAGGCTATAGCTAAGATAATGTGGTTAAGAGGTATAAGGTGGTTCATACCCGTATGGAGAGGTGATACCTGGGGAGACGGACTCGCTAAGTACACTATGGGCTACTTCAAGGAGATATGCAGAGCTAGCGGCGAGAGCTGCGGGGTCCTGGAGGAGTACGCCATCAGGTACGACCCAGCGGCTAAGGAGTTCTCAGTAGAGGCTGCGAGGCTTAACGATGCTGTAAGTAGGGCTATAGCTGCCTACGGTAAGGATAAGGTAGGGGTGCTACTTATAAGCTTCGAAGAGGCAGCGGCGTTCTTCGCAGCTGCTAAGGCCTACTCTACGCTACTAGAGATTAAGTGGCAGGGCTCTGACGGCACGGCAGCTATAGCTCCCCTACTTGAGCCAGCTGTAGCGGAGGTAGTAGTTAAGGTAGGCTTCTACAACACCATGACCTCTCCAGGAGTCTCACCTCACGGTGAGAAGATAAGGAAGGTCATAGTGGAGAAGCTAGGCATGGAGCCTATGGGCTACACCTACTTCGTATACGACATAGCTTGGACCCTAGCACTAGCCTTGGATGCTGTAGGTAGCTACGACCCAGTAGCAGTAATGGAGGCCCTACCACTGGTACTAGAGAAGTACCTAGGTGCCTCAGGATACATAAAGCTCGACGAGAATGGGGATAGAGCTGTTGGAGACTACGATATATGGGCCGTGGTCAGGGTTGGAGATAAGTACGAGTGGAGAGTTGTAGGTCTCTACAAGGGAGTTACAGAAACCATTGAGTGGTATACGTAATTTTTAATCTTCCTTTTAATTTCACTCAGGAGGTGCACGTAACCTGGGTGATAGCTTGAGCTACATCCTCGAGACCGTAAACTTGGTTAAGCGCTTCGGGGGTCTGGTAGCTGTTAACAACGTAAGCATTA
>CAYTXX010000063.1:0-3129 GCA_964442165.1 uncultured Desulfurococcaceae archaeon | reverse complement strand
AGGATAGACATAGCCCTACCCTACGCCGACTACGTCTATGTAATGGATAGGGGGCAGGTTATCGCTGAGGGGAGCCCCGGCGTGGTAGCTAAGGATCCGAAGGTTATCCAGGTCTATATAGGTGAGTAGGTATGCTAAGGACACGTGTACTAAACTCGGGGTACGGTAAGCTTAGGGTACTCTTCAACGTTGAGTTTTGTGCGGAGCCTCAGAAGATAACGGTTGTAGTAGGTCCTAACGGAGCTGGTAAAACAACTCTACTCAACAGTATAACGGGGCTAGCAACGATTCACTCGGGTAGGGTACTCTACGGAGATACCGATATAACTGGGCTACCACCGCATAAAGTAGCTAGGTTGGGTATTTCATACGTACCTCAGATGGGTAACCTGTTCTCTAGCCTGACCGTTGAGGAGAACCTTAGGGTTGCTGGGTACCTCCTACCTGAGTCCAAGCTTCTAGACAGAGTTGAGCTAGTCTACAGCATGTTCCCCGTACTAAAGGATTTCAAACATAGGCGTGCGGGTACCTTAAGCGGCGGTGAGAGGAGGATGCTAGCTATAGGGATGGCCCTAGTTAAGGAGCCGACTACCATGTTACTCGACGAGGTAACCACGGACCTAGCTCCGATATACGTGAAGAAGGTCCTCGAAAAGGTTGTTGAGCTAAGGGATAGCCTAAAGCTTACAGTAGTCCTAGTAGAGCAGTATGCTCTAAGGGCTCTGCAGATAGCGGATAAGGCCTACCTACTTGTTAGCGGTACGGTGAGGTATGAGGGGGATCCGCAGGAGTTACTGAGACACCCGGAGCTCTCAAAGCTATATCTAGGCATAAGCTAGGTCCTGAAACCTGCAGTAGAGAGCGCTATCTCCTATAGACTGAGGAGTACGTAATCTCCACTTCTTGAGAGGTTTATAAACTTCAGCACTACAGTATAAGAGGCAACATGGTATTCAAGAAGCTCTTCGGGAGTTCAGAGAAGGAGCTACTGGACCTATTAAGAAAGCACCTAATCCTCTCTAAGGAAGCTATGATGATGTTTTTTAGGCTAATAACAGCTCCAGGCAGTTTAGGTCTTGACGAACTATCTAGGTACCGCTTCACCGTTATAAAGCTGGAGAAGGAGGGGGATAGAATATACGATACTGCGGTAATGCAGGTTCTCAAGGGGGCGTTTCCCCTACCTCTAGTAGCTGACCTTGGAGTGCTACTCGATGACTTCGACGATATCCTAGACTTGATATACTTCGTTAACATGGAGCTAACTAGAGGTATTAAGGTAGGTCTACATAGAGTTAAAGTAGTTTCCGAGGTATACTCCTTTTGCGCTAAGATGGCTGAGAAGGCTCTTGAAGCTATAGATGCCCTTGAAGCTATCCTAGGTAGCATCACTAAGAGCTTAGCTAAGGCCTCTGAGGAGATGACTAGGATAGACTCCATAGAGGACGAGGTAGACGAGGTTAAGAACGAAGCCCTAGAGGTGATCTACGAGCGTTCAAAGGACCTAGACGTACTTGCGTTCACCCACCTAATTGAGGTAGTTAGGTCTCTCGATACTATAGTTGACAAGGTCCAGGACTCCTCGCAGGAGCTGGTTAGGATCTTTACAGCTACGTACTCGTAGGTGGTGGGAACGGTCGTATCTTTAGCCCTCTTCTTGGGTACTACCTTCGTAGCTGTACTTAACAACGCTAGCTTAGCGCTAAGTGCTCTACAATGCCTTAAGGAGGATCTTAGGAGGCTAGCAATACTAGTAAGCTTCGCTGGTTGGGTAGCTGGGTACGTAGTTGAGAGGCCCAACTTTAACTTACCGCAGATCGCTAGCTTAGAGGTGTACCTAGTCCCGCTGTGCTTAACTACTTTACTTACACTGGTTAAGTACCCAACATCCATAACACAGCTCTACTTATCAGCCCTCTTAGGCTACTCAATAGCTTCCGAGTACAGTGAAGGTGTTTACGCGGTAGCTAAGATCGTACTATCGTGGGTCCTCTCAGTTATCGCAGGGGCTCTCCTCTCAGTCGCGGTTTATAGGTTACTGAAGCTAGCCTTCAGCTACCTTAGCGTCTCTAAAGCTCTAACTATCTTCAGGATAACTACATTCACGTACGTCTTCCTACTGTCATACGTTCTAGGAGGCAACCTACTGGGCTTTCTAGCATCTCTGCTGGGTGTAGGTAGCCGCTTAAGCGATGCAGTGCTTACCTCTGCGATAACCGCACTAGCTCTACTAGCCGCTCAGACCTGGAGGACCCCCCTAAGCTTTGCTAAAATACTATTTCCGACTAGGTACATCTCCACCCTAACCCCCTACACCGTTGCCCTAGTATTAACCCAGGTAGCAAACAGACTGGGGATACCCCTAGTAATATCTCTAGTAATGTTCTCTGCAACTTTAGGCGCTGGAATAGCGTCTAGCTCTAGCTTACTCTACAAACGTAGGGTGTCTCTGTACCTACTCCTAGCCTACGTTATTCCGGTGATTATCTCAATACTTATGAGCTATGTGATTACTATCTCGACCGAGAGCTACGCCCTTTAGAGCGTGGATGGGGGAAAGCCTTATAGCTCTCCACGTTTAACCGCGCTCAATTGCGGGTGTACTAGGGACGAATAGCTACTTCTAAGTCTAAGCTCGTTACAGGATGCGGAATTAGTAACCGCAGTAAATCGCAGAGAGAAAGCGTAAGAGAGTAAAGCCCTTAACCGTCCTGACCACCAGCATATGATGGATGCAGGTCCGAGGAGATACTAGGAGCAGTAAGCTTCCCTAAGGGGGCCTAAGACCTTCAGAGTGGGGAGAGGTCAGAAGCATAGAGCTAGAGCACGAGGAGGCTAACTACAATGAGACCCACTTTAAGCTCTATGAAGAGTTCCAAAGGTCTGCTTTTGTAGGGACCGTTCCGTAGTTTTATTTAGAGGAGCAGAATCTGCAAGCTTCATTCTACTTAAAGCATAGTTTCAGAGCCGTTTGCCCCTAGATGCTCATCCTCATTAGTTTATGTTCGCTACATCTAGATGCTTCCACCTCGCCCACACCTCATACGCTATCGGTGCGGCATAGAAGTTACGTGAGACCTACAGAAGGGGGCTGCTACGGAGTTGATGGTTAGAAGCTAGTTTAAGCTT
>CAYTXX010000062.1:0-7006 GCA_964442165.1 uncultured Desulfurococcaceae archaeon | reverse complement strand
TACTGCTGGGAACCAACTCTTTAAGTTTCTACCTGCTACTCTCGTATGGGTATGGGAGCTGAATCCGTATGCTGAGATAAGGGAGTGTGTTGCGAGAGCTATTGTTGAGGCCGCTAGATCCGAGGGGTTTGAGGTTGAGGTAAACGCGGTTCTCAACGTACTTCAGGAGCCTCCTAGGCAGGAGTTCGGGGACCTCGCGCTACCCCTACCTAGGGTTTCTAAGGACCTCGTACCCATCTGTAACAGCATAGCCTCTAAGCTGTGCTCTACCGGTAGCCCCTGCATAGATAGGGCTAAGTGCGTTGGGAGCTATCTAAACGTAGTTCTGAGAAGTAGCTACCTAGCTGAGCTACTGGTAAAGTCCCTAGCAGCTACTAGGGGGGAGTACGGTGTACTCGTAGCTAAGCGTGAGAGACCTCTTAGGGTGGTAGTAGAGTTCGTATCCGCAAACCCTGTACACCCCCTTCACATAGGGTCAGGTAGGAATGCCGCTCTAGGGGACTTCATAGCTAGAGCTCACGAGCTCTCCGGAGACTACGTTGAGAGGAGGTACTACGTTAACGACCTTGGGCTTCAGGTAAGCTACCTACTCTACGGGTACCTAAAGCTTAGGAGACCTGAAGCACCCCCATCAATGAAGGTAGACCACTTCCTAGGCCTAGTCTACGCTGCCGCGTCCACCGTAGCCGAACTACACAGGCTTAGACTAGAGCTTGAGAGAGCTTCGGAGGATGCGGAGAGCATTAAGAGGAGGATAGAGGAGCTCGCCGGAGACCTGCTGAGGATCCGGAGCAGGGTTCCCGATGTCGTAGATAGATTGCTGAGCCTCATAGCCCCTGGTGAGGATCCTGAGGAGGAGGTTAGGAGGCTATCCCAAGCTATAGAGCGAGGCGATCCGGAGGTAGTCGACGCCCATAGGGAGGTCGTTGGTAAGGTGGTAGCAGGCATAAGGGATACCCTAAGGAGGTTGGGTATAGAGTTTGACCGCTGGGACTACGAGAGCGACCTAGTTTACTCAGGGCTGGTAGACGAAGTCCTAAGGAGAGCTCGCTTATCCAAGTTCTTTACCGAGTACAAGGGAGCTCCAGCTCTGGATTTGAGGGTCCTAGCTAGGAAGGAGTCCATCCGGGAGGAGCTATCCCTACCTAAGTCCCTTGAGATACCCCCGCTAGTGATAGCTAGGTCTGACGGTACCACACTCTACACTACTAGGGATATCGCCTACACCATAAAGAAGTTCAGTGAGTTCAGCGCGGATGTAGTCTACAACGTAATAGCCGTTGAGCAGACCCTCCCGCAGGCCCAGCTAAAGCTAGCTCTCTACGCCCTAGGGTTCACCAAGGAGGCTGGATCCCTAGTCCACTACGCCTATGAGATGGTTAACGTTAAGGGTATGTCAATGAGCGGTAGGAGAGGTAGGTACGTAACCGTTGATGAGATACTGGACATCCTGATCTCCAAAGCCTACGAGCTTTCAGCAAGTAGGGGTGTTCAGATATCCGAAGACCTAGCACTGAAGATAGCTAGGTCGGCCTTCAAGTACATGATGCTGTCCGTATCGCCTAGGAAGACCCTAACCTTCGACCTAGAGCAGGCTGTGAACGTTAAGTCCGGCTCAGCGACCTACCTACAGTACACCTACGCTAGAGCGAACAGCTTACTGAGTAAGTACGGTGGGGAGCCGCCCTTCGAGTACGTCGATAAGGAGGGGTTGGTAGGTAAGAGGAGGGAGCTAGCGATCCTGCTCCTAAAGTTCCCTGAGGTGTTCATGAAAGTAGTGAGGGAGCTTACTTCAGAGGACCTCGTAACCTACCTAAACAGGCTAGCCGAGGTGTTCAACCAGTGGTATGATACGGACCCCGTTCTATCAGAGCCTAATACCCAGCTAAGGAACTTAAAGGTAGTCCTAACTTACGGAACTAAGGTAGTTCTAGAGAACTCGTTCAAGCTACTCGGGCTTGATACTGTAGAGAGGATCTAGTAAGACCTTAGGAGCTACCTAACTCGAGCCAGCTCCCAGTTCCCTCGGTATCCTAGAGGGCTGTCTTTAGGTATGACCGGTAAAGTGAGCTGCCCCTACCTTGTTAAGGATCTTTAAGAGCCTTTCGTTCCTCGATATCGCGGAGGCTACGAGGTCCGCGACCCTCAGAGGCTCCGGTATGGATGAGACTAGCTGTAGGTAGGATATGAGCCTACCTAGGTCCTCCGCTATACTCCCTAGAAGGGCTACCCTCATAGGCTTCCACCTCGTTGCTATAACCTGCGACCGCTCGTACGTTCTCCTAATTACGTTAAACCTTACCTGCCAGTCTACGAAGTGCTTCCTAAGAGCTGTCTCAACCTTCTCCAGCTTAGGCTGGAACTTGTACACTACTACCACGGCCGCGCACGTTTCGAGGAGAGCCTCTGGGTTCACGACGTTGAAGCCAGCTACGGTAACCCCATCTAGGAATACTACATCCACCCTACCGAAGCTCCTTAGGATGCTTAAGACCCTCTCGGTTCCGTCATCCCCGTCTACGGTTACCGAGCTTAGCTTCAGGTCTACTAGCTCCCTACCTCGGTAGAGAGCTCCAGCTAGTACGGTCCTAAGCTTAAGCTCCTTATAGTACTGCGGGAAGAAGCCGTCATCTACCCCTACTAGCCTTAAGTACTCTAACGTACTCACCTATCCTACTATCACTACTTAGAGCTTTTAGCAGGGTCTCCGGGTCTACAGCTAGGGCTACCTCCTTAGTCTTACCGTACCTACCTCTACTTACAACCCTGGCTGTTACAACCCCCATCATGTCCAGCTCGTTCACTATATCACTTACCCTCCTCTGGGTAAGGGGCTCTACACCGAGGGATTCGCAGATCTTCCTGTACCTTATGTAGAGGGTACCGGTACTCTCTGCATACCCTCCCTCTAGGGCTAGGGCTATGAGTAGGAGCTTACTGTGATATGGGAGGGTCTTAACTAGCTCTACCGAGGCGTTTATCTCCAGCTCCTCCCTAGCTTTCTTAACGTGCTCTACCTCAACTCTAGGGCTACCCTCTCGTTCAGCTATCTCACCAGCAAGCCTCAGTAGGTCGAGAGCTCTCCTAGCATCGCCGTGCTCCCTAGCGGCTATAGATGCGCAGTACTCTATAACCCCCTCACCGAGGACCCCATCCCTAAATGCTATAGACGCCCTCTCCCTTAAGATATCGGCTAGCTGTACAGCATCGTAGGGTGGGAAAACTATCTCCACCTCCCCTAGGCTAGACCTAACCCTTGGGTCTAAGGACTCCACGAACTTAACGTCGTTAGTTATCCCCACGATGCTTGCACTACCTCTAGCTAGCTCATCGTTAACCCTGGTTAACCTGTAGAGGAGGTCATCGCCCACCTTCTTAACTAGGAAGTCGATCTCGTCTAGTACTATAGCTACGGCAAGCCCGCTAACCTCTATGTACTCCTTAACCCTGTTATGTAGCTCAGCGACTGAAAGCCCTGTGAACGGTAGCTTCATCCCGAGGTCTGCTCCAAGCTTGAAGAGAATCCTGTAGTTCGTATCTTCATTCCTGCAGTTGATGTAAGAGAACTTAAAGAGGTTCGAACCAGCTCTCTCACTGTACTCCTCGAACCTCCGGATAACGTACTTAACTACGGCGGTTTTCCCAGTACCTGTCAGACCGTATATCAGTATGTTGTTCGGCTTCTCACCCCTAAGTATGGGGGAGAGGAGCTCGGCGATCCTCTTAATGTACTCCTCCCTATGGGGGAGCTTTGAGGGTATGTAGTCAGATGAGAGAGCCTCCCTATTCCTAAAGATCCTGCTCTCCCTAATAGCCCTCCTTATTACCTCCTCCACTACGTCCTCCAAAGCCTTCAAGCCTAAAAGCAACTATAGTAGTAAGGTGTTTATAAAGTGGTAGCTCTTACCCTGAAGGATGGGGCTCCCGAGCTTAACCTAGCTACAGAGCTCTCACCCAACGATATCATACAGCTCACCTAGGGTTGGGAACTCCAGTACCCCTACATCAGCACCTACAACTACGGGTTTAAGGCTCTCGATCACGGCGTAGTCCTTTATTACGGGGGATAGGTAGGTATCCTTAGATAGGGTTACCTTAGAGCCTGTCTGGTAGGCTCCTACAGCTGGTAGTACTACCAGCTTCTTACCTATAGTCGTATCCCCTACTAGGAAGCACGAGAACTTACCGACAACACCTATAGGGTCTCTGAGAGCTATGCTAGGGTGTTCGTGGCCCATTATTAGGTAGTCCCACTGCTGTGGAAGCTCTAAGGGGTCCAGGGGCTTATGCCCGTGGACTATCAGGTAGGGTTGGGCTAGGTAGTTCTCTACGATGCTAAACTCAACCCACCTCCTCATAGCTGGTAAGAAGTTATCGTGGTTCCCCCGGACGACCACTACCTCGTTAACGTACTTCTTAACGTAGTTGAGTAGCTGTAGTAGCTCGATCCTCTCAACCCTCCCCAGGGTGTTGAAGAGGTGCTTTAGGTCGCCAGCGAAGATAACCCTCTCTGCTCTAACTTGGCTAAAGACCTCCTCAAGGATCTTCTGTGAGTGCCTTAGCTGGAACCTAGGTATGTACCCACCCTTAAGCGACACCTCCTCCTCGTACCCTATGTGGACGTCGGCTAGTACAACCGCCTTGTAGCTCCTAATGTAGACCACCGGTAGCTCAGCTACTACCTCGACACCGGGTACTAGCTCCAGCACGCTAGCTCCACCTACGGGTACCCTAGCGCAGTTTAAAGACCTACATAGTTACGTAGCTCCTATGCTCAGTACCTTGGAGCCTCGAGTAGTAGGTTAACGCGGTAGCTACAGGAATTCCGGCATGTACCTCCTGAACACAGCACCCGGGGACTCCCTAAGGACCTTCACCGCCTTGGGGAGGTGGTTTAGGATGTCGTCTGGGGTAACCCCATCCTCCCCTAAAACCTCAGCCGCTAGGTCCCCGGCTAGCCCGTGCACTAACACCCCCATCCTCGTAGCTAGCCCAGGGTCCCTAAGCCCTATACCGTACATAGCGGCTATGGTCCCGGTTAGTACATCGCCACTCCCAGCTTTAGCCATCCCCGGATTACCGGTCATGTTGATGAAGACGCGGCCGTCGGGGTACCCTATTAAGCTATGCGCGCCTTTAAGTACTATGAAGGAGTTCAGCTCCCGGCAGAGCCTTCCAAGAACTCCAACGGGGTCCTCTTCAACATCCCTAGGTCTTAGACCAGTTAACCTGGTGAACTCGATGAGGTGGGGTGTAACTATAGTTGGAGCTCTCCTCCTCTTCAGTATGCTTGTGTCAGAAGCTACCGCGGTTATGCCGTCGCCATCAACTATGACGGGTCTATCCAGCCTCTCCACTAGGTCTCTAACTAGCTCCTGAGTTTCGCTGTTAAGGGACGTACCAGAGCCCACAGCGACTATGTCTATACCTAAGCTCTCCACTAGGTTGAGTAGGTAGTCTAGGTTTTTTGCGGAGATCGTGCCCTCCTCGGTCTCCTCAAGGGGTATGTAGACTACCTCACCACACCTAGCAGCAATATACGGGACTACAGACTTAGGAGCTGCGAGCCTGGAGTACCCTCCACCAGCCTTTAGGAAGGAGTAGGCAACGTAGTAAGGAGCTCCGTAGTAGTACCTAGCCCCAGCAACAGCTAGGAACTTGCCGAAGGTACCCTTATGCCCCCACCTAACCCTCTCAGGTAGGGGTACTGGGACGTTGAGCTCTGTAAGTAGCTCATCTGAGTCTAGGAGCTCTGGGGGGTAGGATAGCCTAGATACGTAGAGCTTCCCGCAGTAGTAGTAGCCTGGGTAGAGTACGTTACCGATCTTCGGTAGCCCGAAGGTAACTGTGTAGGTAGACCTGACAGCTACACCGCAGACCCTCCCACTATCACCGCTTATCCCGGAGGGTATGTCGACGCTTACTACGACCCTACTACTAGCGTTTACAGCTTCGATTACGCTTCGGTGAATCCCCGATACCTCGCCCTTAAGCCCTATACCTATAAGCCCCACGATAACTGCATCACAGCTCCTAAGGCTCTCCCTAAGGGTCTCTAAGTCCTCGGGAGACCTAACTAACTTCAGCTGTATCCCTAGCTTAGAGACTATCTCGTAGTTACGCCTCGCGGGCTCGGGGTACCTACCCGGATCCCCGACTACGTATACCTCTACGTAAGCTCCACAGGAGTGTAGCCTACGGGCAGCTACTAGGGCATCCCCTCCGTTATTACCTGTTCCAGCAACAACAACCACCCTCCTACTTAAGCAACCGATCTCCCTGCTTACAACCTGGTAAACAGCTGTCCCAGCGTCCTCCATGAGGAGGAGGTGGTCTATCCCGAACCTCGATGCAGCCTCTTCATCGATCCTCTTCATTTCGCTAACGCTACATACCTTAACCCTAGGTGGGGACTGCTCAGACATCTGACCTACCAGAATAACTTCACGTACAACCTAAAACTAGCACTGAGGGTACCGGTAGCTCCGCACTCCCAAACTAGCTTTGCGAATTTAATTTCCAGTCCTGTCGCACTCTTGGGTGAGGTGGTGGAGGTAAGGAAGTCTGGAGGGGTGTACTACATCAAGTTTGAGGATGGTAGTAAGGCCTACCTAGCAACCGAGGTAGAGGGAGGCGTTATGAAGCTTATCGAGACCTACGTACCGGAGTCAAAGAGGGGGCAAGGTGTTGCTAGAGTTCTTGTAGAGAAAGCTGTGGAGGATGCTGTGCAGAGCGGATTAAAGGTGTTACCTATTTGTAGCTATGCTGTATGGTACTTCATGAAGAACAGGGATAGGAGGGAAGTACTGGTAGATGAGCTAAAAGCTCTCAGCGATGAAGGTTGGACTCAGCTCTACGAAGCTAGACGAGTAGCTGAGGCCTCTAAGAGGTCTAAGGAAGGTAGCA
The DNA here is from genome assembly GCA_964442165.1 of uncultured Desulfurococcaceae archaeon. GTDB lineage: Archaea > Thermoproteota > Thermoprotei_A > Sulfolobales > NBVN01 > DRZP01. Next base: position 100 of record CAYTXX010000062.1, on the reverse strand, counting down.
CACCCAGTCTTACCTAGGTAGACCCTACGTAAGTTGTAGGTGCTTTACTCTCTAGAGCTTAGCTACTTTCCTCAACATTACTAACCTTAGCTAGTAGGGG
>CAYTXX010000061.1:0-7091 GCA_964442165.1 uncultured Desulfurococcaceae archaeon | reverse complement strand
TACAGCCCCTCATAACCTCCATGGGGCAGTAGAGCCCCCTCCAGTAGGGGTAGGGAGGGTAGGAGTCTAGGTCAACGCACCTACCGCGAACCCCTACAACAACCTTACCACCCTCTGTGTAGGCAGTCCCGCAGACCCTATACTCACCGGACTCCGCGTACTCCCTTACGAGCTCTACTACAGTGTCCTCACCCTCCCCGTAGACAGCTACGTCGAAACCTAGCCTAAGTAGGGTACCTACCGGGTCCCCGGTAGCATGGGGGCCTCCAGCTACTACCAGTGCTCCGGTCTTTCTCAGCTCAGCCACCAGCTCAGCTACGTAGGGTACTTGGAGGCTGTTGAAGGAGATCCCCACTATAACCTTCCTATACCTCTCAGCCAAGCCCCTGACAGCCTCTAGGGGGTTAACCTTACCCCAGTTGACTAAGTGTACGTAGACTTCCGGGAGCCTATGCTCAACAGCTGCGGCTACCGCGTAGGCTCCGTACCTAGACGAGCTACCATACACTACCGCGAGGGCTACCTCACCCACACCCATCCGTGGATATCGTAACCTAGGAGCTAAAACTAGCTGATCTTAGGGGTTAGACCGGAGAGTTTTTAACCCCTTGGCTACCGAATTCGGGGTAGCTTTGAGGGAGGTTAGGAGGGTTACCCTGGAGGACTACCTATCGACCATATACAGGCTGGAGGAGGTTTTCGGGGTAGCTAGGACCGTAGATATATCTGTAGAGCTAGGGGTTAAGCCTGCAACGGTTACTAAGGTCCTCCGCAAGCTATCGGAAGAGGGGTACGTAGCCTGGAGTAGGTTTAGGGGGTTTAAGCTTACCGAGGCTGGGCTTAGAGCTGTGAAGCCCCTCATAAGGAACCACAGGATATGCGAGCACTTCTTATACGTACTCGGTTTCAACCTACTCGAAACACACGTGTACGCCCACTACATGGAGCACCTACCGCAGGTCATCATAGACGGCATACACAGGTTCCTAGGCTCACCTAAGCTCTGCCCACACGGGAACCCGATACCAGGGGAGGGAGCTGTAGAGCTGAGGGCTAAGCCTCTGAAGGACCTAGAGGTAGGGGAGGAGGCTACAGTAGTAGGGTTTCGCGGGGAGCTGAAGGCATACCTAGCTGAAGCCCTTGAGAGGGGCTTAACCATAGGATCTAGGGTGAGGGTAGTAGCTAAGACTAGGAGGGGGGTGTCCGTAGAGGTCAATGGTAGGGAGCTCTACCTAAGCTTAAAGACAGCAGCAACAATACTAGCAGAAACCCTCGGTAGTTAGGGAGAGCACCCGTACCTACAGCAGGCTAGAAGCTGCTCCACAACTTTCTCCAAGTAGGTAGACCTAAGTGCTGCTAGCCCAGCTACTAGAGCTCCACAGCAAGGTCTAACAACCTGCTCCACTATCTCCACCTCACGGCTTAGGTAGCTGGTTAGGGCCTCCTCTAGTAGGGGCTTCAGTAGGTCTGAGTTGTAGCAGTAGAGGGAGCCTACGAAGCCGACCCTAACCCTCTCCACACCTAACCTCCTAGCAACAGCTGCAACATACCTAGAGAACGACCGCACCTCATCCTGGACTATCTCCAGAGCCCTACCACACCCCTCCCTAGCCTCCTCGAACACTGCTATAGCGAGGGACGCTATGGAGGTCTTAGGGTTCAAGGAGCTGTAGACGTACCTAAGCACATCGCTGGTCGACTTAAAGCCCATCCTCCTAGCTAGCCTAGTACCTAGCTCCGAGCAGCTATCTAGGCCATCTAGGCACGCGAGGACCTCCCTAAGGGCAGCTACCCCTACTCTGTAGGCACTACCCTCATCACCTAGTAGGTGGCCCCAGCCACCAGCTCTAGCTACAACCCCCCGGTAGACTCCGTAGACGCTGCTACCGGTCCCCAGTATGCTGACGATACCATCCCCATCTAGGAACACCGAAGCATGTGCTGCTACTAGGTCCTCGAAGACGTAGACCCTACCGACGTCTACACCTACACGCTGAGCTACCCTAACCCGGAGCTCTTCCGAGGTCTCTCTAGAGACCACGCCAGCAGCCCCTACGAACACCGCGTCCGGAGTATCGGAGGTACCGAGGGACCTTAAGGACCCTAGGATAGCCTCGGATATACTCCGCGAAGCCTCCTCAACCCCCTGAACAGCGGGGTTCGCGGGGCCAGCTGTGTAGAAGGCGCAGGTAACCCCAACCTCCACGGCTACGGCCTCGGCCTTACTAGCACCTGCATCTACCCCTACTAGGAACCTCACAGCGTAACCCCACCTAGGGGGGCTTTACAGCTAAAAGCCCTACCTTACTGTAGGTAGCTCCTAGATCCAGTACTCCTCTTCCTCAGCTAGCGCTAGCGTAGGGTTCTCAAGCTCTGCTAGGTACTTGGAGGTGATCTCCTCTGCTTCCTCAAGGCTTACTAGCTTAAACCTAACCCTCCTACCCGGCCTTAGCTGAGCTAGTATATCGGTATCCGGCTGAACTACGTGTAGAGCTACAGCGTACCCTCCGGTAGTCTGAGCATCGGCCATCAGTACTATGGGCCTCCCATCCGGTGGGACCTGGACGTAGCCCCTATCGGTAGGTGTTGAGGGTAGCCTCCCGAGCTTGAAGGCTGTAGCTAGAGGAGGTCCGTCTAGGCGGTAGCCCATCCTATCGCTCTCTGGGGTTACGGTGTACTCGGATGTGAGTAGGGTACTTAGGTCTCCGAGTAGGTGTACGTGTATACCCTCAGTAGCTCTGAGTACTGCAGGGTCTCCGGGATCCGCAGACCTAGCTACCACCTCCCCCGGGGGCTTAACCCTTCTAACCCTATCCCACACCTCATCAGCACCTACAGCCCTAAGACCCAGCTCATCGCCAGGTCTAAGGGCCCTCCCCAGGCATCCAAACCCTCCCCTAACGTAGGTTGACACGCTACCTAAGACCTCCTCGCAGAGGACTCCACCGGATATTGCTACGTAGTGTGCGTAACCTCTACCAGTCGGTACGACGCTTACCTCAGACCCGGCTCTACAGTAGAAGGGAGCCCACGGAGCTACCTCAACGTCCCCGACGAACACCCTCGGATAACCTCCTGTTACAGCTACGACCGCGTCCACCGTAGGCCTCAGCTTAACCGATCCGAATACCTCAACTACAGCGTAGCTCGAAGGGTTACCGACTAAGGCGTTAGCGTAGGCTGCAGACAGCCTATCGAGAGCCCCTGAGATGGGTACCCCGAGTATTCTATACCCCCTCCTACCTAGGTCCTGGACCGTCGCGAGCCCGGCTACGTAGACTACCTGAAGCCTAGGGGCTATACTCACCTACGAACACCCCGCTTAGCCTACTAAACTCTTCAGGTTCTACAGGCTTGAAGAGAACCTCATCCCCCGGTGCTATAGGTATCGGCGGGCTTCTCCTAGGGTCGAACATGGTTAGAGGGGTCCTACCTATTAACCTCCATCCACCAGGGCTCTCCAGCCCGTAGACTCCGGTCATCCTCCCAGCTATCCCTACGGAACCTCTCGGGATCCTAACCCTCGGGGTCTCCAACCTCGGAGCAGCTATCCTAGGGTCTACCTCACCTAGGTATATGAAACCCGGGGTAAACCCTAGGGTTATGCAGGTGTACACCCTTGATGAGTGGATCCTAACTACCTCCTTCTCGCTTAAACCAGCCCACTTAGCTACAGAGCTTAGGTCAGGCCCGTACTCATCTCCGTAAACTACCGGTACGGTGAACCTCCTAGGTCTGTGGAGCTCCTTGAGGTCAGCCTCCCTAGCCCAGGACCAGACCCTCTTAATTGAGGTGACTAGCTCGGAGGCTCTAACCCTCCTCGGGTCGTAGTACAAGGCTAAAGAGGTAACTCCAAGGACTACCTCGTCGACTAGCCCCGAGAGCTCCCGTAGGGCTGCGTAGTAGAGCCTATGGGCCCTCCCAACGCACTCCATACTGAGCTCTTCGCATATATCTAAGTGAACTACGTAGCCCCCGCTTCCTACTATCCTTATGTCGGCACCCATTCCTATACTACCCTAGCCATAGGCCTAAGCTCTATACCGACCTCCCTCAGCTTGGAGTTCACGACCCTAGCTATCTCGATAGCGTTAGGACTATCCCCGTGTATGCAGAGGGTATGGGCTCTAACCTCGATGAGCTTCCCGTCAATAGCCTCCACCACACCTCTATCTACTATGGATATAGCTCTTTCAACTACCTTGTTAAGATCCGTTACCAGGGCTCCTGGAGTACCTCTAGGTGCTAGCCTCCCATCGGGGGTGTAGCCGCGGTCTATGAAGGCCTCGTAAGCTACCTTAAGCCCCAGCTCCTCAGCTACTCTAGCTATAGCGGATCCGTACGGTGCTACCACTATGAGCTTCCTATCGTAGGAGTGTATGGCTTCAGCTAAGGCCCTCGCGTAGTCCTCCCTAACCCAGGCCATGTTGTAGAGAGCTCCGTGAGCCTTAACGTGCTGCATCTCCATACCCTCAACCCTTAGGAACGAGTCGAGAGCCCCTAGCTGGTATATCACGTAGGCCTTCAGCTCCTCAACTGATACTTGCATCTCCCTCCTACCGAACCCCATGAGGTCCGGGAAGCCGGGGTGGGCCCCTACGGCGACCCCGAGGGATCTAGCCGTTCTAACGGACCTCCATATACTTACGGGGTCTCCGGCGTGGAAGCCGCAGGCTATGCTAGCTGAGGTAACGTAGCGGAAGAGCTGAGCCTCGTCTACTAAAACCCACCTACCGAAGGATTCTCCAGCATCTGTATTAAGGTCTACAGCCCTAACCACGGACTACACCGTTCCCTAAGGTTCTGCGAACCTAATAAGATCTATATCTAAGCTAAAGTAGCGGTACCTTAAACACGCGGTACGGTGGTCCCTTAGCACCCTAAGCAGAAGACTTATATATTACTCAAAAAGACTCTACTGTGAGTGAATAAATATGGGTACCTCAGTTAAACCTACCGGGAGAGCTGAGGCTCTGTTCGTTACCGCGGTTGTAGTTATCTGGGCTATAGCCTTCGGTGTGTACTTCGTTAACAGACCCGACCCTTCAATAATGGGGCTCAGCAGCGCCTACGCCTACTCCCTACTGTGGTGGGTGGTAGCTATAGTAGCGTTCGTAATCTACACCATCTACGACCTAAGTAGGGTAACTGGTGGTTAAGGTGGAGGCCTGGCAGGTTACTACAGCTATAATATTCTTCTACTGCGCTCTCGTGATAGCTATAGGGTACTTAGCTGGGAGGGTTCTGAAGAGGACTTTGGAGGACTTCTACGTACTAGGCAGAGCAGCCGGTACTATAGTTACGTTCCTAGCTACCGCAGCCACGTACCACAGCGCCTTCGCCTTCCTAACGAGTGTAGCGGTTTTCGCAACAACGGGGATAACCTTCTGGGTAGGTTCATCGGCTTGGACAACGATGGCAGCTGTCTTCATGTACCTAGCAGGTACTAGGCTGATGAAGCTCGGTAAGGTTAGGGGGCATATATCACCAGCCGACGGCCTAGCCGACTTCTACAAGAGCGAACTGCTGAGGGTACTAGTAGCGGCGATCATGGCCCTCTTCATCATAGCCTACATAGTAGTCCAAGCCGTCGGGCTGGGGTTAATCGTAGATATAGGTAGCGGCGGTGCTATACCGTACGCCTACGGCTCGTTCATCCTAATGCTCGTAGCAACCATCTACATGGTACTCGGAGGTCTTAGAGCAGCCTACTGGACGGACGTCCTCCAGGGGGTCTGGATGTACCTAGGTATAGTCCTCGCAGGTGTACTGATACTCGGTAAGCTAGCCCCCGGAGGGCTACCCCAAGTCTTCGACCAGCTGAGAACCCTCAACCCGCCGCTACTCGTAATGAGGTGGGACCCGATAATGATGCTCGGTACCATAATGATATACGGGCCTGGCCTAATGCTACTGCCGCACCTATGGATAAAGTTCTACGTAGCTAGAGATGAGAGGATCCTCAAGGCCTCAGCCCTCGGTACTGCGGTATACCTATCATCCTACTACATACCCGCAGCTATGATAGGTCTAGCGGCTGCTGTAATTAACGCCGTCGGGATGCCTGGAGTACTCGAGAAGGGGTTCATAGGTGCTCTCACCTCAAAGTACGGTAGTGCTGACGCGGTCATGGCCGTTATGATAACTACGTTCCTCCACCCAGCCGTAGCGGGCTTCCTATTAGCAGGAGCTGCCGCGGCAGCCATGTCAACGCTAGACTCCTTCCTAGGTGCTACATCCCTCCTACTAACTAGGGACATATACCAGAGGTACGTAAGGTCCGGCAGACCGGAGAGTGAGTACGTACTGATTAGCAGGATCCTGATGTTTGTGTGGATGCTCGTAGGCTGGTACTTCGCTGTACTGAAGCCTGGGTTGATATTTGATATAACAGCTATAGCGGTGGCCGGAGGACTTCAACTAGTACCCATGACCCTACAGATGGTCCTACCCAAGAGGAAGGTCATAAACGCTAAGGGAGCTGTAGCGGGCTTCGTAGTAGGCTCGATACTGGTAGCTCTCTTTACAGTGCAGACAGGTAAGTACTTCAGGATGCCGGTAACCTACCACGCAGCTGTAGCAGGTCTTATAGGGCTAGCGGCTAACATAGCTGTAACCCTCCTAGTGAGCTTCCTAACTAGGCCATCTAGGGAGGAGGTAGAGGTATTCGAGGAGTATAGGAAGATCCTCTACTCCTAACTCTAAAAGTTTTTAACTACTCTCAGCTTTTCTAGCTACTCTGTTCCTCAGGTAGAGGACTATGTATAACAGTAGTACAGCTACGGTTAGGGCCTCCTTTAGGGGTAGTGGTAGGAGTAGAGCTATACCTGAGGCTACTAGGATAGACCTCTGTACGACACCTATAGGCTTAGCAAGCCACCCAACTATACCTGAGCTTAGCGCTAGCGTCGTTAGAGCAGCGGCAGCAATCCCCTGTACCAGTCTGTAGGCAGTACCCGCGTCCCAGCTACCTGCAGTTAGTATGAGTAACGTTGGGTTTAGGGCGAATATGTAGGGTACTAGATACCCTGCTAGACCTATCTTAGTAGCGTTGAGAGCCGTCCTCCAGAAGTTCGACTTAGCTAGCATGG
>CAYTXX010000060.1:0-7256 GCA_964442165.1 uncultured Desulfurococcaceae archaeon | reverse complement strand
TGGCGCCGCGGCCGGGATTTGAACCCGGGTCACGGGCTCGACAGGCCCGCATACTAGGCCGGGCTATACTACCGCGGCACCGCTTAGTCTAATTATGTAGAGGCTTTTAAAGTTTTGATTCGGTGTATAGTTGAGGTGCGGTAGGTTGGGCGTTGAGTACGCTGAGCTGGGGGACCTTCGTGAAGGTAGCTACATAGTGATAGATGGTGAGCCCTGCAGGATCGTTGAGCTCTCTAAGGCTAAGACGGGCAAGCACGGTAGTGTTAAGGTTCACGTAGTTGCTATTGGTATCTTCAGTGGGAGTAGGAAGAGCCTAGTAGCTCCAGCTGATCAGAGGGTTGAGGTTCCGATAGTATCCAAAAGAACTGGACACGTAATAGCTGTCACCGGAGGTAAGGTCCAGGTTATGGACATGGAGAGCTACGAGACCTTCGAGCTAGATATACCAAGCGACCTTGAGATAGCCAATAGAATAGCTTCAGGGAGTGAGGTAGAGTACTGGGAGGTAATGGGCGTTAGGAAGATAATGAGGGTTCTAAGGAGCTAGCACTGCAGGAACGTAGTCATGGCTACAGTCTTCGGTAGGGTAAGGGATCTAATATCATCCTTTTTAAAGTCCTCCGGTAGCTACGAGGAGTCCGTTAACTTATTTATAAAGGAGCTTCAGAAGGAGATGATAAAGGCCGATGTTAATGTTAGAGTTGTAGTAGACTTCACATCGAGGGTTAGGGAGAGGGCTTTAAAGGAGGAACCACCTCCCGGCGTACTAAAGAGGGAGTGGTTCGTAAAGGTAGTCTACGACGAGCTAACTAATCTCCTAGGTGGGGATGTAACTCCGGAGGTCTACCCGAAGAAGCTACCCTGGGTAATGCTCTTAGTAGGTATCCAGGGGAGCGGTAAGACCACTACAGCCGGGAAGCTAGCTTTCTTCTACAAGAAGCGCGGCTACAGGGTAGGGCTAGCAACAACGGACACCTACAGGGCCGCAGCCTACGAACAGCTTAAGCAGATAGCCGATGCTATAGGAGTACCGTTCTACGGGGAGAGACAGGGAAACCCCGTAGAGATAGCAGAGAGAGCGGTTAAGACCCTCTTAACTGATTACGTGTGCGACATAGTTATAGTGGATACAGCTGGGAGACACGGTTACGGAAAGGAGGAGGACCTACTTAGGGAGATGAAAGAGATAGCTGACTCTATAAAACCCGATGAGGTTGTACTTGTAGTCGACGCCTCCATAGGTCAGAAGGCCTACGACCTAGCTAGTAAGTTCCATAAGTGGACTCCCGTAGGCTCTATAGTCATAACTAAGCTAGATGGTACTGCACGTGGTGGGGGAGCTCTATCCGCTGTAGTAGCTACTGGAGCTAGGATAAAGTTCATAGGCGATGGAGAGAGACTTGAGGACCTCGAAGTCTTTAACCCCCGTAGGTTTGTAGCTAGGATACTAGGCCTGGGGGATATAGAGTCCCTACTCGAGAAGTTTAAGGCTCTTGAGGAAGGTGAGGAGCTGAAGAAGAGAATGGAGAGAGCTATAGCTCTAGGTAGGATGACCTTAAGGGACATCTACCACCAGCTAAAAACAGTTAGAAAGCTAGGCCCCCTTAGGAAGGTCTTAGAGCTGGTACCCGGCTTCTCGTTCCTGAAGCTTGGGGACGACGTGCTTAGAGGAAGCGAGAAGAACATAGATAAGTGGCTTAGCATACTAGACTCGATGACCTATAGGGAGCTGGACGACCCCAGTATAATCGATAGGAGTAGGGTTAGGAGAATAGCTTTAGGGTCTGGTGCAACGCCTGGAGACGTTAGGGAGCTACTAAAGTACTACGAGCTGATCAACAAGATGCTGAAGGACCTGAAGAGGGGTAAGTTAAGGATTAAGGGTATGGATGTATCCAGCTTAGGTGAAGTCTCCTGAGTAAGCTCCACGAGGAAGTTGCTAAGGTATTGGAGTACTCAGTTAAAGCACTACTGAGGTACCCCCTCTGTGATAGGTGCCTAGGCAGGCTCTTCGCACGCTTAGGTAAGGGTTTAGATAACTCCGAGAGAGGGAAGGCGCTGAAGACTCTGATAACTATGATTGCTGAGAGAGGAGGCCTTAATGAGGATGAAGCTAAAGCTCTACTTACTAATGTGGGGCTTCCACCACGCGAGATGGGTACCACAGTTACTAAGTGCTACATCTGCGGCTCTACCTTGGATAACCTCCTCGAGCAGTTAGTAAGTAGAGCTATTGAAGCAGTTAAAGCTCTTAAATCTGAAGTAGGTAGATTCTTAGTCTGCGTTAAGTCCGGCTCGCAGATGGAGAAAAGAGAAAGCGAGGTAGTTGGACTACTAGGGCTAGATACTTGGGAGAGCGTACGTAGGGAGGTAAAGAGATACGTCGGTAAAGCTGTGGCTAAGGTCTTGGGTCTAACGCCTGACTTCAGAAACCCAGATGTTTACGTAGTAGTAAACATAGACAGCGGAGATGTCTCCGTAAAGCTTGCCCCTCTAATCGTAGCTGGTAGGTACGTTAAGGTAGGTAGGTACATATCGCAGATGCCTTGGCTTAGAAGGGACGGCAGTAGGAAGTATAAGCTCTCGATATACGATACATGCTACAAGGTTGTAGAGATCTCCAAGGGCTCTAAGCTCATAATCCACGCGTCGGGACGTGAGGATGCAGATTCTAGAATGCTCGGTAATGGAAGGCCTATAGCACTGGAGGTAAAGGAGCCGAGAGCTAGGAGCACAGCTCTAAGTACCCTTAAGGAGCTAGCGGAACCTCCGTGGATCTACGTAGAGTTGGATAGAGCTACCTCAAGGAGCTTCGTCAGGTTGATAAAGACCTCCCACAGTGCTAAGGTCTATAGGGTCGTAGCCTTATCCCGGGAGAGGTTGAGTAGCGAGGACTTAGCTAAGCTTGAAAGCTTCTTCCGAGATATAGTAATAGTGCAGAGAACTCCAACTAGGGTACTGAAGCGTAAGAAGGATACGGTCCGTCGTAGACGTGTTTACGGAGTAAGCACCATGCTCCACTCCCCCTACCTACTTGAGGCCCTGGTAAGGTCTGATGGAGGGCTCTACATTAAGGAGCTGGTAAGCGGTGATGGAGGTAGAACTACCCCGAGTTTCTCCGAGGTACTTGGTAAGGAGCTAAAGCCTGTCTTCCTAGACGTACTCGAGGTAGAGCTAAAACTCTAGCCCCTTCCCCAGGTTCGCAGAACTGGAACTTTAATAGCTTAAGGTCAGCATTTAGGTTAGGTGCTGCGTGGTTGGAGCTCCCCGCAAACCTCGTAAAGCTAGCAGGCGAAGTTAGCGAGGTAACCTATAGGAGGATCAAGGAAGTTGTTAGCGGTAGCCCTAAGTACCTCTACGATGCAGCTATGCACCTAATCAGGGCTGGCGGTAAGAGGTTAAGGCCCCTTGTAGTAGCCTTAGCCGCTAAGATGTACGGTATGCCCATCGAACTATCTTCGTGGGCTGCGGCTTCCGTTGAGATACTGCATAACTTCACACTAATCCACGACGATATAATAGATAGAGATGAATTTAGGAGGGGTGTACCTACAGTCCATAAGGTCTGGGGTGAGGATATAGCCATAGTAGCTGGGGACCTACTCTTCGCTAAGTCTTACGAAGCTATGCTTAGGCTACTGGACTACGGGGTAAGCTATGAGAGGGTGCTGAGGGCTTTGAGGGAGCTTACGTGGGCTGCCGCTACTGTAGCTGAAGGTCAGGCTATGGATATAGAGTTCTCTAGAAGGGAGAGCGTTACCATTGAGGAGTACCTGGAGATGGTTAGAAGGAAGACTGCAGCGCTATTTAAGTCGTCGGCTGTACTAGGTGCTTTAGTAGCAGGTGCCGACGAACGCGATGTACTTAAGATAGCTGATTTCGCTACTAGCATAGGTATAGCATTCCAAATAAGGGACGATGAGCTTGGTTTAGTAGCTGATGAGAAGGTCCTCGGTAAGCCTAAGTACAGCGACCTACGGGAGGGTAAGAGGACGATACTCGTCATCTACGCTCTCAGCGTTGCTAGCGATGAGCAGAGGAAGTACATACTCAGCGTCCTAGGAAGTGGTACGGCGACTTACTCGGATCTAGAGAGGGTAGCTAAGATCATAGTGGAGCTAGGAGCACTGGACTTCAGTAATAGAGTAGCTGAGGAGTTCATTAGGAGGGGGATCAGCTCTCTGGAGGATACAAACCCCTTAGATGCAGAGGCTAGAGAAATGCTTAAGACCTTAGCTAACTACGTAACTAGGAGAGCGTACTAGGAGCCGGTGATGTCCTCTACGAAACCTTCCGAGAAGGTCTTAAGGGATCTCGAGGAGCTAGCAAAGTACTACGGACGTACAGTATGCTTTAAAGATGGTGAGGAGCACCCATGCATGGAGATGTACGATAGCATTATCCGAGGAGATGTAGCTACCGGTATTACGATATGCAATGAGAGGAACAATCTATGTGTGGAAGTGCAGGAAGGTAGTACCCTGAAGGTAGTTGAGCTAGAGGGTAACGAGGTATTCTTCCAGGTGGATATAGGGGATCTAGTTAAGAAAGGTGATATCCTAGCCTACATCATAACCGGTAAGGGCGAGGTCCGGGGCTTTAGAGCTCATGATGAGGGCTACGTGGTCTTCATACATGAGGACCCTATAGCTAGACCTATGAGGTACACCCTAGTACTAGGTAGTAGAGGTGTTAGAGTTCGTGAGCTTGGAGGAGGGTAGGATTAGGGAGGTAGCCCTAAAGCACGCTTTAAGGAACTCTCTAGCACACGGAGGTAGGGCTTTAGAGAGTGCTGTTATCAGTAAAATTCTAGGGGAGTACCCGGAGCTAAAGAGGTACGCTAGGCAGGTAGTAGAGATAGTTAGAGAGGTAGTAAGCTACGTAAATAGCTTACCTATAGAGGAGCAGATTAGGATAGCTAGGGAGAAGTTTCCGGAGATACTTGAGGGTAGGAGACACGAGAAGGCTCCTGAGGTTAGGGCACTCCCACCCTTACCTAATGTAGAGAAGTGCAGAACTGTAAGGACTAGGTTCGCACCTAATCCCGACTTCTACATCCACTTAGGGAATGCCAGACCAGCTATACTTAGCTACGAGTACGCTAAGATGTACAGAGGGACCTTCATACTAAGGTTTGAAGATACCGATCCGAGGATAAAGGTACCGCTCCCTGAGGCTTATAAAGCTATAAGGGAGGACCTTAGATGGCTTAACGTAACGTGGGACGAGGAGTACGTTCAGTCCTTGAGGATGGAGGTATACTACAGCATTGCTAGGGAACTGATATCTAGAGGGGGGGCCTACGTCGACCTCTGCCCACGTGAGGAATTTAGGAAGTACAAGACCCAGCATAAAGCCTGCCCTCATAGGGCTCAGGACCCGTCTAAATCTCTAGAGCTATTTGATAGAATGCTTTCGGGTTACTTCAGTGAGGGGGAGGCCGTCCTCAGAGTTAAAACCGACCTGGAGAGTCCGGATCCGTCGGTAATAGACTGGGTTGCCTTTAGGATCATAGATACCTCGCTAACACCGCACCCGCTAACTGGTGATAGGTACATCGTGTGGCCTACCTATAACTTCGCAGCTGGGGTGGACGACAAGCTAATGGGTATCACCCACATCCTAAGAGGTAGGGAGCACGCCGTAAACACAGTGAAGCAGCTCTACCTCTATAGAGCTCTCGGCTGGGAGTACCCTGAGGTAGTTAACTTAGGTAGGCTAAAGCTAGAGGGCATGATACTAAGTAAATCCCTAATCAAGAACACCATAAGGAGAAGCTCTGGAAGGATAGGTGTAGATGACCTTAGGTTCGGTACCCTAAGATCCCTACGTAGACGTGGAATACTCCCGGAGGTGATTAGGGAGGTAATACTGGAGGTTGGAGTTAAGATAAGCGACGCTACGGTTAGCTGGGAGAACATCGCTTCCCTAAACCGAAAGAAGATCGACCCGGTAGCTCCAAGGCTTATGGCTGTAGTAGACCCGGTAGAGGTTAGCGTGTGGGGGGTTCCGGAGACGCCTAACCTTAGGACGTTAAGGCTTAGTAACCACCCATCTAATGAGTCCCTAGGGGTTAGAGCAGTAGACTTAGGGTCTGGAGACCCTATTAAGGTCTACCTTAGTAAAGACGATGCGGAGATACTCTCTAAGGAGGGCTCGATCAGGTTACTGGAGTTCTGCAATATCGCACTAAAGAGCATTAGCCGTGGAGTGATTGAGGCCTACTTCACTGGGGTGGACCTGGAGCAAGCAAGGAAGTCCGGACTTAAGATAGTTCAGTGGGTTCCAGCTAAGAACTCCGTTAGCGTCAGCATAGTTAAGCCCGAAGGACTTAAGCTGAAGACTCTGAAAGCCGTTGCCGAAGGCTCGCTACTACAACAAAGCGAGGGAAGCATAGTCCAGTTCATCAGAGTAGGCTTTGTTAAGGTAGAGAGGGTCAACAAGAAATCGAGAAGAGCTGAGGTATTGTTTATGCACGAGTAGCTGCCCTCGAGACCACGTGTGTTTAACCAATAGCTAGGGGCGCTTTAATTCAGCTTCTCCGCATTAAAACCTCTTAGCTTTACTTTAAGTAGGAAAAACTCGTAGGCTTTCCATTATTGAAATCTCCTCGCCTCTACCTTAAGCTCCTGCCCTGGCCTTTAGCTCCTGGTAAGTCTTAGCTAGCTCCTCAACTAAGTCTTTAGCGCCTCCCGGCTCTAAGATCGCGACAGAAGCTGCAGCTACCTGAATACCTGCTGCCTCACCAAGCCTCTTCTTACTAGGTACGTAGATGTAGGGTACCTTCTTCTCTTCGCAGAGGTATGGTAGGTGTAGAACCACCTCCGGAGGATCTACGTCAACAGCTATGACCACTAACTTAGCTTGCCCTCTCTCAACAGCCTTAGTTGCTTCATTAGTACCTTTCTTAATCTTCCCTCCGGTTTCACGAGCTTTCCTGATGGCTTCATACGCCTTCTCGGAGATCTCTGCAGGTACTTCAAACCTTACGTGAGGGGGTTTCTTGCTCATCCTCATCACCCTACTTCGTCGCCTAACAAGTACTGTACACAGGTTTTTAAGCATTAAGCTAGCCCCCTAGCAACGTGAGCTCTCTGTACTCCGGGATGATCCAGCAGAGTGCGAGGTCTACCGGCGCTGCATGTAGCCCGATATAGTTTAATAACCTAAAAGGCGCTTAAAGCATGAGGGTAGCTTTAGATGAAGCCTAAGCTGTTTGTAACTAGGGAGCTATTTGATGATGTTATTGCTAAGCT
>CAYTXX010000059.1:0-7273 GCA_964442165.1 uncultured Desulfurococcaceae archaeon | reverse complement strand
TAGCCTGTGGTAGATCCTTGGTGACGGCATGTGACTAGGATACTAGCTATTAACGCCTCACCTAGGAAGTACGGGAGTAGCTACAAGCTCCTCCGGGTAGCGGTAGAGGCAGCTAGGTACGCTGGTGCTGAGGTTAGCGTAGTACACCTATACGACTACATAGTAAAGCCCTGCATAGGCTGTGTAAGCGATGAGCAGCTCTCCTGCAGGTTCCCGTGCGTCGTCGATGACGATGACGGCAATGAGCTCCTTAAAGCCGTGGTTAAGTCCGACGCGGTTATAGTATCCACACCGGTCTACTGGTACGGCCCAAGCGGACAGTTAAAGAACTTAATAGACAGGATGACCTCTCTGGAGAACATGATATTCGTATCCGGGAGGTCCTTACTCGAGGGGAAGGTCGGGGGCTTTATAGCCTCCGGTGCGGATAGCGGTAACATAGCAGCTATCTCCTACCTCATGGTAGTAGCCAACTCCATGGGTATGCTAATACCTCCGTGGGGTCTAGCCTACTACCTAGGTCAGGGAGACCCCTTGGAGAGTCTGGAGGCGGTACTAGATGCAGCTAACGTAGGGTACCTAGTAGCTAGAGCAGCTCAGGGGCTTCATCCCAAGGAGCTTAGGTACGACCCTCAGCTTATTGGGAAGTTAGGGGGTGAGGAACTCATAAAAAGAGTATCTGCAGAAGTAAAGGAGTTAGCTGCGAAGGAGGTTAAGCTACGTAGTCGCCTCATAAAGATTACTAGGTCAGATAGCAAGTAGCAGAGCCTAATGCCCTGATGTAGTACTTCGTCAAGACTACGTAGTACCTTCAAATATTACGATAGGCCGTGTCGCATGAGGTTTAAATCTAACTCAGCCGCGGGTTCAGAAATCACCGATCATCCCTTGTAAGACTCATCACTACAGTAGCCTATTGCTCCCAGAGTTCGGGGTTACCGTACTTATATCTACATGCTGTAGCTCAGGTTATGTACTCACTAGGGAGTCTGTTCTGCTACAGCTAGCTCAAAGCTCCTTAGACCCCGGGTTTATAAGCCTTATAAGCTCTACAACCCCCTTTTAAACGGGGTTTAGGATGTCAGGGGTTACCCCTCTAATTAAGATTGAGAACATTGTTGCTACGGTTACCCTAGATCAGGGGCTTGACTTAGGGGCTATTGCCAGGTCTATACCTAACGTGGAGTACGACCCGGAGGAGTTCCCAGGTCTCGTTCTACGCCTAGACAACCCTAAGCTAACGGCACTGGTTTTCAGTACCGGTAAGATGGTTATTACCGGAGCTAAGAGTACTCAGATGCTGATTAAGGGGTTTAAGAGGATCCTAAGGTTATTCTACAAGCACGGTATACTAATCGCTGGGAAGCCGAGAGTGCAGATACAGAACGTAGTTGCTTCTGCAAACCTCAATGCAGAGGTAAACCTAGAGATAGCCGCTGAGCAGCTGGATAACGTAATGTACGAGCCGGAGCAGTTCCCCGGGTTAATATACAAGATGAACGAGCCTAGAGTAGTACTCCTAATCTTTAGTAGCGGTAAGATGGTTATTACCGGGGCTAAGAGCGAGGAGGAAGTAGCCCAAGCTGTAAAGAACATACACGCCAAGCTAAGCTTTATAGGTGCCCTTAGGGAAATAGTCGAGGAGGAGTTAACCAGCGAGGACATATTCTAGCAAAAGAGACCAGAGTTCTGCACTTATCCCCTAGTTAGCTGTTTAACTCTCCCCACTAGGATCAGAACGTGTAGAGCTGCTTCAGCCTAGCTCTAAGGTAGGGCTCTCCTCTCAATAATCTCTATAGAGACCTTGTAGGGTATCTCCTGGATTAAGGTCCTTATTAGCTCATCGTAGCACTCACTTACGTTTCTCGGGTTAACGGCCTCAGCTTCAACCAGTAGGACAAGCCTTTCATCTCTAACCTCTACAGGTTTCACCGATATAGCGCTCTTCTCAATGAGCTTTGAGGATCTAACTATGTTAGTAACCTTCCTCACTATCTCATCGAGGTTCCCCCTAGGGCTCTCGATCTCGATCCTTAGTAGTATCGGTACTTGGCTTAGCTTCACTATTACGGACTTGAGTAGGCGGCTATAGGGTATTAGGACTGAAGCACCGCTCTCGTTCTTCAGTACCATGTAGTTACCCTCAGATAGCAAGGCCCTACCTTCGTATTCCTTACCGTCGATTTCAACCCTTACCAGCTCCCCATCCTTAATTACGGAGGTAGTAGCTACGACAAGGTACGAGAGTGAGTTAGCTATGTACCCCATGATCGAGAACAGCACTATAGCTGCAACAAGTAGTGCTACAGCAATCGAAACCGCGGGTACTAGTGGGTGCGGTGTTACAGCCGAAAGCGCTGCCGGGATGATTATGATCATAGCTACAGCTAGTATTAGCACCTTCGCAGTCTCTTCAGACCTCCTACTTATTATACCCCTTAACCTAAGCCTAGCTAGGAAAGTTCTCGAGGCGTAGTATATGGCTACGAGGGCTGCGAGGGAGATAAGTAGGTAGAGGATAGGTAGGTAGCTACCCGCTATGCCCTCTATGGTCTCCACCCACTACACCCCGCCTTAAATTAAGGTCCCCGCTATACCTACGTGCACAGCTAAATAAAGCGATATGTACCACGTTGAAGCCCTTAGGTCATTACCCTCTCTGCAGCCGACTTACTCGCTAAGACTACCAGAGTCTCCCCTTCCTTGATGATGTAGTCTTTTACCGGGTTTATAGTTATCCCATCGCTACCCACTACCTTCAATACCTCGACCTCTAGGTCCTCCTCGAGCTCCCTAATAGTCCTCCCTACGTAGTCTCTGAGGGTATTGGGTTTAAGTACGAGGACTGCTAGGTCTTCAGTAAGGTCTACTGAGCTAACTCCGTAGATCGAGCCTACTATAGCCTTACTTACGACCTCGTTAACCACTATAACGTCCCCAGCTAAACCTAGGGCCTGTAGAACGTTTGCTAGTTCACGGTTAGCTGTTACTACGATGACCTTCGGTATACCTACGTGTTTAGCGTACGCAGCTAGGGCTACGTTTATGGAGTCGTACCTATGGCCTATGATTACTACATCAGCTTTCGAGAAGCCGAATCTCTCTAGGTCTTGGAGGTTTAGGAGGTCTACCACAGCTCCGGTTATCCCTAGCTCAGCTTCCAGCTCCTCTACACCCTCCCTACTGCTATCGAACACTATTACCTGATGCCCCCTCCTAGCTACGTATCTAACGACATCAGCTATAGCTCCCGTAGACCCTATGAATACGTACCTCACTGAGCGGAGTCCTGTTTAGAGTGCTCTACCTCAGCTTATATTTTCAGCTACCGCTACCCCTTCTTAAACCACCTCTCCAAGCTACCGGTCGGCTGCTTAAGAGCTTTTACAGCTCTTAATAGCCTCTCCAAGGCGCTGCTAACCCTCTCCTCCGAGAACTCGTACTCGTCTACGAGTATCCTCTTAACCTTCCCAACGTCCACCTCTCTCCACTCAAGCTTGTAGTCGCGCGTTACTGGGGGGTTCATGAAGACCCTCTTTATCTCACCGGGAGGTACCGGGAAGGTAGCTCCAGGGATGGCTCTAAGGGCTTTCTCCAGGCTACCGTAGGTTTTAATTAGCTGTAGGGCTGTCTTAGGTCCAACACCCTTAACTCCGTCGGGGTTGTAGTCGGTCCCGATCAGAATAGCTACATCTATGAGCTGCTCCCTGGTTAGCCCAAGAGCTTTCAGTAGATGCTCTAGCTCTATTACCTCAGGCTTTATCTCCACGTAGACCTCCTTCTTAGGTAGCTTCCTCCTCCCGCTAATGGCTAGATTCCTGATGAGCCTTGGGGAACCGAAGAGTAGGGAGTCGTAGTCCTGTGAAGCTGCTGCCCACGCATCTCCAGATGCAGCCATGTAGGCTGCCTGAGCCTCGCCCTCCGAGGGTGCCTGAACCCAGGGAACCCCCATTGCTGTGAGGAGGTGCTTAGCTGCTGAGACCATGTCGCTGGTAAGAGTTGAGGAGATCTGTGCGTACCGCCTAGCCGCCTCTAAGTCACCGTAGGATAGGGCTTCCTCGTACCTCCTCCTAGCCTCCTCCCTTACTTGAGCTCTCTCCGCGATCTCCCTAGACTTAAGCTCAGGGGGCTTCCCATCGAAGACGTAGACAGGCTTTAAACCTGCTTCGAGGAGATTTATGGTCCTGTAGAAGAGCCCACTGAGGTGGCTTGTAATCCTACCCTTACTGTCCATCAGCGGGGTCCCGTCGGGCTGCCTTATCGCAGCTAGGAACTGGTATAGGGCGTTGTATGCGTCTATAGCTATAACCTTGTCCTTAAGTTCTCTAAGGTCTTGTACCACCCGGATAACGCTCTCGGGTACTAGGTCACGTAGGTTAACGCCCAAACTATCACCTTCAATAACAAGGCGGAACCAGAACTAATAACCTAAGAAGTGGGGCGGCGGCCGAGGGTCCAAAGCCCCGCATCCTTGACCGCTAGACGACCCGGCTACCGTTAAGAAGCAGGTAAGGGGGCTTATAAGCGTTTAGGGAGCTACCCTACTTACTATATTGTGGTAAGTATTCCTCCTACACACCGGGCACCAGTGGTAGAGCTGCTTAAAGTCCCCTATATGGTAGCTTAGCTTCAGTAACCTCTCAGTACCGCATACGGTACACCTAACTACCCAACCCCCCAAAGCGGTCACCCATTTAACACTACCTCCGCAGGAGATAAGCCCGTACACCAGCACCCGTTTGCCCCTAGATGCTCACCCTCATTAGCTTATATTCGTTGCACCTAGGGGCTTCCACCTCGCCTACACCTCACGAGCTATCGATGCGAGTTCGTGGGCCCATCACCTAGGCGGGGTAGCTATAGATAAAGTGAGAGATTAAAACCAACCTCCAAACATCAACTACTTAACAGCTCTGACTACTAGCTCGTCGTACTAGGCTAACCTAAAAACCTAGGTTAAGCTCTGGTGCGCGGGTACACACCTTCACACTCTCGCGTAGCTTTTGGTATGCCTCCCCCACCTGCAGAACCGAAAACAGTTTGAGTTCGGCTTAGAAAGGGTTTTAAGCTTACCTGAGGTGTTTTCATGGTGCCTCTATGGGCTCTCTTAGAGGTAGGGACTATCTCTCAGTAGTAGATCTTAGCCCTGAGGAGCTGGTCACAGTGCTTGAGCTATCTAAGGACTTTAAGCGGAGGCTATACGGGGGTGAGAGGGTAGTACCCGTACTCCAGGGGAAGACCCTTATGCTGATCTTTCAGAAGCCTAGTACTAGGACTAGAGTTAGCTTTGAGGTAGCTATGAAGCAGCTTGGGGGCTTTACCGTAACAGCTAACTGGACCGAGCTCCAGCTAGGGCGGGGGGAGACCGTAGCCGATACTGCGAGGACCTTAAGTAGGTACGTTGACGGTATAGCCGCTAGAGTTTACAAGCACTCGGAACTTGTAGAGCTAGCTCAGCACGCTACCGTACCTGTAATAAACGCTTTAAGTGACCTAGAGCACCCGGTTCAAGCTCTAGCAGATTTCCTTACTATATGGGAGAAGAGGGGTAGGATAGCTGGGGTAAACGTAGCGTTCCTCGGTGACGGTGCTGATAACGTAGCGCACTCCCTAATACTAATGGCGGCATCCCTAGGTGCTAACATAAGGGTGGGAACGGCTAGAGGCTACGAGCCTTCCCCGAAGATCTTGGAGCTAGCTGAGGAGAGGGCTAGGAGGAGTGGAGCTAGCATTGATTTAGTGTACTCCGTAGAGGAAGCCGTTAGAGGTGCTGATGTTGTGTACACGGACGTATGGGTTAGCATGGGTCAGGAGGCTGAAGCTGAGAGGAGGGTAAGGGACCTAAGCCCCTACAGGGTTACCCCTGATGTAATGCGGCTAGCTAAACCTGATGCTATATTCATGCACTGCCTACCAGCTAAGAGAGGCTACGAGGTAGTTGATGAGGTAATCGACGGCCCGTGGTCTGCTGTATGGGATCAAGCTGAGAACAGGTTACATACACAGAAGGCTCTACTAGCTCTACTTCTTTGAAGACCTTTTCCTCCTAGACCTCCTCCTTTTCCTCCTAACTCTCTTCCTAGCCTGCCCTACTGACACCTTACGTAAGGCCGTAGACTTAAGCTCATCTGTCAGTAGTACCTTAAGACCTCCGCTTGCTACCTCCATACCTACGGCTACGACGCCCCCCTCCCTTACCTCTCCAACTAAGCACGTAGCGTAGAGGCCCTTGCTAAGGGGTACCTTCCTAGAGGTAAGTATACCTCTCTGAACGGCGTCTAACTCCTCAACACCACTACTCGAAGGCTTTGATAGCAGCTCTACAGATAGAACTTCATCTGGGTACGCACTTAGTGGTACGCACTTAAGCCTCTCGGTACTGTAGGTATAGCCCAGCTGAGTATCCCCACTGCTCAACTCAACGTAGTATAGACTGCAGTTACTCAGGGTACTGGGTATGATCTCCCGGAGGTAACCTCCAAGTTCCTCACTACCTAGGGAATCCCAAGAGCTACCCAGGTTAGTAACCTCTTGCAGCACTCTACCGAGGTCTGCGGAGGTCTCTGCTACGAATCTGTAGAGCAGTAGCTTTACCCCATCTACCTCAACCCACTCACTCCTAAAGCACCTAATCCTAGCTTCTATACACCGCACCAGACGTAGAAGGATTGGAAAAGCTAATATGCTCTCCCTATTGTGAGGTGGGTTTAGTTAGCGCTTATAGCCGATCTTCCTAAGGAACTCGTACCTCTCTTTCTTATCCTCAGCTCCCTCAACCCCTAGAGGGGTACCACCGTCTACTACCCCAATAATGCTCCTCCCTAGGTCTGTCTCAGCTACTACTACCTGCATAGGGTTTGCTGAAGCTGCGTAGAGGGTTGCAACCTCGGGGACTTGCTTAATGGTGTTTATAACGTTGATAGGCCACGCATTCCTTATGTATATAGCAAAGAGGTGCCCAGCTCCAACACGCTTCGCAGCCTCTATAGCTAGAGATACCAGCTCCTCATCGTTACCATCGTACCTAATAAGCCTCTTCCCACTGGACTCGCAGAAGGCTATACCGAACCTTATGCCGGGTACTGATGTAACTAAGGCTTCGTAGAGGTCCTCTACAGTCTTAATGAAGTGGGACTGCCCGAGGATTACATTAACTCCCTCCTTATGTGGGATATCCACTACCTCAATCTTCCTCAGCTCACCCAAAGTCCCACCAAGAATAGCCTTAAGAGCTGGGTAAAAAACGGTCGCTAAGTACCTACCGCCCCATACC
>CAYTXX010000058.1:0-7302 GCA_964442165.1 uncultured Desulfurococcaceae archaeon | reverse complement strand
AGAACAGAGCTTGGAGGCTAGGTACGTACACCGATACCGAGCCCGGTGTATGGCCTGGGGTGTGGATTACGTGGAGCTCTAGGCTTCCGAACCTCAATGTGCAGTCTCCAGCTAGTGCGTAGTCTACCTCTAACCTATCCACGCCCTCCCCAAAGACCCTTGAGTACCAGCTAAGGGTCTCCTCAGCTACCCGCACGTCGTCCCGGTGGATGTAGAGGGGTACGTCGAGAACCCTTCTAACAGCGCTTACCCCGAGTACGTGGTCGAAGTGCCCGTGGGTTGCTAGGACTGCGTGCACCCTTAGGTTAAGCCTCCTAACCCAGTCGAGGACCTCCGAGGGGTCCCCGCCTACGTCTATGACTACCGCGTCTAGGCTCCCGCTATCGTAGACCAGGTAGGTGTTGGTGTCCAGTACCCCCAGTACGAACTTTAGGAAGTACTTCGGCAGAGCCGGCTACACCCTGAAGGCCGCATCTACGGCTAGAGCTACTAGGGATAGTACCCTCATGGCTTTGTAGCCCTCGACTATGTCCCTAGCTACGTACCTAACAGTGTAGGCGTCGAGCCTCTCAACGCCCGGCATGTCCTCAGCTGCGTCAGCGTACTCGGTCCTCCTAAACTGGAGCTCCATCTTAACGGGGCCCTCGATCCTTAAGGGTCTTACAGCACCTTCCCTAACCCTTCTAACGGCCTCGGCTATACCCTCACCCAGCTCCTTAAGGACTACGTTCATAGGCTTCATAACCGCTGAGTACCTAGATGCGGACTCCTTAAACGTTACGTAGACTACCCACGGAGCTTTCTCCAGTACGTCCTCCCTGAGCTTCTCATCCCCGGCTACCAGTACTACAGGTACCCCGTAGTGCCCTGCCATTAGGGCGTTTATGTAGAACTCGCTAGCTCTGACCCCGTTAACCCTTACCTCGTAGAAGGCTAGCCCGACGTAGGTGTGGTCGGCTAGGCTCCTAGACGTCCCAGCAGCTGCGTGATAGCCTAGGAACATAGCTGCGTCGAAGCCCCTCTCGATCCCGTAGACCATGGATATAGGCCTTAGGGAGCCTCTTACCAGGTAGGTATCATCCGGTAGGTCTAAGTAGTTCAGGTTACCCATGAAGCCGTGGCTATCGGCTACCCAGACCTCCCTAACACCGTGCTTCCTCAGCTCCTCCGAGGTGAACTTAACTACCCTACCCATAACCTCCCTAAGCTCGTGGAATAGCTTACCCTCTAGTGTAAGCTGAGTTGGGTGGAATATCCCGGGAAGACCCTCAGCATCTACAGATACGTACGCACGCTTCAAAGTACACCCCGAGGTGCTCTAACCTCTGAAGTAATAAACTGACGACCTAGATCTGCCGTAGCACCCCCTAACCTAGCTTAAGCCCGGGCTTAAGCACTTAAAAAAGCCCTCCCTTTTGTAAAAGCTGTTTTAAGTAGCTAACGGCAGCTTTAAGAACTCTAGAACACCCCTACCTAAGGGTATGGGGTAGGTGGTTCCCGGTCCTAGGGTACTGATCGTTGGACCTGGTTCTGTGGGTTCCCTCATTACCTACGCTTTAAACACCTCCGGGGTAGTCCCCCAAGTAGCCTATAGGTCTAAGCCTCGGTCTAACCTAGTTAGGTGCCCCTCAGGTGAGGTCCGCGAGTTGAGGGCTGAGCTAACCCCCTTGGAGTATGCTTCGGATTCGTGGGACGTAGTCTTCGTATCTACAAAGGCCTACGATGCGGTGAGCGTCGTGGATAAGCTTAGGCACCTCGACTTCAGCCTCGCCGTATTCACCCAAAACGGTCTAGGGGTCCTGGAGAGAGCTGAGGAGGTCCTAGGGGCTGATAGGGTTGCTCAGCTAGTGCTTAACCACGGTGTGTACTACGATAGCTCCTCCGGTACCTACGTATGGGTTGGAGGGGGGAGGAGCTACCTAGGTATGCGGAGGAGGTTTAGGGAAGAGCTTAAGGTAGTTGCCCAGCTACTTAGACCCCTTAACGTAGAGGTCGTAGGTGATGTAGAGCCCTATAGGTGGGTTAAGCTAGCTGTTAACGCCTGCATAAACCCCATAACAGCCCTACTAAGGGTCCCCAACGGCTACCTAGCTAGGAGTAGAGAGCTTGAGCTAGCTATACGTGGAGTAGTTGAGGAAGTACGCGCAGTTGCGGGTAGGCTAGGGGTTAGGCTACCTGAGGACCCCGTAGCCGAGGTACTTAGGGTAACCGAGAGCACCGCGGGGAACATCTCCTCCATGCTCTCCGACGTACTTGCCTGCAGGAGGACTGAGGTAGACTTCATAAACGGGGCCGTTGTTGAGCTAGGTAGGAAGCTCGGTGTGCGGACACCGTACAACGAGCTTCTTTACTACCTAGTTAAAAGCCTAGAGGGGGTGTGCGGAGGTGTCTAGAGAGAAGGTGACCCCGTACCACTTCATAAAGGCTAAGCGGGAGGGTAGGAAGCTGGTTATGGTTACAGCCTACGAGTACGTACAGGCTAGGCTAGCTGACGAGGCTGGAGTGGACGGGATCCTAGTCGGGGACTCCCTAGGTATGGTGGTAATGGGCTACCCCTCAACCCTACCGGTAACCTTCGGCCAGGTAGCTCACCACCTTAAGGCAGTCCTAAGCGCTAGACCTAGGGCTCTAGTAGTAGCGGACATGCCTTTCCTAACCTACGAGGTTAGTAGGGAGGAGGCTGTTAGGAACGCCGGTAGGTACCTGAAGATGGGCGCCGACGCGGTTAAGGTTGAGGGGGGTGTCGAGATCCTAGATAAGGTTGAGGCTATGGTTAAGGCCGGTATACCGGTTATGGGCCACGTAGGGCTTAACCCCCAGAGGTACCTAGTCCACGGCCTTAGGCTTAGGGGTAAGACATCTGAGGACGCCCTCAAGGTCTACGAGGATGCTGAGGCCCTAGAGGAGGTCGGTGTGTTCTCAGTAGTTATAGAGTTTACGACGGCTGAGGTAGCTGCTGAGGTGACTAAGGCCCTGAGGATCCCGACTATATGTATAGGTGCTGGAAGCGCTTGTGACGGTCAGATACTGGTATTCCACGACCTAGTAGGGCTTAACCCAACCCCACCACCGTTCGTTAGGAAGTACGCTGAGGGCTTCGAGGTATTTAAGAGCGCCCTTAAGGCCTACGTAGAGGACGTTAGGTCCGGGGCTTTCCCAGACGAGAAGCACTACTTCAGGATAGCCCCTGAGGAGCTAGCTAGGTTCCACGAGCTACTGGAGAAGAAAAGAGCCTCTAGACCAGCTCCTTAAGCCATGGGTATAGGTCTACCCACCTATGTAGCCACGGTCTGTAGGTCCTTATGTAAGGCTCCCCGGAGGTGAGCTTCCTTATTAGCTCCAGATCCCTCCTGTACTTGATAGCCTCTAAGCTCTCCTCACCCATCCTAGCCCTCCACTCCTCTAGTGGGACCATGTACTTCTTCTGTACGTAGTCTCTGTATACATCGCTCATTACGTTGAATGTGCAGAACGGTATTACCCTACCGTCGGGCATTAGGTAGTGTACGTTGCACCTCATAACCCTCTCGACGTCGTAGTTGTAAAGGTCCATGAAGTGCATCATACCTAGGAATAGGAGCTTGTAGTGCCACTCACCTAGGGCCTCGTAGGACCTCTTTATGAATATGTTAGCTATTAGCTTAGGTAGGGTCGCCCTAAGCTCACCGGGTACCTCGTCCCACTTGATGTACTTCGCTACTAGGTTAGCTACTAGCTTCAGCCCAACTACAGCCCTAGCTCCACCGCCCCTCAGCTCCTCAGCCTTCTCCCTTAGGTAGTCGAGGAAGCCGTAGATGTCTATGAACCTGGTTATGGGTATAAACTTGACCTCAGCTCTATCCCTGTTGACTACCTTCGTGTAGACGTAGGTAGCTACACCGCAGTCTGGGTGGTTGGCCATCTCGAACTTAAACTCCCCGGCTAGGACCTCTGCAAACTCCGATACGGGTACCGATGCCGGTACCGGGAACCAGTCGTCCCTCCTTATCTGACCCCCGGTCTGCTCCTCCACGATCTTAACTACGTCGGATATCGTGATCCTGAGCTTCTCCCTCTCAGCCCTCTTTATCATACCTGTTAGCGAGACTGGCTGGAAGTTAACGCCCCTCACTATGTCCTGGTTAAGGGCTGCGAACTTGAGTATATCGCTTAGCTCATCGGTATTCATACCCCTTATCACTACAGGTACCAGCACTACGCTAGTCATACCGCCTGCCCTAAACGCTTCGAAGGCGTAGGGGGCCTCCCAGTGGTTCTTCGGGTTAGCTCTAGGGGACACCCCGTCGAAGCTCATGTAGATGGTGTTAACCCCCCTAGACCTCAGGTCCCTCGCGTAGGCCGCAGCCGCCTCAGGCCCCTTCTCAACGTATAGCTTAGCGAAGATCACTGCGTGGGTGTTTAGCTGTACGTGCTTAACACCCATACCCTTAAGTAGGCTCACGATCTCCGGGAGGTCCTCCCTAACCGTTGGCTCCCCACCGGTTACCTGGATGACCGGGGTCACCCTCTGCTTAAGGAGCTGCTCCACCATGAACCTAATCTGCTCTAAGCTAGGCTCGTAGACGAAGCCGCTCTTCTCAGCGTAGAAGAAGCAGTACCAGCAGGAGAGGTCGCACCTATTCGTAGCTACTAGGTTAGCTATAGCTGTGTGGTTCATGTGTATAGGGCAGAGGCCGCAGCTGTAGGGGCAGGGGGCTGTAAGCTCCGTGTAGACGTACCTAGGGCCCCTACCCTGCACGAAGAACCTCTCCAATCGCTTAACGTACTCAGCATCCCCTTGGTAGAGGTCCTCGATCTCCCCATGCTCTGGGCAGACCTTCCTTATGTACAGCCTACCATCACGCTCAACTACGATAGCCGGTAGGAGGGCGTAGCAGTAGGGGCATACGGAGTTCGTGTACCTAACCAGCTTCTCCCCTTCCCTAGCCCTAGGTACGGGGCCCCCGACCCTGATAGCCCTCTCAGCGATCCTGATTAAACCCTCCTGCTCGGAGAACTCGGAGGCCTTAATCAGCCCCACGGTGCCTCACTACTAAAACCCTTCTGCAGCTGAATATAAGCTTAGCGGGGTGTAAGGTAAGAAAGTTACTTAGTATAAAAACTTATTAACTCTGAGTACCCCTACAGCTTGAGTGAAAGCATGTGCTGCGGGCACCACCGCGAGGGCAGTGAGGGGTACTACCACGAACATGGAGAGCACCGTGAGGAAGGGTGCTGCGGGCACGGCCGCTGGCACCACCTAGGCCGCCATTGGCGCTTCGGATACGCACCTCTTAGAGGTCTACTACACCTGCTAGTACTTAAGCTACTTAGCGACGGCCCCCTCAGGGGTGCTGAGATGCGTAGCGCCCTTAAGGAGAAGCTAGACCTCGACATACCTAGCTCAGCTATCTACGTAATCCTAGGTATGCTGGAGGATAAGGGCTTGGTGACATCCAGCTGGGAGACCGAGGAGAAGGGTCCGGCTAAGAAAGTGTATAGGATTACCGAGGAGGGTTTGGATTACCTGAAGGAGATGGTTGAGGAGATTAAGAGGTACAGGAGGGTACTGGACTACCTAACCTCCTAAGTTCAGCTGGTTTTTCCCTCCTCAACCCTTACATAAACCCTAATGCTTACCTCGCCCCTTAAGTACTGAACTACCCTCCTCAGTATACCTAGCCAGGCTCTAGCTAGGGACCTTAGGTTACCTAAGTCCGATAGGTAGTAGGCTAGGACTGCTAGTAAGGTGTATAGCAGGGGAGCTACATGAACCATGTAGAAGCTGTACTGGCTCCTATTCCCAGCTACCCATAGGGCTACGTACATGAGCCACGTAGACCAGGTAGCTACCCAGGTCCAACCCCTATCAGGTAGCTCCCTAAGCTTCGGTAGTATAACTAAGCTGAGTACTGCGGTAGCTAGGTAGAGTACTGGGTTACCCGATGCTACTAGGTCAGCTACGAAGCCTACCCCCTCTACGTACCTGTAGTGGAGTATGAAGGGGTTTAACCCAGCTAGCCAGTCCCAGGGGGATGCAGTCGGGGGTCCTCTCCCAGGCTCGGTCTTAGTCCTTAGGTGCCACCTAATAGAGCCCTCTACAGCCTCAGCCCACCAGCTAGCTAACCCCCTACCTAAGCTACCCTCTAACCCCACCTTGTAGGCTATGAGGGGGGAGGATAGCACTACGAATACCGCGAGGGGGGCGTAGATGAGGAGTAGTACTGCTAGAGCCGGTACCACACCCCTCCTGCGGAAGCCTAAGTAGAGGGCCGGTACTGTGAAGGCCCCATTGAACTTAGTCGAGAAAGCTAGTGATAGGGCTAGGGTGGAGCTCCTAACCTTACCTAGGTAGGCGTAGGCTACAGCTAGGTAGGTAAAGAGGGTTAGGGGGGCGTCTAGCATAGCTACAAGGGTTAGCGACCTGAAGGTCTTGTCGAAGGCTGTTACTAGAGGTACTGTAACCCCTAGGACGTAGCCCCAGAAGCCCCCTAAGGTAGATGTAACCAGTAGGTACTGGAGGGCTAGTACGCCAACGCCGGAAGCTATAGAGGGTATCCTCCAGCAGTACGGTCTATCACCGCAGAGTACCATGGATAGAGCTACCAGGTACTTACCTAGAGGGGGGTGCTCTAGGTTCATGTACCTAAGTACGCCACCAGCATTAGGGTAGCAGTAGCCTACCGAGTAGCCTACAACCCTAGGTAGAGCTACAACCCTCTGCAGGTAGTCCTCAGCTACATCTACGCATAGCCCGTATAGGGGGTTATCGCCGGATCCATAGTACTCGGACCCCCTAACTACACGACCTCCCAGTAGCTCAACCTCCCTGATAACCCCCTCAACAGCTCTGAGGTAGTCTTCTCTACTGGTAGCGTAGAGCTCTAGCGTAACCCTTAGTAGACCTGCAGAAACCCTGGGGTAGACTCCGAAGACCTTGTTAAGGTAGTTCCTAGCTGAGCTCACGTACCAGACCTCATCAGATATGTAATCATCTACCTCGAGGGCGTAGCCTAGCTGAAGGTATATGTAGACTGAGATCAGGAGGGCTAGGGCAACTGCGGAGAGTAACCTAATAGTATGCTCAGCACCTAGCTCCAACTAGCACCATCCTCCCACAGCTAGTACCTACCGGTAGATAAAGGCTAAGCTACTCCCAGATCCTCCCGCGGTCTCGCTACAGTCTCGCTGGAGTATTCTTAACCCCTCTACCGATAGCCTTGCGGTGGCGCTGCGTGCTCTTGGAGATGGAGCTCAGGATGGCGTTTAGGAACCTAGCTAAGAGGAAGCTTAGGACAGCTCTAACAGCTGCTGGGATAACTG
>CAYTXX010000057.1:0-7502 GCA_964442165.1 uncultured Desulfurococcaceae archaeon | reverse complement strand
GTGGACCTCCTAAGCCTCTCCTGCCCACCCTCCCCCAGTAGCGGTAGCTGCCTAGAGTACCTAGAGGACCCTAGCACCACCTACGTACACCCCGAGTACCCTAACCCTCCGCAGCTCGTCGACCCCGACCTCCAGCGGGTCCCTATCGAGGACCGCGAAGTCAGCTAGGTAGCCGGGCCTCAGGGAACCTAGCCGATCCTCCTCGCGGAGTGCGTAGGCAGCTCCGTAGGTGTAGTAGTGGAGCGCCTCAGCTACCGTGAGCTCCTCCCCCACGGTATACCTACTAAGCTCTATACCCTCTCCAGCCCCTCTAGCTACAGCTACGTATATGTTCTCCCAGGGGTCTATGGGCTCCACCGGGGCGTCTGTGGAGAGGGCTAGCTGTACGTACCTACTCAGCGTCCTGAACCTGTAGACCCACCTAGCCCTCCTAGCCCCGACCCTCCTAACGACCCACCAGTCGCTAACTACGAAGTGGGGCTGCACCACACCTACAACCCCGAGCCTCCCAAGAGCCTCCAGC
Organism: uncultured Desulfurococcaceae archaeon; assembly: GCA_964442165.1. Lineage (GTDB taxonomy): Archaea > Thermoproteota > Thermoprotei_A > Sulfolobales > NBVN01 > DRZP01. The sequence continues at coordinate 6,979 of CAYTXX010000057.1, read as the reverse complement.
TGATCGTCCCTAACTACCGATAGGTGCTCAACCCTATGCCTCCCCCTACAGCCAGCTAGCCCGGCTAGCACCTCATCTAGAGCCGCATCACCTATAGCATGTACAGCTACCTGGTAGCCTAACCCCTCGGCTAGCTCGACGTACCTAGCTACAACCTCCCTATCTGCAAGCCTAACACCCCTGGTCCCGGGCTCATCCTCGTAGGGCTCGCTTAGGTAGGCTGTCCTAGCCCCTAGGGAGCCGTCTGCGAATAGCTTAACCCCGGTAACCTTCAGGTTACCGACCTCGATAGGGCCGGCTACTGAAGCTTCAGCAACTCTATCGAAGGTATCTCGGTCTAGGTACAGCCTAATCCTAAGCGGTAGGGAGCTTCCCGATGCTAGCTTAGATAGTGTGGAGAGTACCCTTAGGGAGGCCCCCGCAACACCTAGGGTGGTAATCCCGTACCTAGCTGCGGTAGCTACGGCATCTAGCAGGTACTTCGATAGGGTTACGTCGTCAACCCTTCTCCAGAACTCCCTCATAACCTCCCCAACACCCTCCTCAACTACTAGCCCGGTGAAGGACCCTGAGCTATCTCTGATAGCTCTATCGCCTACCCTCCTCTCGATATCCAGCTCCTCAGCTGCAGCTGTACTCAGTAGAGCCATGTGGCCGCAGACCCTAACCAGTACCGTAGGTCTAAGCCCTACAGCTTCATCCACGTCCCACCTAGTTGGGTACCTACCCTCCTTAAACCTCTCCTGGTCCCACCCCCTACCGAAGACCCAGCCTGTGCTGGACTCAGCAGCCCTTCTCAGGATCTCCTTAAGCTCCTCTACGGAGCTTACTCCCCTTAGGTCTAGGGAGTTCAGTGAGAGCCCTAGGGACTCTAGGTGGACGTGGGGGTCTATGAGGCCCGGTATGACTACCGAGTCCCCTAGGTCTAGGACCTCGGCATCGAGTTCCCTACCGACCCTTAGGGCTCTCTCCGTACTGCCTGCGTAAACTACCCTACCGCTGTAGGTAACTATAGCCTCAGCAACTTCAGGAGGGTTGAACTGGGTGTAGACCTTCCTAGCTAGGACTACGTAGGGTTTAAAGCTAGTTAGCAGTCTACTCACCACCCTGCTTTAGCTGGAGCTTAGTAGCCATCTGCCCAACTAGCTCTAGGGCCTTCTCTAGAGTAGCTGTAGATGGGTCTAGGAACTCTATGGATATCGACGTAGCTGAAGTACTTACGGAGAGCTTATCTAGGAGCTCGGGGGGTATCGAGCTCACTACCCTAGCTATACTTACGTTAAACTTAACGCACGCTCTAACCGTGTGGACCCCTGACTCGTCCTCGTAGATTAGGAAGGCTGGGCTACTGCGGCGGCATACCCTGTTCACTATGTCTGTAGCTAAGGGCCTTAGGTACCCTACGTTACTAGCTATAAGCTCATCGCTGTACTTAGAGGATACTACGACAACCTTGTAGGGGCCGAAGCTGACCACCCTATCCTCATTAACTACGGTCTCGGCTAGCTTAAGGGCCTTCTCGTACTCTGCGTAGAGGTTTAGGACCTCCTGAGGTAGCTTCAGGTTCCCGGTGCTTATGGCGCTGTAGGCGTAGCTGTAGAGTATCTGCCTAGCTGTCTTATCGTTGCACTTCAGCCTGCAGACTCCGTAGATGGTCCTCCCGATCCTACTAACCCTATCAAGCCCGCCGTTACCCATAGCTACTACGTCATCTAGTAGCTGCCTAGGTACCTCGATGTCCGCGTTTATAGTGGATAGGTACTCCCTAACTACCTCAGTAACGGAGCTAACGGTACTTAGCTTCATAACGACCTCTCCACGCCCGTCCTCGCTGTACCTGAACACGTAGCCCATCCTCTTAGGCCTACTGTAGACCATAGCTGTAGAGCTCGTGAAGGTAACCCCATTCCTAGGCTGTATACCGACTGCGTAGGACCTAACTATCCTAAGGCCGTGGAGCTCCTCCTTAGTTGGTAGGTCTACGTATACCCTAAACCCCTTCCTAGCTAGAGCTGTAGCCAGTACAGCTGTACCGAGTATGTCGTCCCAGGTTAGACCTGCGTATACGGTTGTACTCCTAGCCCTCTCCTGGTTCTGCATCAATACCTAACCACCTTTCACCTTAACGTACGCCAGAGCTGTGCTTTACGGGTGGATATATAAGCACTGAGCCGCGGGTGCGGTTAGCCCGTTAATACCCCCGTAGGGTAGGATCTACGTAGGAGCCTAGCCGTGATTAGGGTTATCTACGCAGGTGCTCTAAGGGAGCTAGCCGGGGTAGCTGAGGACGTCCTACGCCTGCCCGGTGGTGAGGTAGGGCTGGGTGAGCTACTCCGGAGGCTCGTAGCGCTAAGGCCCGGCCTAGCGCTAGCGGAGAGGGTCTCACCGATGATATGGGTCTTCGTAAATGGTAGGCAGGTACTACCTACAGATAGCGTTAGGGTAAGGGATGGGGATACGGTACTACTGATGCCCCCGCTATACGAGGGAGGCTGAGGTAGGCACCGCTTGTCCCTAGATGCTCGCTCCCACTACTTTACGCTCACTTACCGCATCTAGGGGCCCCTACCTCACCTACACCTCACGAGCTATTGGTATGGGGTCGTAGGTAGCGTCGAGCTTGACGGTACGGGGCCACTATCCACATTTAACCCTACCTATGCTTAGAGGGTAGCTCCCATCACTTAGGTAGGTTCAGGATACCCTGAGACACCGGAATTAGTAGACCTAAACTCTGGCAATAGGCTACAGAACAGCCCCCATAGCGGTTTTATATCCACTAGCCGCAATAGCTAGGTGGGATACTGCCAGCTACAGTAGTAGTTGGCGGGTTCTTCGGTGATGAGGGGAAGGGTAAGGTAGTAGCCTACCTAGCCCTTAAGAGGGGTTATAAACTAGCTGTTAGGTGCGGCTCCGTAAACGCCGGGCATACCGTGGTCTACGGTGGTAGGGTCTGGAGGCTGAGGTTAGTGTCCTCAGCGTTCATTAACCCCTACACTAAGCTAGCTGTAGCTGCAGGTGCTCTAGTTAGGGTGGACGTCCTACTGAGGGAGGTTGAGGAGACCGGTACGGCCGGTAGGCTATGCGTAGACAGCTCAGCGGGGGTTATAGAGGAGGTACACGTTGAGAGGGAGAGGTCTTCGGAGCACCTAGCTAAGACCGTAGGCTCAACCCTTCAGGGGGTTGGGGAGGCCATGGTGGATAGGGTTAGGAGGGTGCTTAAGCTAGCTAGGGATGCTGAGGCTCTGAAGGGTATGACCTGCGACGTAGCTGGGCTAGCCAACGAGTACCTAGACCTAGGCTACGACGTCCTGGTCGAGGGTACTCAGGGGACCTTCCTAAGCCTCTACCATGGTACCTACCCCTACGTAACGAGCCGTGATACCACGGCCTCAGCCTTCCTATCTGAGGTAGGTATAGGTCCTAAGAAGGTTGGGGACGTTATAGTAGTCTTCAAGTCCTACGTAACTAGGGTAGGAGCCGGACCCCTAGTCGGTGAGATACCGCTAGAGGAGGCTGTTAAGAGGGGGTGGGTAGAGTACGGTACGGTAACTGGGAGGCCTAGGCGTGTGGCACCGTTTAACCTAGAGCTAGCTAGGAGGGCTGTGGTACTTAACTCAGCTACCGGTATAGCTATAACTAAGCTAGACTCTCTCTTCCCGGAGGCTCGCGGGGTTAGGGAGTGGGGTAGGCTACCGAGGGAAGCTAGGATGTGGGTTGAGGAGGTTGAGAGCGCTTTGAAGACCCCTGTGGTACTGGTTAGTACTGGTGAGGAGGTGGAGGACGCGGTCTACTTAGGTGATGGGAGGTGATGGAGTTCGACGTAGCTATAGTTGGGGCCGGGCCTGCAGGGCTGTTCGTAGCTTACGAGCTAGTTAGAGGAGGGGTTAGGAGGGTAGCCCTAGTAGACTCCGGGAGAGGTGTTAGGGGTAGGGTATGCCCGATATTAAGGGCCCACGTATCCAGGGAGCTTGGAGCTGTCTGCGCTGGTTGCAGACCCTGCAACATACTTCGGGGTGTAGGTGGTGCAGGGCTCTACAGTAGTGGAGCTATAAACCTCCACCCGCAGGTTGGGGGAGACCTAGCGGTACTGCTGAGGAGCTACAGTAGAGCTGAGGAGCTACTAGCCTACTTCGATAGCATACTCAGGGAGCTCGGTGTCGGGGACCGCACGCTGAAGGTACCGGACCCCCAGCTAGTTAAGGAGTGGGAGAGGAGGGCTGCTAAGGCCGGGGCTAAGCTCATAGCCCCCGTCCAGAGGAGGCTGGGTACTGAGGAGAGTATAGACCTAGTGGAGAGGTTGGTCGGGAGGCTAACTGAGAGCGGGGTCACCCTACTAACCGAGACCTACGTAAGGGATATAGAGGCCTACGGCGGTAGGTTTAAGCTTATTACAAGTAGGGGGGAGCTCGAGGCTAGGCGGGTAGTGCTAGCCCCGGGTAGGTCGGGGGCTGCGTGGTTCTACGAGGTAGCTAGGAAGCTAGGTATAGAGACCGTCCCAGGGCCTCTAGATGTAGGGGTTAGGCTCGAGGTGCCGGACTACGTTATGGAGCCTCTGGTGTCCGTAGTTGAGGACCCGAAGTTGATACTGTACACCAAGACCTACGACGATAAGGTTAGGACGTTCTGCGTTAACCCGAGGGGCTTCGTAGTAGCTGAGAAGTACGACGGCTACGTAGCTGTGAACGGGGTCTCCTACAGGGACATAAAGTCCAGGAACACGAACTTCGCCCTACTGGTAACGGTACAGCTAACGGACCCGATGGAGGACACCATAGACTACGGTAGGGAGATAGCCATGACGGCAACCAAGCTCGGCGGGGGCAAGCCCCTGATACAGAGGCTCGGAGACCTAATGTCAGGTAGGAGGAGTACGTGGTCTAGGATAGATAGGAGCTCGGTAGAACCGACGCTGAAGGACGTAACGCCAGGCGATATAGGTATGGCCCTACCCTACAGGGTTGTGAAGGACCTAGTCGAGGCCGTAGAGAGGCTGGACGAGGTGCTACCGGGGCTAGCATCGCCCCAGAACCTAGTGTACGCACCCGAGATAAAGTTCTACAGCGTGAGGGCCGTGGTAGACGAGAACATGCAGACGACCGTCGAGGGTATCTACGTAGCCGGAGACGGAGCCGGGCTGTCGAGAGGTATAAACGGAGCAGCGGTCACAGGTATACTCGCAGCCCGCGGAGTGCTCAAGAGCCTATAGCCAGGGGCGCGTAATCAACGCTGAGGCTGGTTAGGGCTTCAGCGCCCATACGGAGTTCCGTGTAGAGCTCGTGGCCCGGACCATGACGCCCTCCTCACAGCTCAGGGAGCGCTCTTCTACGCATTAGCTACGTACTGAGCCCTCCCCAGTACCGGCACTACTAGGGCTTTGCCTACGGCTCAGCAGTGGCTCCCCACCTAGTCGCTACCGGGGACTTCTTCGGCATAGGGTACCTCTCCGAGAACTACTTCTACTTGTTCACCGGCTGGGGTGTAGGTGGGCTACTCCCCCCTCGGCTGGCGGCTACATAGCAGACCTAACTGGGGGTTACGACCTAGCGCTAGGGCTCTCAGCTACGCTCAGCGTAGCTGGGGCCCTAACGTGCCTCTACCTGAAGAAGCGCCTGGCTCTCTACTTACAACTGAGAGCCTCGCCCTTCAGGGCGGGGAGGAGGTCGGTACTCGCTTGGAGAGCTCTTTGAGGGAGCTGTAGAGAGTAGCCTATCTATGGCTTCAGCTAGGCTGAGTGCTCCTACCTCCTCGGCGTACCTAGACAGCCTCCTTACAGTCTCTACCGGTAGCTCTACGGAGACTACGTCGGCTCCTGCGAACGAGCTCAGGGACTCTACGGCGTCCACCACGGGCTCCAGCTTCTCTGCGTCGAACCCCACGCCATCCACTACCTCGATACCGTAGCTCTCCAGCTCTGACCTGACCTCCCTAGGTACCACCGCCCTGGCTACTAGGAAGGCCCTCCTGGGCTTGTACACGGTTACGTAGAGCTCCACCAGCTTGTACTCCCTAACCCTCAGTCCCGTACCCTCCTTAACCCTCTCCCTGAGCTCGGACCTCCTGATCCCCAGGGCGTCGGCGAGCCCCACGTAGAGCCCCTCCAGCCACTTACTCCTCCACTCCTCGGCCGTTAGAGGGGCCTTCCTCAGGTAGCTCTTAAGGTCTCTACTCCTCTCGTACCAGTCGGAGAGCTCCTTGAACTCGATCAGGGCGTCCGGCCTCCTAACCGGTGGGTTTGACTTCAGGTCCACTATGTCCATTACCTTACCTGAGTAGATCAGTAGGTCGGGCCTTAGCACGGTGTAGAAGGACCAGACGACCTGTAGGTCACCGCTATCCTCCCAAGCGAGGGGCCTAGGAGCCTCGTAGAAGAAGCTTAGGAACCCCCTACCAACGCTGAAGAGGACTACGTTAGGTGGTATGTGGCCTAGCCTCTGCTTACCGGCCCTATCTATAGTCAGGTACCGGTGCTCGGGGTAGTGGACGCTGAACCCCCTCCGAGCTAGCTTGTTGAGCATAGCTACGAAGCCCCAGACCTGGTAGGAGGACCTCATGTTGGTTCTAAGGGACGTGTAGGCAGCCGAGGCACACTTCCTGACCAGCTCCTTAGCGCCTAGCTTACCCCTAGCGTAGTCGTAGACGTAGATGAAGATCTTCTTCTTAAGGTGGGCTAGCGGGTCCTCTCTAAAGGACTTAAACTCCCTAGGTAGTGTGAAGCCCGATAGCTTCAGCCTGGAGATCAGGGTCTCCAGCTCCCTATTCACGTACTCAAGCCACCTGTAAGCTTCAGAGAGCTCGGAGCCTAGTACGTCTAGGACGAAGCACTCCCTAAACCTCGATAGGGTGTCGGAGGTATCCGGAGCCCTAACCGATGGTATTAGAGCGTCTCCAGAGGCCTCCACCTCGAAGGTCCTCCTAACCTCCACCAGCATACTCTCCCAGTCGCAGGACCTAGACAGCTCCAGCACCGTAGATCCTA
>CAYTXX010000056.1:0-7513 GCA_964442165.1 uncultured Desulfurococcaceae archaeon | reverse complement strand
CAAGCTCAGAGAGGGATCCCGCAATGTTAAGCTTGCAGAGATTCTAGAGCGGGGTGAAGCTGACGAACCGACACCAAGACCTCGCCCGCTGTTCTGAGCTCCATAAGGGTATGCAAGGTCGCACCTTACCGCGGGAGATGGGGGCTAGTGGTAGCTTATTTTCACACGGTACTCAAGCCTTAGGGGACCTGATGGAGAGTCTGGAGTACCCTGATGAGGTTAGAACCCATACAGCTCTTCACATACTCAAGGGAGCTGTTGTAAGGGTTCTCGGAGAGGGAGCTATGTGGACAGCCTCAGTCTATACCGAGGGTAAGCACGGGAGGCTTACGGTGCAGTTCGACCGGAAGCCGACTGATGATGAGGTCAGAGCTATAGAGGAGCTAGCTAACACTAAGGTAGCTGAGGACCTTAAGATAGAGGTTAAGGTCCTTCCGAGGGAGGTTGCTGAGGAGAGGTACGGGAACGTAATCTACGACCTCTTCCCCATACCTCAACATATTCGAGAGCTCTACGTAGTGGTGGTATACGATAGAGATGGTAGCATCTGGAACATAAACGCCTGCAATAAGCAGCACCTACCTTCAGCTAGGTACATAGGTAGGATTAAGGTAGAGAAGGTTAGGTTTAGACAGTCGAAGAAGCTCCTGGAGATACCCTTCAACATAGAGCCGTAGCTACCTCAACCGAGGGACGCCCTAAAGAACTAGCTCGACCATCCGTGGAGCTAGCCCCGAGATAACCCTGCCCAGCTCCTCGTAGAGGGAGTCGGGAGAGCTTTGGGAGAATCTAAACAGGTGGGTTACGTGATCTGGGGAGTCGCTTGCCCCGAAACCCGGGGCTACCGGCTCGAAGGACCTTACCCTAGCTAAGTAGCTGTAGAGGGAGCTCTCCGAGACCCCGTAGAGTATGAGGCCGAGTACAACCTCTACGTACTCCTCTGAGGTTAGGTAGTCTATGTGCCACCACCTCCTCTTCTCTTTAAGGAAATGCCTTAGGATCCTGATGTACGGCCTGAAAACCCTAGCGGAGCCTACGTACACGTAGTAACCGCTGTTGAAGTACCACCTCTTCCTACCTAAGCTTACCTCTACGGAGGTTGGGATGCGGACCACTAGGAGATAGGAGCTCTCTAAACCCACCGCAGCACCTCCTCCAGACACAGTTTAAACTTAGCTGAAGGCAGGGCTTAAAACTCCGTTAAGGACTTGAGTACGGTGTGGCGTACAGTGAAGGTAACAGCCGGAGCTCTCGCTCTCACCTTAGTATTGACAGCTACCGTGTTGGCCCCCTACGTAGCGCTATCCAGCTGGAGCTTCTCCTTAGAGGGCGTCACCTTTAGGTCTAGGGTAGGCGGTGACGTCTACCCCGGCTCTCGGGCTGCTCAGCTAGTTGCTGAGGTAAGGTACCTAGGTACTCAAAGCGCTTTCTCCGTCTACGCCTGCATAACCCTCCCGCAGGGCTTTACAGCCTACTACAGGTGCTCCGGGGCTAGGTCCACTAACGATACCTACGTAGCTACTGTGAACTACGGAGACTTAGTGCGCTTCACCTACACTGTAGACGTCAGTAGGGACGTCACCCCGGGTAGCTACGTAGCCGTGCTGAACATTACCTACAGGGTCGGTGGGGAGCTCTACTGGGAGCTAGTCAACGTTCCCCTCTCAGTTAGCCCGTACCCGGAGCTCCAGCTCCAGGTCGAGGACACCTACTGGTCCCCAGTAGCTTACCCCGGTACAGAGGGTGCGAACCTCTACATAACCCTAAGAACCGGTGGGGTAGGTATATCGTCAGCAAACCTAGTGCTTAAGCTTCCGGAGGGCTTCTACCCAAGGGAGCTGCGGAGCGCTGTAGGTCGGGTGGACAGTTACAGCCCCTTCACAGCGGTATTCACGGATATCGACGTAGACCGGGGGATAGCACCCGGGAGCTACCGAGCGGTACTCGAGGTGAGGGGGACTGCGGTTACGGATGACGGGGTTCAGTACGAGGCTTCGGCAACTCTTCCAGTAGACCTAGCTGTAGGTACGCCCCCCGGGGTACGCGTTGACGTAGTTACCTACGGCTGGCTAGAGCCTAGAGTTACCTACGGCACCGCTAGAGCTACGTACAGGGTTGTACTAAGGCTAGCTGAGCCGGGGGCTACGGTAAGCTCCTTAGTAGCTACCCTAAAGCTACCTACCTGCGCTTTCTTCTCCAACGGGAGTAGGAGCTCGGCAGTATACTCGAATACCCCAACTAGGTACGGTGAGGTCTTCGAGCTTCAGTTCAGTGATGTGAGTGTTGAGTGTTACTCAACGGAGTTCGCCGAGCTGAAGCTAACCCTCCTAGTAGTTAAAGACGGCTCTGAGTTCTGGGCTAACCTAACCTACAGGCTCCCGCTAGTAGTTCAGAACCCATCGGTAAACCTAAGGGTTGTATCGGTATTCTGGGCTCCTCAGGTAGCCTACCCCGGAAGTAGCTCCCTATCCCTAGTTGTAGTACTTGAGAGCTTCGACTACGTATCCCTCTACGGTGGGGTAGCTACTCTGAGGTCGGAGGTTCTTACACCTACATCGGTATCGGTAAGCGGGGTCTCGGTAGATTCCCTCAGTAGGCAGACCATAACATTCGACGGGCTCTCAATCTCCCGGGGAGTAGAGCCGGGGACGTACCCAGCTACCCTAGCTCTAGACGCTTTAGTTAGGGCGGGTAGGGCTACCTACAGAGCTACCCTAAGCTTCGAAATCCCCCTACGTATCGATAGCCCGCCGAAGCCCCTGGTTGAGGTAGTCGCTTACGGCTGGTTAGACGGGGTAGCCTTCAGCAGCTCGACCGGTAACACCATTAGGGTAACCCTAAGGAACTCCGACCCCGGCGTTGTAGTTAAAGGGCTTAGGCTAGTGCTCGAGCTACCCAAGTGCTTCAGCATACACGAGCTGGATAGGGTTTACGTATCCTCAGCTCAGCTAACCTACGGTTCAGCTACTACCGTAGACTTCGGAGGGGTAGACGTAGCCTGCCCACCGGGGGTCTACGTAGCTAACCTCACAGCTGAGGTCCTCGGCGATAGCAGGGGCTCTGAGTTCTGGGCTAACCTAACCTACAGGCTCCCGCTAGTAGTTCGTGAGCCCGTCCTTAACGTAGAGGTAGTTGATACTGGCTGGCTATCGCGTATAGCCTACGGGAACTCGAGTAGGCTCACCCCCTACATAGTCCTCTACTCCTACACTAGGGATACGATCGAGAGCGCCGTGATCACGGTTACCCTGGTAAACGCTGAGCTAAGCGAAGGGGGGAGGGCCAAGGCTATAGCCGTAAACGCCCCCCTAAACTACGGGGCTTCGCAGACCATCAGGCTCCCACCAGTGGAGGTAGAAGGGGTTAGCTCTGTGGAGGTGGTTCTAAGCATTAGAGCCCTAGTCCGCTACGGTCGGACCCTCTACAACGCCTCCAAGGATCTCCGCGTTAGCCTACCGGTAGTAGAGGAGAGGAACCTGGCTATAGTCGAGGTACACAGCGAGTACGCTGGTAGCAGAGCCCCGGCACTACCGTCAGCGCGTGGTATCGAGCTAGTAGCTACTATAGCTAACGTGAGGGCGGAGGCAGTAACGGTCACTGGGGTTAGAGCGGAGGCTCCTAGGGGGGTCGTAGTCCGCGGTATTGGAGGGAGCTGCGTGGGGGCCCCGCTGCCGGGTACCTCAACGTGTAGCCTAAGGATTACCCTAGACGTAGCGGACAACCTAACCCCATCGGTCTACAGGCTTAGGCTAGCTCTAAGCTACGCTAAGTCTATTGCGGATGCCTCTCTTTACTCCACCGAGGTGCTGGATCTTCCGCTAGCTGTAGAGCCTCTCGAGGACTACGCCCCTAACGTACAGCTAGTAAACTTCTACTGGGGCGTAGGTCAGCCCGTTCCGGTGTACCCTAACTCCAGTTACGTACCACTAACCCTAACCCTAGTCAATAGAGGGAGGTACGAAGCTGTTGGAGTAGTGGTAAGAGCCTCCTCGGAGAGCCTCCCCACGGTAGTAGGGTCCGTGGTTTGCTCAGCAAGGCTACCACTCGGCACTTCATGTACTGCTACACTGTACTTCAACATTCCAGGCAACGTGTACGGCTACGTAGACCTAGCTGTAGAGGTCGAGTACAGCCTAAGCTCATTCGGAGCCTGCTTAACGTTTAGCAGTAGCCTAAGGGTATGGCTGTACGTGGAGGAACCTAGAGGACTTACTAGCGGGGGGCTAGCCCCAGTTAGCTGGGGCTGGCTAAACAACTACAACGTCTTCCCAAGAACTGAGAACGCTACCTATGCAGTGGCAGTAGCAAATAGGCTACCATACCCAGTGCAGGGGGTTCTGGCAGAGCTACACTTACCTGAGGGCTTCAGAGGTAACGCAGGTAGTACAGCTACAGCTTACGTGGACGGACCTATAAGGAGTTACTCTAGCACAACCATAACCTTTAGGGTTTCGGTAGGCGACGTAGCTCCCGGAGTTTATAAGGCTCTCCTAAGGCTAGACTACGTAGCTCAATCCGGAGGCCCCGGTACTAGGTTAGTAGAGGAGTACTATGTAGAGCTTAGGGTGATCGACGAGAGCCTAGCTATTGAGGTTATCAGCTCTGGCTGGGTTGAGGGCTCTGTAGAGCCTGGAACCTACGGGGCTCTACTACACGTAGTACTTAGAAACAACTACGTAGACGGTATGTACGGGGCCTTCCTAGAGCTTAGGCTCCCGGAGGGCTTCACCAGCTCTATAGACAATAGCTCTGTAGTGAGGGTAGCTCCACTATCGCCGCAGGTCCTCCAGGCTCTAGCAACCGGAGGCAGGCAGGCAGTAGGCTCTCTAGTTCAACTACTACTGCAACCTACAGCTACTACCTACTCCCGGGGTAGCCTCCTAGACTTCGTAGTTCCGCTTAACGTCCTAGTAAGCTCTCCCGGTACCTACAGAGCTGAGGCTTTACTGCACTACGTAGACCAGTGGGGTACTCCGAGAAGCTGTAGGCTAAGCGTAGCAATACCGGTACTGGGCTCGGTAAGGTACATCTCGGTAGACCTAGACGGAGGTACCGTTAGGGTTACTTCAAGGGTTACTAGGGCAACCCTTAGGGTAGTGAACTACGGGAGTAGCCCAGCCTACAACGTCTACGTAGCTGTATTCCCTTACAGCCAGCTCCCGGTACTCATAGCGTCCCCATCGGTGCACTACATAGATAGGATAGACGCTGGAGGCTCCTCCGAGGTTAAGGTAACCCTAGTGTACAACCCGATGGGGGTTTACGCAGGTGTTGGGGCTACTACAGTGGTTAGCTACGGTACTGTACCAATAGTAGTTACGGTAGTCTTTAGGGACGTTGGGGGGAGGGTTAGGTCCTTCAACAACACTATTGCGGTAGTTGTAGAGCCCTTTGTAGACCTAGTACTAAGGGATAGTAGAGCTACTCTAGCCGGTGGGGCACTCAGGGTTTCAGGTACCTTAGTTAACTACGGCTCAGCCACTGCTTACAGGTCTAGGGTAGTAGCCTGCGTAGCTCAGGGTCAGCGCTGCTCGGATACTTTCGTAGGGGATGTAGAGCCCGGCTCTCAGAGGGCTTTCAGCGTTAGTATGCCGCTAGCTACTCCAGTAGGTGAGGTCGAGGTAGTGGTTGAGTACTACAACGTGTACAACGAGCTTCAGTCAGCAAGGTTTTCAGTGCCCGTACAGGCAGTAGTTGAGACTACTCCAGCAAGCCCTACAGAGGCTCCTCTCTACACCGTAGAGAGGGTTGCGGTAACCGTAGCGGTAGCAGCCTTCCTAGCTACGGTCGGCTACCTACTCTACAGAGTTGCGACAGGCTACTATAGGAAACTTAAACACCTCGGTGAGGTACCTCCACCGTGAGCTTCGTAGTCTTCCTACGGGATGCTGTAGCGCTCTCAGTTAAGGCTCTAGGAGAGAGGAAGCTTAGGTCTACCCTAACCATAGCTGGGATAGTGATAGGCCCCTTGATAATGGTTATGATGGGGTCCATAGTTAGTGGCTACTCGAACTATATACTCTCGCAGGTCCAAGCCTTAGGTCAGAACGTGGTGGTAATATTCCCATCCGGAACCTACGACCTAAGCCAAGCAGACCTCGATTACGTGAGGTCCTTCGAGTACGTAGACTCAGCAGAGCCCTTCTACAGCCTCCAGGGGTTGGTTAGGAGGTGCGGTTCGGAGGTTCAGGTGTACATCTACGCTATAAACCCTGGGATAGTCTTCAAGGCCATGGGTAACCTCAAGGTCGCACGCGGGGAGGTCCCGCTGGAGTCCGACCTACTGGGGGCTTTAGTAGGTCATAGGGTAGCTGTAGCGGATGACGAGGTCTGCTTAGACGTTGGGGACGTCATCAGCCTCCTCGTAGCTGAGGTTGAGGGGGGTAGGGTTAAGAGGGTTAACAACGTGAACCTAGTTGTTTCAGGGGTCCTCGAGGAGTACGGTGGAGCGTTCATACTTAGCCCAGACCAGATGGTACTCGTAAGCCTGGAAGCTGGGAGTAAGCTACTCAACGCTAGGAAGTGGTCGGGTATCTTCGTAGTCCTCGGGGGTTCTGAGTACGTTAGGGGCTTCACGAGGGCTATTAGGAGCTCCTACGGGGGTAACGTTGAAGTAGTGTCCTTCGCAGCTATAGCTGATGCGATCTCCAGCATTACGACCGCGGTATCCTTCATAAACTACGTAACATCCCTGTCAGCCTTCGCGGTAGCTATAGCCGGGGTCTCGGCAACTATGATCACCTCGGTTATAGAGAGGACTAGGGAGATAGGGGTAATGAAGGCTGTAGGGTTTACGAATAGGCAAGTAGTAGCTATGGTACTCGCAGAATCTCTAGTTATGTGCGTTATAGGGGCTACCGTAGGCATAGCCTTAGGGGTCGCGGGTGCTTACCTATTGTCCGGCCAGGGGCTGATCATAAGGGCTGGAGTTCAGAGCATAGTAATCGCAGCTAGGCCTGACATAAACCTCGAGCTAGTGGTTAGGACAGCTAGTCTAACCGTTCTCGTAGGTTTAGTTGGAGGCTCTATACCGGCCTACATGGCAGCTAAGATACCGCCAGCGGTTGCTTTAAGGTACGAGTAGGTGAGCTCCGTGAGCGCCTTCAGAGAGCTCTCCTCGGAGGTGGATAGGGTCCTCAGCGAGTTGAGGAGAGCTCTAAGTATAGAGGGGCTGGACTCCCTAGTAGCCCAATCAGAGGTTAGGGAGGAGGGAGGAGTAAGGGTAGTAGTTAAGAGGTTCACTAAGGAGGTCGGACTACTTAAGTGGATACCACCGGCGGTCTTCCTAAGGGCTAGCTACCCTTATGCACTAGCCCCTAGGGAGAGGTTCAGCAGGGAGATAAGGTTCATGAGGTTCCAAGACTGGGCGGGGTTCAGAGTACCTAGGATACTATCCGTTGACGAAGATGAGCTGGTGGTAGTAAGGGAGTACGTAGAGGGTAGGTACCTAGACTGCGGGAGGGTTGAGGATGTAGTGAGATTAGGCTCGGTGCTAGCTGAGTCCCATAGTAAG
>CAYTXX010000055.1:0-8004 GCA_964442165.1 uncultured Desulfurococcaceae archaeon | reverse complement strand
ACGCTACCACCCCTCTGGCTCATACCATGAGTCTCGGCTACTAGGGACCCTACACCCCGCTTAGCGAACACCTCAGCTATCAACCTGGAGAGGAGTAGTTGCCCCTGACCCCCGACTCCGACCACCACTACGTTAAGCTCCTCAACCACGGCTACCACCCCTAGAACCAGTACCTAGCTAGCCTACCCTGGTCTACTGGCTTAGAGGGCTTTATAGCCTTCACTGGGCAAACGGGGACGCAGGCACCGCAACCTATGCAGAGCTCGGGGTCTATGTAGGCCTTCCTATCCTCCCTATAGGTTATCGCGGGGCAGGCGAACCAGCTGTAGCATATGGCGCAACCTATGCACTTACCTAGGTCGACCTCGTAGGGGACTACCTCCTCACCAGCTTCACGCATGTCCCTGAGGGCCACTAGGGCGCACTTCCTCCTGAACACTATGACTGCGGGCCCCCTACTCTCCCTAACGTACCCGACCGCTGCTAGGAAGGCCTCCCTAACCTTAGCTATGTCGTAGGGGTCTACCACAGCCACGAACTCGACCCCGATACCTCTGGCGACTTCCTCAGGTGCTACGTACCTACCGTTGACACGCGTCGTGGGGCTCGGTTGGTGGCCGGTCATAGCGGTAGTACCGTTGTCCAGTACTAGGACTATCTGGGGGTGGTTGTTGTAGACTGCGTTAACCAGTGCTGGAAGGCAGGCGTGGAAGAATGTTGAGTCACCAGCTACAGATACGACTACGTAGTCCTTAAGCACCGTCGAGAAGCCGTTCGCTAGGCCTAAGCTACCGCCCATCTCCACTAGGGTGTCCTGAAGCCTGTACGGTGGGTAGTATATCAGGGAGTAGCAGCCTATATCCCCGGCAAAGACCGCCGGTATTCTCTCCTGGTTTAAAACCCTCCTAAGCTCGAAGGCTAGGGGTCTGTAGGGGCACCCAGGGCAGAGGACCGGCGGTCTAGCTGGGAGGCTGGGCCTGCTTACCGAACCACCTGCTGTGGTAGCCTTTCCGGGCTCTGTACCTAGGGCTCTACTCAGTAGGCTAACGACCCGCTCTAGGGTAAGCTCGTAGGCCCTCTCCTCAAGGCTCCTACCTACAACCCGTACCGGTACCCCCTCCCGCTGGAGTAGGGACCTTACCTGAAGCTCTACTACAGGCTCTAGCTCCTCTACGACCACCACTAGGTCCACTCCCTCGGTAGCCTTAAGGACTAGCTCCTCCGGGATCGGGTAGACTGAGGAGAGCTTCAGGACCCTTACGCGGTTTTCGAGGTTCAGCCTGGCTGCAGCCTCCGAGGCGTAGGCGTGCGATAGACCCGGCGCTACTATCAGGACCTTCCCATCTCCGTAGAGCTTGTTGAAGGCTATACCGTTAACTCTCTTAGATATCTCCCTCCACTTCCTAAGTACCTCTACCCTAGATACCCTAGCGTTACTAGGGACTACCACGTACCTGGGCTCCGGCTTGAAGGACCCTACCACCTTAGGCTTAGGTATGGGGCCTAGAGCTACCGGCCCCCTCGTATGGCTTATCCTAGTAGTGCTCCTGAGGATTACCGGGTGCTTAAACTCTGAGCTAAAGTCGAATAGGAACTTGGTTAGCTCCTTAGCCTCACCCGGGCTATCGGGCTCGAAGACAGGTACGTAGGAGATGAAGCCGTATAGCCTGTTATCCTGCTCGTTCTGGCTACTCCACATCGAAGGGTCGTCAGCGCTTACGATTACGAAGCCCTCGTTTACCCCCGTGTAGGCGCTACTCATGAGGGCATCTGCAGCTACGTTAAGACCTACGTGCTTCATAGCCGTTATAGCCCTAACCCCCGAGAGAGCTGCAGCCCAGCAGAGCTCGAAGGCCACCTTCTCGTTGGTGGACCACTCAACGTATATACCTAGCTCATCCGCGACCTCAGCTAGGGAGCCGACGACCTCCGACGAGGGTGTCCCAGGGTAGGCTGCTGCAACCCCGATACCGGCTTCTAAAGCCCCCCTAGCTATAGCCTCATTACCCAGTAGTAGGGCCTGGCCCTCGGAGATGCCTAGGGTTCTTCTAAGCGACAAAGCTAACCCCGGAAGTAGGGCTTAGAGAGCATTTAAAACCCAGGAAGCTGTACTTATAGAGTACAAGCACTGCCCAAAGAGGTTGGACGCTACGTGCTGAGGGTTTAGCTGAGCTTTTCCGAAGTTAGTAATCTGGTGGAGGCGGTGTACAGTGCTTTAGGGTCGGAGTAACCCGGTCAGGAACTCCTTGTAGACCTCTATAGACTTGGTCTCGCTTGGATCTACCCCGAGGGACCTCCCGAGGATTACTGAGGCTAGCCCAACCACCCACGAACCGTATAGGAAGCTCTCTATGTAGCTACCCCTACCTACGTCGACCACCTCAACCTCGTGTCCTAGCTCAGCTATGTACCTAGCCGCGAAGTCGGCTAGGTGGTTACTGCTGTACCTGAAGACTACGACCTTAAAGCCTCTAAGAGGTCCCTCCCACCCTACAATATCGTTGTGGCCCCACTCAGGTATTACCTCGACCTTACTCACCAGCTTTGCGTTCTCGTTGAACTCGTTCTTAGCCCTAAGGGCTAGAGGGTACAGCTCCTCGGTAGCCACGAAGACCGGCACGCCCCCCATTAAGAACGAGGCTAACCTCTCAGAGAGCTTAAAAGCCCCACTCACATCCTCCAGCACCTTAAGACCATTAGAGAGCCCGAGGTCTACGCCCAGCACGTCCCTCAGCACCGCCGAGGCCCCCGCTAGGAGAGAGGGGAGGGCTACCCTAGGTAGTAGCCCTAGCGTAACGACTACGTAAGGTAGGCGTAGCTCCCTAGCTAGCTCCAGTAGCCTACCCCCGGATGTAATAGCTGCTACGCTGGCTCCCCTCCGCAAGGCCTCCTTCACTGCGTGTATGGTCTCCAGGGTGTTCCCGGAGTAGCTTATAGCTACGGTAAGCCACCCCCTCTTTACGTACCTCGGTAGCCTGTAGCTCTTGACTACAGCTACCGGTACCTCTACGGCCTCCTTGAGGTACTCGGCTACAGCGTCGCCGACTATCCCGGAGCCCCCCATACCGGTGAACACTACCCCCTCAACCGACCCCAGCTCAACGGGGTTGGCGGTCCTAGAGCTCCGGAGGGCTAGCTCCAGCTGCTGCCTCCAGTTAATGTACTCGACTAGTATGTCGCGCAAGTTACCTCCCGGGTATGAAGTCCCTTATGTACACTCCCAGGAACTTAGTGAGCGGGTTGCTCATAACGAGGGCGTATAGCTCCTTAAGGAACTCGAGGCTCTCCCTATCGTCGTGCTCAGCTAGTAGGAAGTCCTCAATCCTCCTCAGGATCGCGTCTAGAGCTTCGAAGAGCTCCTCGTCCTCCGTACTCTCCCGGAAGAACAGTACTATGCCGTATATGTCCTCCAAAGCAGCCGTATACCCAGAGCTCATAGCCCCGCCTAGAGTAAGCTATCTAGAGAACTTTTAAGTATGGTAGCCCCCACCTTCGAGCGGGGGGCTTACTACATTGTAGGGCGTGCTCCGCTAGCTCTACTGACCTCGTAAAGTGGGTGCCCCGGCCCCTGAGCACTCTCTAAGGTGCTGTAGCCTTGGGCTATCTAAGCTTATTAGGCTTTCTACTGAGGTCTTGGGTAGGAGCAGGGTATGCCTAGGTACAAGACGGTAGAGCAGATCCAGGCTATAATGGGGAACATAGAGCAAGTTAGGAACATAGGTATAATAGCCCACGTAGACCACGGAAAGACCACTACCTCAGACCTACTGCTAGCAGCTTCCGGGATCATATCCATGAGGGTAGCCGGGGAAGCGCTAGCTCTAGACTACCTCGAGGTGGAGCAGAAGAGGGGAATAACCGTTAAGGCAGCTAACATAAGCCTCTACCACGAGTACGGAGGTAGGCCCTACGTGATCAACCTAATAGATACCCCCGGCCACGTAGACTTCAGCGGTAAGGTTACAAGGTCTCTGAGGGTCCTAGACGGAGCTCTGGTTGTCGTAGATTCTGTTGAGGGTGTTATGACGCAGACTGAGACAGTGCTGAGGCAGGCCCTGGAGGAGAGGGTTAGGCCGATACTCTTCATAAATAAGGTCGATAGGCTAATAAAGGAGCTTAAGTTCACAGCTCAGGAGGTCCAGCAGAGGTTCGTCGAGATAATCAAGACCATGAACTCCCTACTAGCTGAGTACGCGGAGCCTGAGTTCAGGGATAAGTGGACCTTCGACCCAGCTAAGGGTACCGTTATCTTCGGTGCAGCTAGGGATAAGTGGGGCATAACGATACCAATAGCTCAGAAGAAGGGTATAAAGTTTAGTGATATCGTTGGAGCTTACGAGAAGGGTAAGGAAGGCGTCGAGGAGCTGGCTAAGCTATCACCCCTACACGAAGCAATCCTAGATACCGTAGTTAAGTTCGTCCCCAACCCGAGGGAGGCTCAGAGCTACAGGATACCGAAGATATGGAGGGGTGATATAGATAGCGACATAGGTAAGGCCATGATGAGGGCCGACCCGAACGGTCCCCTAGTCTACTTCGTTAACGACATGAGGGTAGACCCACACGCAGGCTTCGTAGCTACTGGGAGGGTCTTCTCAGGTACCCTAAGGGCTGGTGAGGAGGTATGGCTACTGATGGCTAGGACTAAGCAGAGGGTACTCCAGGTAAGCCTCTACATGGGTCCTACGAGGGAGGTTGTCGAGGAGATCACAGCTGGGAACATAGCGGCTACCCTAGGGCTCGACCAGGCTAGGTCCGGGGAGACTGTAGTAGTCCTAGGCTATAAGGACACGGCAGCTCCATTCGAGAGGCTTAGGTACGTCTCCGAGCCTGTCGTAACCATGGCTATAGAGCCTAAGAAGACTGCTGAGCTACCCAAGCTCGTTGAGGCTCTGAGGAAGCTAAGCATCGAAGACCCGAACATATTGGTTAAGATAAACGAGGAGACCGGGGAGTACCTAATCTCAGGTATGGGCCCCCTACACCTAGAGATAGCTCTAACGTTCCTCAAGGAGAACTACGGTATAGAGGTAGACACCTCACCACCAATAGTCGTGTACAGGGAGACCTGTAGAGCCCCCTCAGAAATCCTCGAGGGTAAGTCCCCCAATAAGCACAACAGGCTCTACATAAGCGTTGAACCTCTAAACGAGGAGACCATAAGGCTCATACAGCATGGAATCGTAATAGAGGACATGGACTCCAGGGAGAGGGCTAAGATACTCAGGGACCAGGCTGGCTGGGACTACGACGAGGCTAGGAGGATCTGGGCTATAGACGAGAACATAAACGTATTTGTTGATAGAACTACCGGTGTTCAGTACCTAAGGGAGGTCAGGGACACGATAATACAAGGCTTTAGGCTAGCGATGAAGGAGGGGCCTCTAGCTATGGAGCCTGTAAGGGGTATTAAGGTAGTTCTACACGATGCAGTTATACACGAGGACCCAGCTCATAGAGGTCCAGCTCAGCTATACCCAGCAACGCGTAACCCGATATACGCAGGTATACTCACGTCGAGACCTACCCTACTAGAGCCTCTGCAGAAGCTGGACGTAAGGGTCCCGGCAGACCTGATAAGCTCTGTAGTTGCTGTAGTATCTAAGAAGAGGGGTAAGGTCCTAGACGTAATCTACACCACCCCAACCTCAGCAAGGGTAGTAGCTGAACTACCTATAGCTGAGTCCATGGACCTAGCTAGCGAGCTAAGGAGCTCTACCGCGGGTAGAGCCTTCTGGGGGACCGAGTTCAGTAAGTGGTCCCCTGTACCGGACCAGCTACTACCTACTATAGTCAGGGTTATAAGGACTAGGAAGGGGCTAAGCCCAGAGCCTCCGAAGCCCGAGGACTTCATATCCCCGTTCTAAGACCGTTACCTATGGGTAGGCTAGCAGTAGTTTTCGTAGGGCCCGCCGGCTCAGGTAAGACCCTCCTCACTAGAGCTCTAGGCCTCTGGCTCGAGGGTTTAGGGTACTCGGTAGACTACGCTAACCTAGACCCAGCTGCGGAGGTAGTCCCCTATACCCCGACCTTCGACGTTAGGAGCATCGTGAGGACCGTGGAGATCATGGTTCGGGAGGGCCTCGGACCTAACGGTGCTATAGTTAGGGCTATCGACGTACTAGCCGAGAACTCCGCCAAGGTACTCGCGGAGCTCTCTAGGCTAAGCGGGGACGTAGTCCTGGTAGACACCCCGGGGCAGATGGAGGTGCTTCTCTTCAGGTCCTCCGGAGCTAAGCTAGTGGACTTAGTGAAGAGGGTAGCTAAACCTGTTGGCGTGTTCCTGGTAGACCCAACCCTAGGGCTTAGGGGGAGCGAGACGGCTGTGGCCATACTCATGGCTATCGTGGCCCAGCTCAGGCTCGAGATACCGGTGGTACCTGTCATAAGTAAGGCCGACGCGGTCGGGGTTAGGGGCGGGCTCTTCTCGGCTAACGCCGACGCCGAGGTCGAGGAGCTGGTAGAGCACCTGAGTAGAGCCGAGGTGGGGCTACTGCCGGAGATGCTAGTCGAGGTACTCCAGGTAGTCCGGAGGTACCTGAGGGCTGAGAGGCTCATAGCCGTGTCCGCAGTTACCGGGGAGGGTATTGAGGAGCTCTACAAGCTAGTCCACGAGGTCTTCTGTACCTGCGGCGACCTAACCTAGCTAATTAACCTCGGCTAGAGCTGGCTGTGGGTGCTCTTAGCTGGGCTGGAGACGTGTATGGGTAGACGTACTAACGTCTAAGCAGGCGACCCTCCTCGGGGTTCTAGCTAGGGAGCTTCAGTCGACCGGCTTAGAGGTCCTGGTAACCTGTAGGGAGTACGAGTACACCTGCAGAGCCCTAGACTTCCTGGGGGTGGAGTACGTAGCTGTTGGTAGGTACTCCGAGGGCGACCCCTACGATAAGGTCCGCGAGGACGGGCTCAGGGTAGCCGGTCTAGCCGAGGTTGCTAGGGGGTTTAAGCCCGAGGTGCTGGTGGCCTACCCGAACCCAGCTGCCTCCAGGGTAGCCTACGGTGTTGGGGCTAGGTACGTAGCTCTGACGGACTCGCCCCACGCGGCTGTGCCCAGTAGGCTGTCCCTACCTCTAGCGGACTACGTGGTGTTCTCAAGCTGCATCCCGGAGGAGGAGGTACGTAGGTACGTAACCCCCTCTACGGTGCTCGTACGGTTCCAGGGGGTTGACGAGGTCGGCTGGCTGAAGAGGCTGGAGCCTGGGGAGAGCTACGTAAGGTCGCTAGGGCTGAGACCCTGGGGCTACGTGGTCTTCAGGCCAGCCGAGGAGCTAGCGACCTACTACCGGGGTCTAAAGCTACCGCGTAGTGAGGATGTCCTCAGCGTCCTACTAGACCTAGGCTACGAGGTGGTGCTACTACCTAGGTACTCCCACCACAGGGACCTAGCGAGGAGGAGCGGGGTAGTGGTAGTAGAGGGGGGCTTCAGCGGTCCCTCACTAACGTACTACGCTAGGCTAGTAGTCACAGGGGGTGCTAGCATAGCTAGGGAGGCAGCCCTAATGGGTACGCCGGCGATAACCTACACGCCCCTAGACCTACACGTAAATAGGTGCGTAGCTGAGTGGGGCTTCCCGCTGTTTAGGGCTAAAGACCTAGCGGAGCTACGGGAGCTTACCGCAGAGCTAGTTAACCTAAGCCAGGCAGGAAGGTTGGAGTACCTGGCGAGGGCTAGGGGGCTTGAGGATCCCGTTACGGTAGCTATGAGCATTGTAACCCGGGGAGGTAGCTAGGGTCAGCGCCCCCAGAAGCTCCTAGGAAGCCCTCCGCAGCTCTACCTGCAACCCCATTAACACCTTCACCGGCGAAGTCGAGCGGCGTTAACATCTCGATACCCTCCCTCGCTACAACAACCTCGTATGCGGGATCTATTCCCTGCTTTACGATGATCGAGGCTCACACCAGCACCCATCGATAGCTATGGCGGCTCTAGCCCCCTTGAGGACGTCTATGCACGCCTTACTGCCAGCAGCTACCGCCGAGAGGTAGCACATCCCAACGAGGTCT